>CAJQLJ010000032.1 GCA_905479135.1 uncultured Campylobacterales bacterium | reverse complement strand
GGATATTCAAGGTTTTAGAAAAGGTAAAGTACCTGTTGCTGTTGTTAAGCAAAGATATGCTGACAAATTAACAGAAGATGCTGAAGGTGAAGCATTAAGAGCTGTATTAGCAAATGGTTTAAAAGAACTAAACATAGCAAATGAAGATTTAGTAGGCGAGCCTTCAATTTCTAAGTTTGATAAAAAAGAAGATGGTTCAATTGATATTGAAGTATCAGTAGCTTGTAAACCAGCAGTTGACTTAGGTGATTATAAATTATTATTACCAGAAGTTGAAGATAAAGCAGTAGATGCCAAAGAAATTGATACAAAATTAGAAGAATTAGCAACTCAATCTGCTCCTTTAACTAAAATTGCTAGAAAAAGAATGGTTAAAGATCAAGATCACGCTTTAATTGACTTTGAAGGTTTTGTTGATGGTGTTGCATTTGAAGGTGGAAAAGCTGAAAAATTCGCATTACATGTAGGTTCAGGTTCATTTATTCCAGGTTTTGAAGAACAAGTTATTGGTATGAAATATGAAGAACAAAAAGATATTACTGTTACATTCCCTGCTGAATATCAATCAAAAGATTTAGCTGGAAAAGAAGCTGTATTTAAAGTAACACTACATGAAATCCAAGAGAAAAAAGCAGCAGAATTAAATGATGAATTTGCTGCTACAATGTTACAAGGTGAAGAAAATGCAACTCTTGATATGTTAAAAGAAAAACTTGAAGAACAAATTAAAGCTGAAGCTAAAAATAAATACTACAGAGAAGAATTAAAACCTGCATATTTAGAAACTTTAGTTGAAAAGTTAAACTTTGCATTACCTTCAACTGTAGTTGATCAAGAAATTAATCAAGCTTTAAACAATAAAGCAAGAGAAATGTCGGAAGATGAAATTAAAGTTTTACAAGAAGATGCTTCTAAAGTAGAAGCTTTAAGAGAAGAATTAAGAGAAGATGCTGAAAATTCAGTAAAAGCTACATTTATTGTTGATGCTTTAGCAAAAGCTGAAAGTGTTGAAGTAAGTGATCAAGAAGTTTCTCAAGTTTTATATTATGAAGCAATGCAAATGGGTCAAAATCCTCAAGATGTTTTAAAACAATATCAAGACGCAGGATACTTACCAGCAATTAAAATGTCAATGATTGAAGAAAAAGTTATTACTAAATTATTAGACGAAAAATTAGGAAAATAAACCTTTAGGATAAACAATGAGTTATATACCATACGTAGTAGAAAAAAGTGGAAGAGGCGAGAGATCTTATGATATCTACTCTAGACTTCTAAAAGATAGAATCATCATGTTAAGTGGAGAAGTAAATGATCAAGTGGCATCAACAATTGTTGCTCAATTACTTTTTCTTGAGGCAGAAGATCCAGATAAAGACATCTACCTTTATATAAACTCTCCAGGTGGAGTAATTACTAGTGGAATGTCTATATATGACACTATGAATTATATCAAACCTGATGTTTGTACTATTTGTATAGGACAAGCTGCATCTATGGGTGCATTTTTATTATCAGCTGGAGTAAAAGGTAAGAGATATTCTCTTCCTAACTCTAGAATAATGATACATCAACCATCAGGTGGTGCTCAAGGACAATCTACTGATATTCAAATTCAAGCTAAAGAAATTCAAAGAATGAAAGACGAATTGAATGCTATGATTGCAGAACAAACTGGTCAATCAGTTGAAAAAGTAGAAAATGATACAGAAAGAGATAACTTTATGAGTGCACAAGAAGCTTGTGATTATGGTCTTATTGATGAAGTTATAGCTAAACATAAGTAGTAAATACTATGGTTAGAGAAGTTATAACTTACCCAAATAAATTACTTCGTGTTAAATCAGAAGATGTTGTGAAGTTCGATACTGAACTTCACACTCTTTTGGATGATATGTATGAAACAATGCTTAATCAATCAGGTGTTGGACTTGCTGCAATTCAAGTTGCTGTTCCTCTAAATATTTTAATTATTTGCTTACCTAATGATGAAGATATTCAAGGTAAAGATAATTTGATTGAAGCTATTAATCCTGTTATTACCCATAAAGATGGTGAGCAAGTATTTACAGAAGGATGCTTAAGTGTTCCTGGATTTACTGAAGATGTTACAAGAGCTCAGCATATTATTATTGAATATTTTGATAGAAATGGTGAAAAGCAAACTATGGAAGCTGAAGATTTTCTATCTGTTGCATGGCAACATGAAATGGAACATTTAGCTGGACATTTATTTATTGAACATTTATCTTTTTTAAAAAGAAAAAAATTTGAAAAAGAATGGAAAAAAAGACTGAAAGAACAGAAAAAATAAATTAATATTTTTTCTGATTTTTTAAACTACTTGTACTTTATTAATTATATTATATATCATTGTTATTAGTAGACTATTTACTAATATCCAAACTCCCCAAAAAAACATTTTTTCAAATTTTGTAACAAACAACTCTTTATACAAATATGGACAAGACTTATATGCAATATATAAAAAGTAAATTACAGCAAAAGTGAAAGCTATTTCATTTATTGATGAAAAAATTATTATTAAGAATGACGTAAAAGGTAAAAATACACTTAGTGCAAAAAATTTAGCGTATTTTGGTCTTTTTTTAGTTTCATTAAAATAACCAACTGTATAACCACATTTTGGACAAATAGTCCCCATTCTCTCTAGTATTTTATTTTCGCATTCTGGACATGAAATTAAGTTCATATATTGTTCTCCGTAAATTTAAATTGAATTTATAAAGTATATTTATACCTTTTTATTGATTGTAATGATATTAAAAGTATAGTTTTTTAATATTAATTAGTAATTAATCCTATTTAAATATAATAATTATTATTATTTAAATAGGATTATTATGAAAATTATCAAATCTGCCTCATTAGACTCTTTAGAAGCACTTATAATTAATGTAGAATCAACTTTTACAAAAGGGTTACCTTCTTTTACAATTGTTGGTTTAATATCCACAAGTATTCAAGAATCAAAAGATAGAGTAAAATCAGCTTTATTGATGAATGATTATAAATTCCCTCCATTAAAAATCACTGTGAATTTATCACCTTCTGATATTAATAAAAAAGGTACACATTTTGATTTAGCAATTGCTTTACAAATTGCTTTGTATGACATAAAAAAAGACATATTCAAAGATTTTTTTGTATTTGGTGAACTTGGCCTTGATGGTAATATCAAAGATACAAGTACAATATTTCCACTTGTTTTATCGCTTGCAAGAAATAATAAGAAGATGAAAGTTTTAGTTTGTAAAGAAAGTGCTATAAAAATTGCGAATATCCCGAATTTAGAAATTTATGTAGTTAAAGATGTAAGTGATGCAATTGAATTTTTTAATACAAGCGATAAGCTAAAGTATAAATATGAATCAATTGATTTAAATAGTAAAAATATAAAAATAGAGAATGAAACATACCATTATGAAAATATATATATAGAAGATTTTTCTGATGTTTTAGGACAAGATAATGCAAAATTTGCGGCATTAATATGTGCCGCAGGGAATCATAACTTATTATTTGAAGGTAGTCCTGGTTGTGGTAAGAGTATGATTAGTAAAAGAATAAGATATATTTTACCACCAATGAGTTTAGATGAAATATTAGAAAAAGCTAAACTTCAATCTTTAGATTATAAAAATATTGAGTTTTCAGCATTAAGAGTATTTAGAAATCCTCATCATAGTTCTACAAAGTCATCAATTTTTGGAGGAGGTAGTTCAAGTGCTAAGATAGGTGAAATTGCACTTAGTAATAATGGTATTTTATTCTTTGATGAATTACCACATTTTTCCAAGTCTATACTTGAAGCTTTAAGAGAGCCATTAGAAGACAATAAGATATTAATATCAAGAGTAAATAGCAAAATAGAATATAACACAAAATTTATTTTTATATCATCTATGAATCCTTGTCCTTGTGGAAATCTTCTTTCAAGTATTAAAGATTGTAGATGTAATGAAGCTGAAATACAAAGATATAAAAATAGATTATCAGAACCATTTTTAGACAGAATTGATTTGTATGTTATTATGAATGATACTATTAATGATTCAAAAAATATTGTTAGTTCACAAGAATTACATCAAAATGTTATTAGTGCATTTGTAAAGCAAAAGCAAAGAGGACAAAAAGAACTAAATGGTAAACTAAGTGATAGTGATGTAAAAAAATATTGTCTTTTAGATCAAGATGCAGATATTTTATTTGAGAGTGCAAAAATAAATTATCAATTATCTTTTAGAAGTATAAACAAAGTTTTAAAAGTTGGAAGAACAATTGCAGATTTAAATAATAATGAATTAATAACAAAAAACGATATACTAAAAAGTTTGAGCTTCAGGCGAAGATAAATTTAATTTAACCCTTTATAATCACAATCATGGTATTATTCGATTAATTAAAAAGCTTTAAAGCTTGAGGAGAATTAATGACTAAATGTGGTTATGTATCAGTAGTAGGACGACCTAATGCTGGAAAAAGTTCGTTATTAAACTGGTTAGTTGGTGAAAAAATTGCAATGGTTTCACACAAAGCTAATGCTACTAGAAAAAGATCAAATATAATTGTAATGCATGAAGATGATCAAATTGTATTTGTTGACACACCAGGAATTCATGAGACAGAAAAACTAATAAATAAATTTATGTTGGATGAAGCTTTAAAAGCAATGGGTGATTGTGATTTAATTTTATTTCTAGCACCAGTTACTGATAAACTTACACATTACGAAGATTTCTTAGTAAAAAATAAAAAAAATGTGAAACATATATTATTACTTACAAAAATTGATAATGTTTCAAATGAAGAAGTTTTAGAAAAAATGAAAGAATATGAAGTTTATTCTGAAAAATATGAGTCTATTATTCCGGTATCTATTAAAAAAGGTACAACTCATGCAAATATTTTAGATGATGTTGTTAAGCATTTACCTGAACATCCTTATTTATTTGACCCAGAAATTATGACAACTGAACATATGAGAGATATATTTAAAGAGTTTATTAGAGAATCAATTTTTGAAAATATTTCAGATGAAATCCCTTATGAAACTGATGTATTAATAAATAAAGTAGAAGAAAAGCCAAAAATTGATGTCATCAAAGCTACTATAATTGTTCAAAAAGGAACACAAAAGGGTATGATTATTGGTAAAAATGCAGATGCAATTAAAAGAATTGGTAGAGATGCAAGATTAAAAATTGAGAAACTTACAGGAAGAAAATGTTTCCTAGAATTATTTGTCTCAATTAAAAAAGGTTGGACAAAAGATAAACAGGGTCTTAAAGAACTTGGTTATGATGTAACTTTTTAAAGAAATCTTTTTATTTATAGATAATTCTTTAAATTAATCTATAAATTTAACTAGTACCTTAATTAATTATTATATAGTAATATAAAATATTATTAAGGTACTTTGATTTGGAAAATATTGCTAACACTTCAGATATAAAAAGTTTAATAATTGATGTCTCTGAGAAAATCAATAAAAAAAATCTTTCAATTTTCGTTCACACTTCTTTAAATACTAACAACATAAAATACTCTGCAAGTGATATAATATATGCTAACTTCTTAGAATACTCAAAACAATATCAAATACTAATCTTTTCTAATAAATTTAAATATATGTTATTTGAAATATTAAATGATGAAGATAAAAAATTAACCAGACGAGAAAATAGTTCTTTGATTAATTTTAATTTATACATCACAAAAAGTTTTTTTGTAATATTTAAAGACTCTATATTTTATTCTTATCAAACACTAAATTATAAATATAAAAATGATGAGTTATTAAATTTTATAAGCAAAAAATTCAATATTACAATATCAAATAGTTATGAGTTAAGTGACTTAGACTTAAGTGAAATTATTAATAACAGCAATAAGAAAAAAATAATTTCTTCTTTTACAAATCTTAATAAAAAAAGTAATAAAAGCTTCATACTTTATATTTTATATTTAGTATTGTGTGTTTTTTTAACATTAATATATAGTGCTTACGATAGTAATGTTGAAAATAAGAAGAGATTGCAAAAAATAATTAGTGATAAAGAAAAATATTTACTAGCATCTAAAGTATTAAAATACAGACCATTAAAAAATGAATATACTAATTTTATAAATACCGCAGACAAATATAAACTTGAAATACTTTCATTTAATTATAATCATGAGCAAATTGAAATAAGACTTAGTTCTAAAAATAAAAATAACATATATAACTTTTTAGATAAATATGAAAAGTTTATACTTTATAACAGTATTACAAAAGAAGAGTCAACTAATATGTTCATTGGTACAATAAATGTTAAGTCAAATTGAAAATTATTATTTAGAAAGTAAATTAAAAGTTAAAATACAACTTTTAATTTTACCTATTTGTTTGATATATTTTTATTTTTATGCAGAAGATAAAATAAGTATAAATTCTTATTCTAATTCGAGTTTAAATAATATGAATAGTTTAATAAATAAGAAATTTGTAGGATCATATATAAGTCTAATAAAAGAGATTGAATCTTTTTCTTCATCAGAAAAAATAAAAATTGATTTTATAAATTATAATAAAAATAAGCTTTTAATAAAAGGAAAATCATCTTTAGAAAATATTAATAAACTAATAACAAAAGTAGAATATATAAATAGTTTTTCAAAAATTTGCTCATTTTATATTAAAAAAGAAGTAAAAAGTAAAGAATATTATTTTGAAATAAATAGTGAATTTAATAAATATTATATAAAAGAAAAAGTTTTAGAAGAAACAAAGCATACTCAAGAAAGAATTGAAAGATTTGATTTAAGAGCAATTATATCAAATAACATTTTACTTAATAACAAGTGGTACAGTAAAAATGATTTAATTGGAAAATATAAGATTATAAATATTGAAAAAAACCTTGTAGTTTTAGAATATCAAAAAAATAAAATAAAATTAAGGTTGAATAAAAATGAATAACACAAGTAATATAAATATAGATTATCAATTATTTTCTTTATATGACAGAGAGTATTTTATTAAAAATAAAATTATTCCTATAGAAGAAGATACTATTTCTTTGTCTTTAGTAATTTGCAAAGAATCAAACTTAAATGATGTAAATAATAATTTTACAAAACTCTTAAAATTTAGAGAAATAAATATAGATGAATTACTTTTTCACTTAAGTTTTTTAGAGATAAAGATAGATCTATTTAACACTGTGAATTCTATAATTTCCGAAGAAAAAAATGAAAATAAATCAATAAAGGAATTTTTGTATAAACTATTAGACTTTTCTATAAAAACAAGAGCGAGTGATATACACATAGAACAATATAAGAATCAACTTTTATTTAGATTTAGAGTTGATGGAAAATTAAAAACTTTTTTTTCTTGTTCTTATGAATTATTAAAAATCATTTCTTCTTATATAAAACTTATTTCAAATATTGATATTACTCAAACACGAATTCCTCAAGATTCAAGATTTTCTATTTTGATAAATGATTATACATATGACTTTAGAGTTTCAGTAATGCCTACAATTGAATCTGAATCAATTGTGATTAGAATATTAGATAAAAAGAATATTAATAAGAGCATAGAAGATTTAGGGCTATCATCAAATATATATGCAATTTTGAAAAAAGCACTAAGCTTAACTCAAGGCTTGATTTTAGTTACAGGTCCTACTGGTGCTGGTAAAACTACTACTTTATATTCGGTTTTAAAAGAACTTAATTCTAATGAGAAAAAAATAATAACAGTAGAAGACCCTGTTGAATATAAAATTGATTCAATTTCCCAAATTGCAGTTAACAATAAAATTGGATTAAGTTTTGAAATTGTTCTAAAAAATATATTAAGACAAGATCCTGATATCATATTTATTGGTGAAATTAGGGATAGATTCTCTTTAGATATTGCACTTCAAGCATCACTTACAGGACATTTAGTTCTTGCTAGTATTCATTCAAATAATAGTGTTGAAACAATTTTGAGATTAATGGATTTAGAGGCTGATCCTTTCTTGATTTCATCAAGTTTAAAGTTGATTTTTTCGCAAAGACTTATTTTGAACTATTGCAAGTTTTGCAATGCTATAGGTTGTGAAAAGTGTAATTTTACTAAGTTTTATGATAGATCTTGTATTGCAGAAGCTATGGTTATTGATGAAAAGATATCTTCTATGATATTTAAAAAAGAAGATGTTAATAAAATTAAAAAATATTTAAAAAGTATTAATTTTAAAACAATACTAGATGATGGAAAAGATAAAGTAACCTTAAAGATAACATCTATTGAAGAAGTTATGAAAGTAGTAACTTTCTAATGAAAAAATATAAAATATTTTATCAATGCAATAATAAAATCAAAACTACAATAATTGATACTATTGATATTTTAAAAGAGGAGTTACCTAAAAATATTCTAAATATAAAAGAGATAAAAAAATTTGAAGTTAGAAGCTTATTTCAAGAACAAAAAATTATAAAAGAAAAAGTATTAATTGCTATTTTTTATGAACTAAACATTATGTTAGAATCAAATATTACCTTAAGTGATGCCTTAGATATTTTAATTAAAAATAGAAAGGATATTGTTGTCTTAGAGTTCTTAAATACATTGAAATATTCATTCTCAAGTTCAAATAAAGTTTCAAAAGAATTAGAAAAATTTAAAATTAACTATTTGGTTGGTTCCTTTTTAGATATTTCTCAAGATTCAGGAAATATTATTGCAAATGTAAAAGCTTTATCTGAATTATTAAGTGAATCATATGAAATTAAGAAAAGTTTTATAAAATCAATTAGTTATCCTATTGTTCTTTTAATTAGTTTTTTCCTTTCACTTATCTCAATTTTTTATTTTGTTATTCCAAAGTTTAAAACAATATTTGAACAAACAAATGCTGAACTTCCAATTGCAAGTAAAATACTTTTAAATGTGCAATATTTATTTGAAAACTATTTAGTTATAGTTGTGATTTTATTGTTAATTTTATGTAGTTGTTTTATATTTATTTATAAAAAAGTTGAAAAATTTGAATTCTTTATTCATAAAATCTTGATAAATAATATTTATCTAATTAAAGATATTTACTTAAATATGCAACTTTATAAATTATTTTTATTCTTAGATATAATGCTTAAATCCAAATATGAATTCCATAAGTCTTTTATCTCATCAAAAGTTTTAATTAAAAATAAATACCTTTTAGATAAAATGTCAATTATCGAAAATTTACTACTAGATGGTAAAGATATTAGTTCTTCTTTTTCAAAAACAAAAATATTTGATGATATTACTTTAAACCTAATTAATACAGGTGAGGTATCTAATTCATTAGATATAAGTATTTGTGAAATAAAGAAAATATACAAAAATAGGTTTAATAACAAAATTAATTTATTAACAACCTTGATTGAACCTTTTTTTCTTATTTGCATAATGAGTCTAATTCTATGGATTGTACTTGCAGTATTTATGCCAATTTGGGATATGGGAAATATTATAAAAGTTTAAAGGAAATACTTAATGGATAAGAATACAGAGTTTGAAAATTCTATTAAAAAGATGCTTGCGCATGTAGGTGAAGATTCAACTAGAGAAGGTCTTATAGATACACCAAGCCGTGTTAGAAAAGCATTTGAATTTATGTGTAGTGGTTATAATCAAGACCCAAAAGAAATTTTACAAAAAGCATTATTCACTTCAACAAATGATGAAATGGTTGTTGTAAAAGATATAGAATTTTATTCACAATGTGAGCATCATATGTTACCAATAATTGGAAAGGTACATGTTGCATATATTCCAAATGGTAAAGTTGTAGGACTTTCAAAGATTCCTCGTGTTATTGATGTATTTGCTAGACGACTTCAAATTCAAGAGCAATTAACAGAACAGATTTGTGACGCTTTAAATGAGCACTTACAACCAAAAGGTGTAGCTGTTATGATTGATGCACGACATATGTGTATGGAAATGAGAGGAGTTCAAAAGATTTGTTCAACTACAGTAACTTCTGCACTTAGAGGATTATTTAAATCAAACAAAAAAACTAAAGACGAATTTTTATCGATAGTTTCTTCATCTTTACATAAATAAAACTAAGATCTAATCTTAGTTTTATTTCATTTTTTATAAAAGTATAACTTTTGCAAGCATTAAAAAACTAAAAAATCCTACGATATCAGTTACTGTTGTTAATAATACCGTACTTCCAATTGCTGGATCTATGTCAAATTTTTTAAGTAGCAATGGAATAGATGCTCCAAAGAAACCAGCTGCAAATAAATTTAGAATCATTGATAGTCCAATTACAAGCCCTAAAAGCTTTTCATCAAACCAAAGCCAGGCAATTATTCCCATAATAACAGCGAACAAGAAACCGTTAAATAGTGAAATAATAACCTCTTTTTTAACTGCATCTTTAGAGTGTTCTAACTCAATGTCGCCTAAAGCTAACTGTCGAACCATAACGGCTAGTGTTTGAGTTCCTGCATTTCCACCCATTGAAGCTACTATAGGCATTAAAATAGCAAGTGCAACATAGGCTTGAATAGTTTCATCAAAAATCCCAATTACTAAAGATGCTAATATTGCAGTTCCTAAATTTAAGAATAGCCACATTGCTCTTTTTTTGGCAGTAGCAAATAAATTATCTTCATGCTCAAACTCGTCACTAACACCAGCTAATTGATACATTTGTTCAGTTGCATTTTCTTCAATTACATCTAAAATATCATCAGATGTGATTCTTCCCATCAACATATTTTGATATCCAACTACAGCTACAACGTGAAGATCATATTTCTCGAATTTTTTTGCAATATCATCAATATTATCTTTATCTTGGACAACAAAAGGTTTAAATTTATTTTCATCATATTCGTCTAATACCTCTTGGTAAGTCTTTTTAAAATCTATAATAATTAAATCTTCTAGTAAAATGGAAGCTATTAATTTTTTATCATCATTTATAATAAATACTTGATGAATATTTTCTAATTCATCTCGTGCTTTGCCTTCTGTTAATCTATCAAGGGATTGTTTGATAGTTTCTTTTAAATTTGCAGAAAAAAGCTCAGTTTGCATGTATGAACCAGCTTGATCCTCTTCATATGTTTTTAACCAATCAATTTCTTTTTGATCTTCAACTTCTAGTCCATCGTAAATCTCTTTTGCTTTTTCTTCATCATGTTCTTCAAGTTCTTGTATGATATCTGTTTGATCATCAGATTCTAGTTCATCTACGGCATGGGTTAATTGTTTAATTGTAAGCTCTGAATAGGCATCTTCTCTTAAGTTTTCAGGAAGCTCAAGTAGTACTTCACCTAAAATATCATCTGGTAGTTTTTTAAGTACAGTGAAAAAATCTTCTTCACTTGATTTCTCTATTCTTTTAAGGCTATTTGCAATATCACTTGGATGTAAATTATCAAGCTCTTCTAAAAGTTTTTTAGGTTCTTTTATAGTTTCATCTTGATGCATGTGATATAATCCTTATAATTTTTTTACTTCACTTTTATATGTAAGTCTATCTAATTTAGTAGCTTGTTTTCTATTTTCGCTTTTCATTTCATATTGGAAAACTTTTATAATCTCTTTAGTATTTGCTAAAAAAGTTGCTCTATGCTTTACTGTTAATCCTGTAGTTTTTGGTTTTCTAATAACTTTTAAGGGATCAACTGCTTTACCATTTTTATAAAGTCCTAGATGTAAATGTGGCCCAGAACTAAGTCCAGTACTTCCAACATAACCAATATGATGACCTTTTTTAACTCTTTGACCTCTTTTAAGACCTTTTCTAAAGCCATTTTGATGTGCATATAAAGTTTTATAACCATTTCCATGATTTATGATAATAGTGTTACCATAACCACCTCTTCGACCTTTAAATTCTATTCTACCATTTCCTGCAGCATAGATTTTTCTTCCTCTTGGAGCTGCAAAATCAGTACCTAAGTGAGCTCGATATCTTTTTAGAACAGGGTGCCATCTCTTTTTTGTAAATTTACTAGAAATTCTTTTATAAGTTAATGGTATTTTAAAAAAGAAACTTTTTGAAAAACCTTTACCTTTTTCATCATAGTATTTGTCATCTTTATTATTCTTAATTCTATAATATTCTTTTCCATTAATTTCAACCATTGCAGCTTTTAATTCAGGTAAACCATGAGGACGTCCATAAAGACTTTTTTTAGTATATTTTAAAGCAATAAAATCACCTTTTTGCATTTTTCTAAAATCTACAATACCTCTAAATAAGGATTTTAATTGAACTGCTAAAGTTGCATTTCCAGTAGCTTTTTGTAAGTCGTATGAAACAGATACTGTTATTGGTATCGCAATAGATTCTGTATGTTCTTTGTAATTAATAGGTAATGTTTGGAATTTAATTATATCACTACTATCTTTGTAAATATGAATTTGTATATCTTCAGATACGGGAATTAAAACTTGATTAAAATCCCCATTATCTTCAGTATAAAGAAAGAATCTCTTACCTGCAACAATTTCAGAACATAATTCTTTATCTTCTTTTTCAAGATCAAAATATAATTTTTGAGGAATAGAATGTTTTTCTAAAAATGTCAAGAAACTTACACCTTTAGGCCATGGAAGTTCTTGTACTTCTGCAGAATACAAAATATTTAAAAAAATAATAATGCTTAAGATGATTTTTTTCACTGTTAAATTCACTTTTTTGTTTAAAATTAGATTAATATTATACAATTGAATAACTTAAAAAATAATTTGAATATTAATGTAAAACTAATCATAAGAATTTAATAATTGACTAAAAGTAAATTTAACTCTTTTTTTGATATAATCGCAATTATAACAACCATATTTAAGGCTAAAGATGCAAAAAAAAGACATGAACTTAGAAGAGATGGCACTAGCTCACTCTTTGACACTTGAAGAATTAGATAATATAAAAGAAATTTTAGGAAGAGAACCAAATTATGTAGAAATTGGTATCTTCTCTGCTATGTGGAGCGAGCATTGTTCGTACAAATCAAGTAAAAAATATTTAAATGGTTTTCCAACAAAAGCTCCTTGGGTAATTCAAGGTCCAGGTGAGAATGCTGGTGTTATCGATATAGGTGATGGATATGCAGCTGTATTTAAAATGGAATCTCATAATCACCCTTCATTTATTGAACCTTATCAAGGAGCAGCAACTGGTGTTGGTGGAATCCTAAGAGATGTATTTACTATGGGAGCTCGTCCTATTGCTAATATGAACTCAATTAGATTTGCTGGAATTGAAGGTGATTCTGAAACTGCTCAAAAACATAGGTTTTTATTAAGAGGTGTTGTTGCTGGTATTGGTGGCTATGGTAACTGTATGGGAGTTCCAACTATTGGTGGTGAAACTACTTTTGAAGAGTGTTATGCTGGAAATAATCTTGTTAATGCATTTACTCTAGGACTTGCCAAATCTGACGAAATTTTTTTAGGACTTGCTGAAGGTGTTGGAAATCCAGTAATGTATGTTGGTTCTAAAACAGGACGTGATGGATTAGGTGGTGCTGTTATGTCATCTGCTTCATTTACTGAAGATAACGAATCAAAAAGACCAACTGTACAAGTTGGAGATCCTTTTACTGAAAAACTACTTTTAGAAGCTTGTTTAGAATTATTTAAAGAAGATGCAATTATTGGTATTCAAGATATGGGTGCTGCTGGACTTACTTCATCATCTTTTGAGATGGCAGGAAGATCTGAATCTGGAATGATTATGCATTTAGATAAAGTTCCTGCGCGTGAAGAGGGTATGACTCCTTATGACTTTATGCTTTCAGAATCACAAGAAAGAATGCTTATTTGTGCCAAAAAAGGTCATGAGCAAAAAATTATTGATATTTTTGAAAAATGGGAATTAGATGTTGCAGTTATTGGTGAAGTTACTGATACTGGAAATATGGAATTATTCTGGCATGGAGAAAAATGTGCTGAAGTACCTGTTCAACCTGTTTCTGAACAAGCACCTATTTTAGATAGACCTGTTGCAAAACCTACTTATCTAGAAGATATTGAAAATATTAATTTAGATAAAGAAATTTCTAATCAAGCTGCTTTTGATGATCTATTCTCTGATATGGAAGTTGTTGATAAATCATGGGTTTACTCACAATATGATTCAATGGTTCAAACGAATACTATCAAAGGACCTGGTTCTTTAGATGGATCTTCTATTAGAATTAAAGAAACAGGAAAAGCTTTATCTATGTCTGCTGATTGTAATACACGACTTTGTTATATTAATCCAGAACTAGGTGCTGCAGCTGCTGTTATGGAATCAGGAAGAAATGTAGCTATGAGTGGTGCAAGACCTAAAGCTATTACAGATTGTCTTAATTTTGGTAATCCAGAAAACCCAGAAGTAATGTGGCAATTTGCACAATCTTGTGAAGGTATTAAAACTGCTTGTAAAGAATTAACTACACCTGTGATTGGTGGAAATGTTTCTTTATATAATGAAACAAATGGTGTAGGAGTTTTCCCAACTCCATCAATTGCAATGGTTGGTATTAATGATGATGCAAATAAAGTCCTTCCTTCTTGTGTTCAAAAAGAAGGTAATATTTTATACATATTAGGAGACACTAAGAGCGAATTTGGTGGATCTTTATATATGAAAAAAATGTATGATAGAGTTGCTGGTTCTCATCCAGAAGTTAACTATTCTAATGAATTAAAGTTATGGGATACTGTAATTGAAGCAAATAAAGTTTCACTATTAGAAGCTGCTAAAGATGTAAATGTTGGTGGTATTGCAATAGCATTAGCAAAAATGGCAGTTGTTGGTAAAATAGGTGTTGAAGCTAGTATTTCATTAAATGAATCTAGAGATATCTTCTCTGAATCATTAAGTAGAGCAATTGTAGAAGTTAAACCTGAAAATTGTTCTAAATTCGAAGAATTAGCTAATTTAAAAGATATTAATATTTCTAAAATAGGTTTAGTTCAAGGTAATAAAATTTCAATTAATGACATTTATAAAGAATTAGATGAAGCATCTGATGTTTACTTTAATAAATTTAAACGAGTTATTGAACAAGATTTATAGTAACAAACAATCACTAAGCCAGATTTTAATACAAAATCTGGCTTTTTTTATTTAAATATTTAAAAGAATAAAGGAAATATAAATGAGAGCATTAATTAGTGTAAGTGATAAAAGTGGTGTTGAAAACTTTGCAAAAGAGTTAGTATCTTTAGGTTATGAGATTATTTCTACAGGTGGTACTTATAATAAATTAAAAGATGCAGGTATTAAAGTAATAGAAGCAAATGAAGTTACTAAATTTCCTGAATGTTTTGAAGGAAGAGTTAAGACTTTAAATCCTTATATTCATGGAGGTATTTTACACAGACGTGATAAACAATCTCATATTGATGAAGCAAAAGAATTAGGTGTTGAAGGTATTGATTTAGTATGTGTTAACCTTTACCCATTTAAAGCAACAATTGAATCAACTGATGATTATGAAATGATTATTGAAAACATAGATATTGGTGGACCAGCAATGGTTAGATCTGCTGCTAAGAATCATGATTCAGTTATTATTGTAACTGATGTTATTGATTATGACTTAGTTTTAGAGAATCTTAAAAATGATACTAATACGTTTGAATTTAGACGTGATTTGATGATTAAAGCTTATGAACATACTGCAGCATATGATTCTATGATTGCAAACTACATGAATAAAAGATTTAACAATGGAATGGGTGCTAAGCAATTTATCGTAGGACAAAAAGTTTTTGATACTAGATATGGTGAAAATCCTCATCAAAAAGGTTCATTATACGAATTTAATAATCACTTATCAAATAAATTTATTACACTTAAAGGTGAAGCATCTTTTAACAATATGGGTGATATTTCAGGTGCTGCTAAAATTGCATCTGCTTTTGGTAATGATAATGCAGTTTGTATTGTAAAACATGGTAACCCTTGTGGTTTTGCTATTAAAGATACTTTATTAGAATCATATGAAAATGCATTAAGATGTGATCCTATTTCTGCTTTTGGTGGAGTTGTTGCAGTTAATGGAATTGTTGATTTAGATCTTGCTATAAAAATGAATGAAATTTTCTTAGAAGTTGTTTTTGCAGCTGATTTTACGAAAGAAGCAGAAACAGAATTAAATAAAAAGAAAAGAATTAAATTATTTAAACAAGGTACTACTAATTTAGAAATGGCAAATGATGATTTTAATTTTAAAATTGTTGATGGTGGATTTGTATACCAAGATGCGGATAAAGTTGAAGAAGATGAGGTTAAAAACTCTGAGTTAAAATCAACAAGAGAAGCAACATCACAAGAGAAAAAAGATATGGAAATTGCATATAAAGTTGCATCATTAACTAAATCCAATTGTGTTGTTTATGTAAAAGATTCTGCAATGGTTGCTGTTGGTATGGGTATGACAAGTAGAGTAGATGCAGCAAAAGCAGCGCTTAGAAAAGCAGAAGATTTAGGTATTGATGTTTCAGGTTCAGCTCTAGCATCAGAAGCATTCTTCCCATTCAGAGATTCTATTGATGCAGCAGTAGAAGCTGGTGTTAAATGTGTAATTGAACCAGGTGGAAGTATAAGAGATGAAGAAATCATAGAAGCTGCTAATGAGTCTGATATGGCTTTATATTTCTCTAATAAAAGACATTTTTTACATTAAAATATCTGCTATTAAGATAATTTATAGATATTTCTATAAATTATCTTTTTAATTTTCATAATTTTTCTCATTTCAATTTAATATAACCAAACAAATGCTAAAGTTTAAAATTACTTCAATTATTATCAAAAGGACTGCCTGTTTGTTAAGTTATTTTAAAACTTTACTTTTTATTATTCTTTTTTTATCTTCATCACTATTTTCTAAAGAATTAAAACCTGTAACAATTCAATTATCATGGTTTGATCAATTCCAATTTGCTGGTTATTATATAGCAAAAGAAAAAGGTTTTTATGAACAAATGGGTTTAGATGTAATTATTAAACCATTTAAATTTGGTATAGACATTTCTAAAGAAGTAAGTATAGGAAATATAGATTTTGCAGTAGGAAGAGAAACCCTTTTACTTGATAGATCTGAAGAAAAAAAAATAGTTGCATTATATGCATTATTTCAAGCAAGCCCATTAGTTTTACTAAGTACAAAAGAATCAAATATTAACACAATAACTGATTTTATTGGTAAAAGAATTATGACAACAATAGAAGATGCGAGTGAAGTTTCATTAAGATCAATGATAAACTCAAATAATATTTATATTAAGCAATTAAATTTTATAAAACATACTCACAATATAAATGATTTAATTAACAAAAAAACGGATTTAATTTCTGCCTATTTATCAAAGTCTCCTTATGAACTTAATAAAAAAGGAATTAAATACAATATATTTGATCCAAAAATATATGGCTTTGATATGTATAGTGATTTTCTATATACAAGTGAAAAGTTAATAAAACAAGATTCCAAAACAGTAAGCGATTTTAAAAAAGCTTCGTTAAAAGGTTGGAAGTATGCATATTCAAACATAGATGAAGCAGCAGATTTAATAATTAAAAAATATAATACATCAAAATTATCAAAAGAAGCTCTAATCTTTGAAGCTAATGAACTAAAAAAATTATCATATTTTAAAACAAATAAATTAGGTGAAATAAAAAAAGAAAAAGTACAAAGAATTTATGATTTATATAATGTTATGGGTCTAGCAAAACATAAACTAAATATTAATGACTTTATTTATTATGATAGAAAAATTGAAAATCTAAAATTTACTCTAAAAGAATATGAATATCTTGCAAATAAAAAAGAATTAAAGATCTGTGTTTTGAATAATTTTATGCCATATAGTGATATTCAAAATGGCAAATTTATTGGAGCTATATCAGATTTTACAAATTTATTAGAAAAGAAACTAAATATAAATATTATTCCTATTTCTACTAATTCAATTACAGAGAGTTTAGAATACTTGAAAGATAAAAAATGTAATGTCATTCCATCGCTATCTTATGATAAAAACAGAGAGTCTATTTTAAATTTTTCAAAGCCATACAATAGATTAAAATATGTGATAGTTACAACAAATGAAATTCCTTTTATTTCTGATATGAAAATATTAAGCAATAAAAAGATTGCTGTTATTAAAGATCATGTGATTTTAAATATATTAAATAACAAATATAAAAATATTGATTTTGTAGAAGTAAAGAATTTAAATGAAGGTTTATCAAAAGTTAAAAACAATGAAATATTTGCTTTTATAGGTGAAAGCTCAATCACATCATATAAGGTAAATCAAAAGTTTATTAATAAACTAAAAATATCTGGAAAGATTGATGAAATTACTAATACTCATATTGGAATGGATAAGGATGATATTCCCTTATTAAATATACTTGATAAATTTATTATTAATTTTGATGAGGAAATAAAATCAAATATTTTAAATAAATGGCTATATATAGAATATAAAAAAGATTTTGACTATAGTATTATTTTTATAGGATTAGCTGTCTTAATTTTAATTTTATTTGCAGTTTTATATAGACAAAAACTTTTAAATAAAATGAACAAATCTTTAGTTATAAATGTTGAAGAAAAAACAAAAGAGTTAAAAGAAATTAATGATGATTTGGAAAAGAAAATTAAAGAAGCTATTGATGAAAATTTAAGAAAAGACAGAACTTTATCTCAACAATCAAAAATGGCAGCTATTGGTGAAATGATGGAAAGTATAGCTTATCAATGGAGAAGTCCTTTATCTTCAATTACAAAGAATTTGGATGACATAAAAACAAAAAAAGAATTAGGTATCTTAGAAGACAAGTTTTTAACAGATACTCTTGATTCAATTCTAAATTCAGCTACAAATTTGTCAATTACTATAGATGATTTTAAGGATTTCTTTAAACCTACTAAAGAAAAAGCAAATATTTCTTTATCTGTGTGCTGTAATAAAACTTTAGATTTATTAAACAAAAAAATAAAGAATAAAAATATAAGAATAATTAAAAACTTTGAAAGTATTACAATAGAAAGCTACGAAAGTGAAATAATACAAGTTTTAATGAGTATTATAAATAATTCAAATGATGCATTCTCTAACACAGTAAATCAAGAGAGATTAATTTTTATTGATATATTGATGAATGAAGAAAATATTTTAATTAAAATAAGAGATAATGCTGGTGGAGTAAGAAGAAATATAATTAATAAGATATATGAACCATATTTTACTACAAAATTAAGATCTCAAAGTACAGGTATTGGACTTTTCATGTGTGATGAAATAATTACTAAACATATGAATGGTAAAATAGAATCAGTAAATAAAAAATATATTTATAATGATATTAAATATAAAGGTTTAGAAACACTAATCACTTTATACCCAGAAAATAATAAACAAGAATAGGACGTTTTTTGAATTGGATTGAATTAGATAAACAACATGTATGGCATCCTTACAACTCTTTACCTTCAAGAAGTAACTTATTAAGCGTAAAAAGTACAGATAAAACATCAATCTTTTTAGAAGATGGAAAAGAACTAATTGATGGTATGAGTTCTTGGTGGAGTTGTATCCATGGATACAATCATCCTAAATTGACAAAAGCACTTAAAGAACAAGTAGACATAATGCCTCATATTATGTTTGGAGGTATTGCACATGAAAAAGCATCAATTCTTTCAAGTAAACTTGCTAGACTTACAGGATTAAATAGTGTGTTTTTATGTGATTCAGGTTCTGTATCTGTTGAAGTTGCATTAAAAACAGCGATTCAATACCAAGAAGCTAAGGGTCTTAAAAAGTATAAATTTATAGCTTTAGAGCATGCTTATCATGGTGATACATTAGCTGCAATGAGTGTTTGTGATCCTAATAATTCAATGCATAGTATTTATGGAACTTATCTACCAAAACATATTTTTACAAAAGCTCCAGAATTAGGATTTAATTCTGATTGTACAAATTCTATAAAAGTACTAGAGGAAACTTTCTTAAAGTATGAAAAAGAAGTTGCAGGTTTTATAATAGAGCCTATTGTTCAAGGTGCAGGAGGAATGAGAATATATAATCCTTTATATTTAAAAAAAGCTAGAGAACTTTGTACTAAATACGATATTTTATTTATTGCAGATGAAATAGCTACAGGTTTTGGACATACAGGAAAAATGTTTGCGTGTGAATGGGCTTCTATTAAGCCTGATATTATGACTCTTGGAAAAGGTTTAACTGGTGGTTATATGACAATGGCTGCTATGATTACTTCAAAAGAAGTATCTGACACAATTTCTAACTCTAATCTTGGTATTTTAATGCATGGACCAACTTTTATGGGAAACCCTTTAGCTTGTAGTGTTGCAATTGAGAGTCTGAACTTATTAGAAAATGGTAAATGGCAAAAAAATGTTTTAAATATAGAAAGAGTATTTGAAGAAGAGCTTATTTTTGCAAAAGAACTTGAATTAGTAAAGGACATAAGAAATATTGGAGCAATAGGAGTTATTGAATTAAAAGATGAATCTCATGCTCAGAAAATTCAAGACTATTGTGTAAATCATGGAGTTTGGATTCGACCTTTTGGTAAACTTATTTATTCAATAGTTGCATATACAATAAAAGAAGAAGATTTAAAGAAAATTATAAGAACGATGATAGAAGCAATAAAATCATTAGAGAAAGCACAATGAAAAAAGAAAATTTAAAAAAATTATCAAAAAATTTACCAAAAAAACCAGGTGTATTAGGACGAAATAGATTTTTTAATTCAGCAGTCTTAATACCACTTATTAAAATAAAAGGTGAATATTTTTTACTTTTTCAAAAAAGAGCAGCAACAATTAGACAAGGTGGAGATATTTGTTTTCCTGGTGGTGGTTTTGAAGAAGGAATTGATAAAAATTTTAAAGAAACAGCATTACGTGAAACATATGAAGAGTTAGGAATTAAAGCTAAGGATATAAAAATAATAGGACAGCTTGATACTTATGTTGCACCTATTGGTGCTATTATTGAACCTTTTATTGGAAAAATAAAAAAAAGTACTTTAAAAAAAATGCTAATAGATAAAGATGAAGTTGAAAAAACTCTTTTAATTCCTGTATCATTTTTTAAAAATACTAAAGCTCTTGAATATACACTAGCCCATGAAATACAACCTTACAAGATAAATGAAAAAGGTGAAAAAGAAATTTTATTTCCTGCTGCTGATTTAGATTTACCCCAAATGTACAGAAAACCTTGGGGAAATAAAAGACATAAAATTTGGGTATATAAATATGAAAATGAAATTATTTGGGGAATTACCTCTGTTATAATTAATGATTTACTAGAAAAGTACTAATACTCTTTAAAATACATAACAAGCTACACAATCACTTAATACTATTCTTCTAGAATCTGTTTAATTAAAAGATAAAGGACAGATTATGATTAATCAAATCAATAATTTCTTTGAAAAATTACTTAAAAACTTCGGAAGTGCTTTCTTGTTATTTGCAAGATTAGTAATTGCATATGGTTTTTTTGAACCCGCTTTAAATAAATGGAATAATATAACAGATACCGCATCGTGGTTTGAAAGTTTAGGGATACCACTTCCTTTATTGAATGTTTATATTTCTGCTTCAATAGAATCTTTAGGTGTAGTGTTACTAGCATTAGGTCTTTTAACAAGAGCTATTAGTTTACCATTAATAGTTACAATGACTGTAGCAATTTTTACTGTGCATATAGGAAATGGTTTTAGTTCGGGAGATAATGGTTTTGAAATACCTTTATATTTTTTATTATTTTTAGGTTTTTTTGCTTCCTTTGGAGCTGGTAAATACTCTTTTGATAATTACTTTTCTAAAAAATAAATATATTTTATAATTTACTCTTTCTAATTATAATTATTTTGATAAAATAATTGAGCATTAAATTTCATCAAAATAAATAGTATTTTTAATACAATTTATAGTTAAAGGTTAAATAAATGAATAAAATTTTAGTAGATGATAAAGAAATATATCCATCAAAAGTGCTTTGTATTGGTAGAAACTATACAGAACATATTGCAGAATTAAATAATGAGACTCCAGATGAAATGGTTTTTTTTATAAAACCTAACTCATCAATTTCTAATTCTTTAGTTTTTCCAAAAGGGAATAACTCATGCCACTATGAAGCTGAAATTTCTTTTTTAATTAATAATAACAAAATCACAGCAGTTGGTTTTGGTTTAGACTTAACACTAAGAGAAGTTCAGTCAAATTTAAAAGCTAAAGGACTACCTTGGGAGAGAGCAAAATCATTTGATAATGCATCGGTTTTTTCGAGATTCAAATCATTTGATGGAGATATAAATAGCCTTTCAATACAATTATTTATAAATGATGAACTAAAACAAGAAGGAAATGTTTTAATGATGATAAATAACCCATATGAAATTATCAAAGAAGCAAATACCTTCATAAGTTTTGAAGATGGTGATATTTTAATGTCAGGTACTCCAAAAGGAGTTGGCGAATTTAGAATAGGAGATAAATTTCTAGGAAAAATTCTATATAAAAATGAAATTATAATTGAAAAAGAATTTATAGTCTCATAGGAAAGGTAAAAAATGAATTTTAATAAATTAAATGATGAAGAAATAAGAGTAATAGAAAATAAAGGAACAGAAAGACCTTTTTCTGGTAAATACAATGATTTTTATCAAGAAGGTGTATTTATATGTAGAAAATGTAATACACCTCTATATACATCCGATACAAAATTTTCATCAGGTTGTGGTTGGCCAAGTTTTGATGATAATATTGAAAATGCAGTTAAAAGAGTAACTGATTTGGATGGAAGAAGAGTTGAAATAGTTTGTGCAAACTGTGAAGGGCACTTAGGTCATGTATTTGAAGGTGAAGGCTTTACTTCAAAAAATACTAGACATTGTGTTAACTCAGTATCGCTATCTTTTAGCAAATAATTTATTCGTAGAATATATAATATTAAAATAGGGGAATTAATGACAAATAATATAAAAAATGCATATTTTGCAGCGGGTTGTTTTTGGGGTGTTGAATACCACTTTGAAAAATTAAAAGGTGTTAATTCTGCAATATCAGGTTATATGGGAGGACATACATTAAATCCTACATATGCTGATATTTGTACTGGACGAACAGGGCATTTAGAAGTAGTGAAAATCGAATACGATGAAACAATAGTTTCATATGATACTCTTCTAAAACTTTTTTTTGAAATTCATGATTTCACTCAAACAAATGGACAAGGTCCAGATATAGGTAGTCAATATTTATCTGCAGTTTTTTATGATAATGAGAGTGAAAAACAAATGCTTGAAAAAACTATAAAATACTTAGAGGATAGAGCTTATAAAGTAGCAACTTCAGTTTATGAAATGGTTCCATTTTATGAGGCCGAAGAATATCACCAAGATTACTATGAAAGGCATCAAAAGACACCTTATTGTCATAGCTATAGAAAAATATTTTAGATAGTTCCTAAAATATAATAAATAGGTTTTTTGTCTAATTGTTGAAGTTTTACATTATATTTACCAGCCCAATGTGAAACTTCATAATGAAATCCTTCTAAAATTTCATCTGCATCATTTTCATCACATTTGATTTTTAAATAATCTGTCTTATTTGATAATCCTACGTATGCGTTCATTTTTTTCAGATGGTCATTTAGTGAAAAAATGTGTTTTGAGAATTTATCAAAATTATTTGTAGATGAAATCATTTTTTCTGCTTGTTGTATTGAAGATTCACTTTTAGAATATCCAAGTTGAGATAATATTACTTCAGGTGATACATTAATTTGCATATAATTTCCTTTTTTATTTATAAATCATTCTATCAAACTTTTTTTAAAAATTCACTAAATATTTGTATTAAAATAAACTTTTTTGTATACCTTGTATATCTTCACCTAAAGCTTTTAATTTAAATGTAAATCTATGTTCTTTACATCTTCCATATTCTTTAATAAGTTCTATATGAGCTTTTGTTCCATATCCTTTATGCTTATCAAAATTATATACAGGATACTTTTTTGATATTTCATACATATATCTATCTCGACTTACTTTTGCTAATATAGAAGCAGCACTTACTTCTTGAATTGTTGCATCTGCTTTTATTTTATGTTGCAGTGTTTGTATTCCAAATGAAGTATTTCCATCCATTAAAAATTTATTTGCATCTTTTGAAAGTTTAATCATTATTTCATCTATTGAGTTTTTTAAACAAATACTTAAACCTTTTTTATCAATAGTTTTTGCAGTTGTAAATACTATATGGTAAGAAGAATTCTCTATAATTTCAGGAAATAAAGCTTCTCTTTTTTTTTCACTTAAAATTTTTGAATCATTTAATCCCTTTATTTTTTTTTTAATTACAACTCCAGCAACTACTAATGGACCTGCAATTGGACCACGTCCAGCTTCATCTATTCCGCATAACATATAATACCTTTTTGTTTTTTTTATTATAACATTTGAATTTATATAAAAAACACTTGACAAAGATGCGCTCAAGGTGCTATAATTATTTTAGCAGTTATACTAAAGGAGTGCTAAAATGAATAAATTATTTGAAAAACTAACTAATCAACTTAATGAGACAATTGACTCAGGTGTTGCATTATCATTACATAATAAAAATCAAGAAGTAGAAGTTATTCATCTTTTATGGGCTTTATTAACAAATACAAATTCTGTACTAAATCAATTATTAAATAAAATGAATATTGATAAAGCAGCCATAGTTCTTGAAGCAAAATCTTATGCTCAAAAACTTCCAGCAGTATCATCCGTAACAAAAGAAAATATAAAACTATCAAGAAATCTTGCCCAAAGTTTAGAAAAAGCAGAAGGTGTTGCCGTAAAACTAGGTGATAAGTTTATCGCAATTGACACATGGTTAATTGCAAATTTTGATTCTATTGAATTAAAAGAAGTATTAGGTAAATATATTGATTTAAGAGAAGCTAATAAAGAACTTGAGGCTTTAAGAGCTGGTGCTACAATTGATTCTGCAAGTGCTGATGAGAATTTAGAAGCATTGGGAAAATATGGAATTGATTTAAATAAAATGGCTATTAATGGAGAACTTGATCCTGTAATTGGAAGAGATGAACAAATTAATAGAATGATGCAAATTCTAATTAGAAAAACAAAAAATAACCCAATATTATTAGGTGAACCTGGAACTGGTAAAACAGCCATTGCAGAAGGTCTTGCTCAAAGAATCGTTGAAAAGCAAGTACCTACTTCTTTAATGAATAAAAAAGTAATTACTCTTGATATGAGTGCATTGATAGCAGGAGCAAAATATAGAGGTGAATTTGAAGATAGATTAAAATCAGTAATTGATGAAGTAAAAAAAGCAGGGAATATTATTTTATTTATAGATGAGATTCATACTATTATAGGAGCAGGGGCAAGTGAAGGCTCTATGGATGCTGCAAATATCTTAAAACCAAGTCTAGCTCGTGGTGAACTTCATACTATTGGTGCAACGACATTAAAAGAGTATAGAAAGTACTTTGAAAAAGATACAGCAATGCAACGAAGATTTCAACCAGTTAATGTAGATGAACCAAGTGTGAACGAAGCCCTACAAATACTAAGAGGAATAAAAGAGAAGCTAGAGACACATCATAATGTAACAATAAATGACTCAGCATTAATATCAGCTGCAAAGTTATCTCATAGATATATTACAGATAGATTTCTACCTGATAAAGCAATTGATTTAATAGATGAAGCAGCTGCTGAGTTAAAGATGCAAATAGAATCAGAACCAACTGTTCTTTCAACATTAAAAAGAGAAATTCAAACTATTAATGTAGAAAAAGAAGCTCTTAAAATGGAAAAGTCTAAGAAAAATGATCAAAGATTGGAAGTTATAGAAAAAGAGCTTGCAAATTTAAGTGAAGAGAAACAAAACTTAGAAACAAGATTTCAAAATGAAAAAGAGACTTTTAATGCTACAAGTACATTAAAAACTAAAATTGACGAGCTTAAAACAAAGGCAGAAAGAGCTAAGAGGGAATCAAAATTTGAAGAAGCAGCTTCTATTGAGTATGGTGAAATACCGAGCTTAGAAGAAAAAATTAAAGAGAATGAAGAAAAGTGGAATAGAATGCAAGAGCAAGGTACACTTTTAAGAAACTCTGTAGATGAAGATGCTATTGCAAATATAGTTTCTAGATGGACAGGAATTCCTGTAAATAAAATGATGGATAGTGAAAAGCAAAAAGTCTTAAAAGTTGAATCTGTATTAAAAGAAGATGTAATAGGACAGGATGAAGCCTTAAAAGCAATTTCTAGAGCTATTAAAAGAAATAAAGCAGGATTAAGTGAAGATTCTAAACCTATTGGTTCATTTATGTTCTTAGGACCTACTGGTGTTGGTAAAACAGAAGCTGCTAAAACATTAGCAAAATTTTTGTTTGATGATGCAAAATCACTTATAAGATTTGATATGAGTGAGTATATGGAAAAACACGCAGTATCAAGATTAATTGGAGCAGCTCCAGGATATGTAGGATATGAAGAAGGAGGTCAACTAACAGAAGCAGTTAGAAGAAAACCATATTCTGTAATATTATTTGATGAAATTGAAAAAGCACATCCTGATGTATTTAATATTTTATTACAAGTACTTGATGATGGAAGATTAACTGATAATAAAGGTGTTACAATTGATTTTAAAAATACAATTATTATTTTAACATCAAATATAGGTAGTGCAAAAATTATTGAAATAAGTGATAAAGCTGAGAGAAGAAAAGAAGTTCTAAATGACTTAAAAGCTTATTTTAAACCTGAATTTTTAAATAGACTTGATGATATAGTTATTTTTGAGCAACTAAATCTAGAAGCAATTACTAGTATTGTTGATATTATGTTTAATAGTATTAAAGTAAAACTAGAAGAAAAAGATATAAGTATTTCTTTAACACAAAATGCAAAAGCATATATTGCTAATGCTGGTTTTGATCCTGTGTATGGTGCAAGACCTCTTAAAAGAGCAATTTATGAACTAGTTGAAGATAGGCTTGCAGATTTAATCTTAGAAGATAAAGTTAAGGAAGGTTCTAAAATAGAATTTGACGTTACAAATGATGAGGTAGTTGTAAACTTATCACAATTATAAAACTTAAAATATCAAGTACTAAGTATAGATTATACCGAATACTTAGACTTGAATTGATGTAAAAAAAATTATGAATAAAAAAAATAAAAGTATAAAACTAAAGAATATTTAAGCTTTGTTTAACTATAATCCCCAACTTAATTAGTGAATACAGAGGAATAACAATCATGAAAAGAACATACCAACCGCATAACACTCCAAGAAAGAGAACGCATGGTTTCAGAATCAGAATGGCTACTAAAAACGGTAGAAAAGTTATTAAAGCAAGAAGAGCTAAAGGTAGAAAAAGATTAGCTGTTTAAATAAGCGACATCGACTTAATAGTTCTAAAGATTTTAACAAACTATATAAAAGCGATAAAAGATGGCATACGTCATCTTTTATCGCTTTTTTTGGTTCTAATGACACATTAAAAGCTGGATTTGTGACTTCAAAAAAAGTTGGCAATGCAGTTCTTAGAAATAAAGCTAGACGAAGAATGAGAGCTTTATTTGCTACATACGAAAATCAAGTCAAATCAGGTAAATATATTTTTGTTGTTAAGAATAACATACATGAAAAAAGCTTTTTACAGTTAAAGAAAGATTTTGATTTTGCACTTAAAAGACTTGAATTATTACAATGAAAATATTTTTTAAATACTTAATAAGATTTTATCAAAAGTATTTAAGTGTTATTTCATACGGATCGTGTAGATATTATCCAACTTGTTCACAATATGCCTTGTGGCAACTAGATAATAATACATTTTTTAAGGCGATTTATTTTACAATATCACGCGTATTGAAATGTAATCAACTTTTTACTGGAGGTATTGACTACCCAGTAGTAAAGTTAAAAAAGCTTCAAAATCAAAATTTTACAAAAATTAAAATCAAATATTGGTATATTCCAATAGAAAATGATAAGTATTTTGTAGTTAAAAATCGGGAATGGAAACAGGAGAAAGAATAATATGAATCAAAATAATGGTATGCAAAAGCGAATGTTAATAATGACTTTAGTCGTTTTTGTATTTTTCATAGCTTATGAGTTTTTAGTATTAAAACCACAGCAAGAAGCTAAAGCTGTTCAAGCTAAACAAGAACAAACGGCACAACAAAAAGCAACACCTGAAGTAAATATGGTAGCAACTGATGTATCTGGTAATCCAATTGATATGTCAAAATCTGTTGAAGCATTATCAACTAAAGCTATTGCATCATCAGAAATCATTTCTGTTATAAAAACAGCAAGAAATATTATTGAAATTGATAATCTTGGTAGAATTGCACAAATTACTTTACTTGAAGCAAAATATAAAGATGAAGATGGAAATAGAATAAAACTTTTTGAAGCAAATCAATTAAGACCTTTGGAGGTTAGATTTGAAGATAGAAATATAAATGAAAAAGCATTTAAAATAGCAGCTACTTCTAGCGCATCTACATTAAATGCAAGCACTTCTAAGAAAGAGTTAGTAATAACTCAAAATTTAGGTGAAACTGTTTTAACTAAAATATTTACAATTTATCCAAATGGTCATTATGATTTAAATGTAAAAACTACTAACCAGAAAAATTTCTTTATTACAAATGGGTTTAGACCAAATGTATTAGCTGATATGTATGCAGTTCATGGAGCAATGGCACAATTAGCTGATGGTACTTTAGAGACTATTGAAGATGGTGATTTAGATAAGATTCAAAACTTAAATGGAATTAAGTTCATTTCTAATTTTGATAGATACTATGCGACTGTTATTTATAATTACGAAAAAACTTTAGCAATATCTTTAATGCCAGATACTGATTCAAATCCACAAGCATTTATTCACGGTAAAGATAATATTACATTTTCAGGATACGCTGGGCCTAAAAACTTTAAAGATTTAGCTGCTTTAAATAAAGAATTAACACATGTTATTGATTATGGTTGGTTCACATTTATTGCAAAACCAATGTTCTTACTTTTACAATTCCTACAAAGTTATATTGGTAACTGGGGTTGGACAATTGTTGCTTTAACTATTTTAATTAAGCTTGTGCTTTATCCTTTATCATACAAAGGTATGGTATCAATGCAAAAATTAAAAGATTTAGCGCCAAAAATGAAAGATATCCAAGCTAAATATAAAGATGATAAACAAAAACAATCTATGCATATGATGGAATTATACAAGAAACATGGTGCAAACCCAATGGGCGGTTGTTTGCCATTAGTTTTACAAATTCCGGTATTCTTTGCAATCTATAGAGTTCTTTTAAATTCAATTGAATTAAAAGGTGCTGAATGGATTTGGTGGGTACACGATTTAGCTGAAATGGATCCATATTTTGTTTTACCAATTTTAATGGGTGCATCTATGTACTTACAGCAAAAGATTACTCCAAATACAATGCAAGATGAAATGCAAAAGAAAATATTCCAGTTATTACCAATAATCTTTACATTCTTCTTCTTATGGTTCCCTGCAGGACTTACTTTATACTGGTTCGTGAATAATGTATTTACAATTTCACAACAATTTTATATTAATAAAATGTTTGAAAGAAAAAGAGCCGAAAAACAATAGGAAGTTACTATGAAAAAATTTGAAGCTAAATGTTTAGAAGAAGTTTATGAATTAGCAGCAGCTGACTTTAAGTGTTCAATCACTGAGTTAGATATAAACCTTATCCAACAGCCAAGTAAAGGATTTCTTGGCTTTGGAAAAAAAACTGCAATAATTGAAGTTTGTTTTAAAGAAAACTGTAAAAGATATGAAACAGAAACAACAACTGAGACATTTAGAAAAAAAGATATACAGATTGATGATGTTTCTAAAAGAATTAATGATTCAAACAAAAATGATGAATTAGTAAAAAGTAATCTCAGATCTCAAAATAAACCTATACTTAATGAAGTTCCAAAAGACAATTCAAAAAACAAAATTTTTGATAACTTTTATAATGAAGATAAATCTCAAACAGAGATGTCTACACTTGTTGTAAAAAAGAATAAAGATGAATTGCTTAATGAAATAACAGAAGCAATAAATTTATTATTTAAAGACACATGTTATGAAATTGATAATATTAAAATAAATTTTTATGATGATGAAACTTTATATGTTGAATTTACAGGAAAAGATTCTGCATTATTAATTGGTAAAGAAGGCTATAGATATAAAGCATTATCATATATTTTATTTAACTGGATTAATGAAAAATACGGATTAATGTTAAGATTAGAAGTTGCAGAATTTTTAAAAAATCAAGAAACTTCTATATATGCATATTTAGAACCAGTTATTGAAGTAATCAAAGAAAAAGGTACTTTTAAAACTAAGCCTTTAGATGGTATTTTAGTTCATATTGCTCTTAAAAAATTAAGAGAAGAATTCCCCAATAAATATGTTGCTGTAAAAACAAACGTTAGAGGTGATAAATATGTACTTGTAAATGAGTACAAAAGTAAAGAGCAATAAATTGTTTGATGATAATACAATAGTAGCAATTGCAACTGCAAATGGTATTGGTTCAATCTCAATAGTAAGGCTATCTGGAGCATCAGCTCTTGATATTGCTTCTAAAATCACTAAAAAATCACAATTTCAACCAAGACTTGCTACTTTAAGTACAATTTATAGTAAAGATAATGAGCTAATAGATGAGGCTTTAATTCTTTATTTTAAAGCACCATTCTCTTTCACAGGTGAAGATGTAGTAGAGTTCCAATGTCATGGTGGTGTTGCTATTGCTAATATGATAATAAATGAAACTTTAAAAAGGGGTGCAAGATTAGCAAACCCAGGTGAGTTTTCTAAAAGGGCTTTTTTAAACAATAAAATAGATCTATCAAAAGCAGAGGCAATTTCTAAAATTATTGAAGCTAGAAGTGAGGATGCTGTTAAATTACTTGCTCGTCAATTAAAAGGAGAATTAACTTCTTTTGTGAATAATATTAGAGAAGATTTATTATTTATGTTAGCTTATACTGAAGTTTCTATTGATTATGCAGAAGATGATTTACCTTCTGATATTTTTGAACAGATTAAATCTAAGATGGATAAAATTATTGTAAAATTATCTAATACTTTAGATGCTAGTAAAAGACGTGAAGGTATGATTGAAGGTTTTAAAGTAGCAATCATTGGGAAACCTAATGTTGGAAAATCTTCATTACTTAATAAACTTTTAAATTATGATAGAGCAATAATCTCAGATATTGCAGGTACAACTAGAGATACAATTGAAGAGTCTGTTAAAATAGGAACACATATTATTAAAATAGTTGATACAGCTGGTATTAGAAATGCATCAGATGTAATCGAACAAATTGGTATTGAAAAATCAATTGAAGCTATCAACGAAGCAGATATTGTAATTTCATTATTTGATAATAGTAAACCTTCAGATGATGAAGATAAAAAAATACTTGAATTACTAAATCAAAATGATGATAAAGAAATTGTAAGAGTAGTAAATAAATCTGATTTAGAAAGCAGGTTTAATAAATCTTTACTAAAAGACTTTATTGAATTATCTACTAAAGAAGATATTAATCCTTTGATTAAAAAAATTGAAAGAATTTTAGATGCGAATACACATAGTGATGAGATGACATTAATTTCAAAAAGACAGGTAATATCTGTAGAAGAAACTTTATCTCATATAAATCAATCTATTATGCCTTTGAATACTGGAGAATTAGAATTTTTTGCTCATCATATAACTGAGGCTTTAGAAAATATTTCAAATATCACTAGACCATATGATAATGATCAGATGTTAGATGTTATGTTTGGAGAATTTTGTCTAGGAAAATAAAAAACCATAAATAAAAGTGAATTATATATTAATTACTTTTATTTATCTGGAAGAATATATGATACCAACTTTGCATTTTCTTTATCTATATCTATCCAAGATTTACAATCAAATTCTATTTCCATAATTCCACCTATTTCAAATCTTTCTTTGAAATCAGTTAATGTTATAGCCAAAGCTGTTAAAGAAGGATTATGACCTATTAGGATCATTGTATCAACAGTATCAAATGTATATGAAATTGTTTCAAGTAGTTCATTCACGAAAGCTAGGTATAAAACTTCATTATACATAATTGATTTATCATAATTTAATACATCTGAAAATATTTCAGCTGTTTGTCTTGTTCTAACAGCAGGACTTGAGACAATTAAATCTGTTTTTATAGATGTGCTTGCTAGTTTTTTTGCTATTTTTGTAGCTTCCTCTAATCCCTCTTTACTTAATTCTCTGTCATAGTCATCTTGGCCTGGCTTTTCTAGTGCCTTATGTGTATGTCTTACAATAAATAGTTTTTTCATATTTAGACTCTTTTTAGTTAATAGATATGATTTTAAGAAAATAAAGCTTTCTATACAATAAAATTTAATTATTAATTTGAATAATAAATATTTTTGCATATCTTTTACAAGTTATTATTTAAAAATATATTTCATAGTTTAATATATGTATAATAGAAAAAAGATTAAGGTTAAAAAAAGTGGGATATGATTTAAACAAAAAATTAGTAATAGCTATTTCTTCTAGAGCATTGTTCAATTTAGAAGATGAGAATAAGATATTTGAAGAAAAAGGTTTAAATGATTATTATAAATATCAGATAGAAAATGAAGATAAAAAAATAGCACAAGGAACAGGATTTAGACTTGTAAATAATTTATTAAAGATAAATGAAGATTTCCCTGATGACAAACAAGTAGAAGTAATAATAATGTCAAGAAACAATTCAGCAACTTCTTTGCGAATAACTAAATCAATAGAAAAATATAACTTGGATATTCAACGCTCAGCTTGGACTGGTGGAAATGATATTGCAAAATATTTAAAACCTTTCAAGGTTGATTTATTTTTATCTGCTAATGAAGAAGATGTTCAAAATGCAATAAATGAAGGAATTGCATCTGCAAGAATACTACCTTATGAAAATATTGATGATGAACTCTCCCAGCAAGTCAAAATTGCTTTTGATGGTGATGCTGTTTTATTCTCAGAAGAATCTGAAGTTATTTATAAAACACAAGGCTTAGAAGCATTTTTAGAACATGAAAAAATGAATGTTACTAATGCAATGAAAGACGGTCCTTTTGCACAATTATTAAGAGTTATTTCAAATATACAAGCTAAATATCCAGAAGAACAAACACCAATAAGAACAGCACTAATTACTGCAAGAAACTCTCCTGCACACGAAAGAGTGATTAGAACTTTATCTGATTGGAATGTTAGATTAGATGAAGCATTTTTCTTAGGTGGAGTTGATAAGTATGAAGTTGTAAAAGCATTTGGAGCAGATATCTTCTTTGATGATCAAGATGTTCACTTAGAGACTACTTCAAAGCAAACACCAAGTGCTAAAGTATTATACAAAGAAGAATCTATATTAAATAGAATTTAAAAGAAAGCTTTAATCTAAAGGCTTTCTTTATAGAAATTATAAATGCGTAAATTTATAATATCATTTAAAATTTAATTTATCTTCTGTTTCTTTAAATCCTCTTATAAAATCAATTAGAAAAACTAAAAAAATTGCTAAAATCAATCCTGTAATAAATGAAACTATAACTATTAGAGTTTTCTTAGGCTTAATAGCATAATCGTTTATTAGAATCTTTCCTACAATTTGTGTATTTTTATAGTTATGAGGTAATAATAACGATTGAATAAGATTTCTTTCTTCTTCTAATTGACTTAATATTGTAGTGTTTAATATATCTTTTTTATTTTTTGTTTCCATTAAGTCTTCACTTATTTTTAAAATAAAATTTGAAATATCTCTTTTTTCCATTAGTTTTAAAGCTGCTAATGTAGGATTGATTTTTTCAATCTTTTTTAAATTTTCATCAATAATTTTTAGTTGGCTTTTAAGATCTTCAATTGTTTGATTTTGTAGAGAAACTCTTTCTTCTAGAAGTTTTATTTCATTGTTTTTAATATTGTTGATTTTTCTATTAATATTATTTATTTGAAGTTCTCTTCTATTTTTAACGTCTTCTAAAATAGATTTATGACTAGTTGATATATATTTCACTATTCCTAAAATATCTTTCTTTATCAAATCATTATTAATACCATTTGCAGTAATCTCTATAAAACTATCTTGTTTTTTTGGGACACTTATATTTGTAATTTCTACTTCTTTATTTTTAACATTCTTTTTCATATCAATAAATAGAATATTTAATTTTTGTACTAAAGCATTTGCATTATCAATTAGAATATTACTATTATTATTACTATTATTATTATTACTATTATCTAGTTTATAATTCCCAATTTCAATTAAAACCTTTCCTTCATAAATTGGAGTTTTTGTAAGAGTATAAGCAGCTGCTAAAATAGTTACAATAAAAGTAAAGCTAACAATAAATATTTTTTTAGCCCAAATCTTGATAAATAATTCTCTTAGATCTATTTCATCTTCTTTTAAATAAGTTTCTTGATTGTTTGAATTCATATTGTTCCTGTTAAGTATTTTTAAGAATAAACTTTTTTTACATTTTCAATTTTTGATGACATATTTAAAAGTGCCATATCTGCTAATACTAAAGCCATCATTGACTCAGCAACAACAGAACCTCTAACTGCAACGCAAGGATCATGTCTACCTTTTAATTCACAATCTACTTCATTATTATTAATATCAACAGTTTCTTGCTTGATAAAAATAGATGGAGTTGATTTAAAATATACTTTTACATTTATATCATCACCATTTGAGATTCCTCCTAACATGCCTCCACTATGATTTGTTTTAAAACCATCTTTTCTTATCTGGTCATTATTATCATAACCCTTTACTTTAGATGAAAGTGTCCCATCTCCAATTTCAACAGCCTTTACGGCATTTATACTCATCATAGCATTTGCAATTTGTGAGTCAAGCTTGAAATAAAGTGGCTCACCAAGTCCAATTGGTGCATTTTTTACATTTATTAATGCAACTCCACCAACACTATTGTGAGATTTTTTTGCACGCATAATTGCATCTTTTTGAGCTTGTTCTATATTTGAATCTAATGCAAAAATTTCTGAATCTTTTACTTTTGAAAAGTCATAGTTCTCTGCTTTAACACCATCGATTTCACAAATTCCACTTTGAACTTCAATATTTAGTTCTTTTAGCATTAACTTTGCAATTGCACCAGCTGCAACTCTTGCAGCTGTTTCTCTTGCACTTGATCGTCCCCCACCTCTATAATCTCTTGTTCCATATTTATTAAAGTAAGTAAAATCAGCATGTCCTGGTCTAAATAAATCTTTTACGTTTGTATAATCTTTACTTTTTTGATTTTCATTAAAAATAATCATTGATATAGAAGTTCCAGTAGTAACTCCTTCAAATACACCCGAAAGTATTTCAACTTTATCACCTTCTTTTCTAGCAGTTGCATATTTGTTTTTTCCAGGTTTTCTTCTATCCATTTCATTTTGAATAAATTCTTCATCAATTTTTATTCCAGCAGGAACTCCATCTACGATACAACCTAGTGCTTTACCATGACTTTCTCCAAAGGTTGTGAACCTAAACCTATGTCCAAATGTATTCATTATTCACTTCCTTTTAAAATATCAATTGCTATTCTTGCTACGGCTTGTTGGGCAAGTTTTTTACTTTTGCCTTTAGCTTTACCATAAGTTTTATTATCAATCCATATTGATACTTCAAACTCTTTTTTATGATCAGGTCCAAATGAAGCTTCAATTCTATATTCAGGAATAGATCCAAATTTTGCTTGTGTAATTTCTTGTAAAGCTGTTTTATAATCTGAGAACAATACATCCAAATTAATTTTGTCATATGATTCATCTAGAAGTTTTAGTATAATTGGTTTTAAAGCCTCTAAACCTGATTCTAGATAAATTGCACCCATAATTGCTTCAAATGCATCTGAAAGAATTGAAGCTTTTGTTCTTCCTTTATTTCTTTCTTCTGCACTTGAGATAAAAATATAATCACCTAATTTAATATCGTTTGCTAATCTTGTAAAGCCTGTTTCATTTACAAGAGATGCTCTGATTTTAGATAACTCACCCTCATTCGATTTAGGAAATTTTAAAAATAAAAATTCTCCAACAATTAAGTTTAAAACGGCATCGCCTAAAAATTCTAATCTTTCATTATTATAGGGCTTTTTAAAACTTTTGTGCGTAAGTGCTTCGATTATCAGATTTTTATCTTTAAACTGATAACCCAAACACTTTTCTAGCTTTGAATAATCGCTCATTGTTATGTTTTCCTTAAGTTTTTTATTGTTTTATTATAAATAAAGTCAAGATTATATCACATCTTTCTTTTATTTATTACTGTAGTGATTGAGTTGCTTGATCTAATGATTTACTCAATGTATGATTTACTTCAAAAGTTAATATATCATGACAATGAGGGCATCTATTATCATATACAGGATGTGAGTGCTTACATGAAGTGCAAGTAAACTCAAAATCTAAAGTAGCAGTGATTTCTTTTGAATATTTATGAAGTAAAATAAGGATATTAAAAATGAAATCTTCACTATGTTCTAAATCATTCAAATAGCCTTTGGCATTATATAGTTCAAATAAAAAATTATTTTTACTTACTTTGTCAAAGTTTATATCATCAAAATTTAAATACCACATTAAATCAATAAAAGATTTGGCTTCAAATTCATCAACATGATCCCAAAAGTATTCTTTGTTAAATTGTAGTAAGTACTCTACAAATAATCTTTGAATGCTATTGTCTTTTTTGTAAATATCATATAATAATCGTGTTCTTTTTTCATATGAATAAATTGGATCATTTAAAATAATCAAAGCATCTAAGTATATTTTATCTTTTTCAACATTTTTATTTAATTCTTCTAAACATAGTGTTATCTCTTTTGCTTTTTTAAAGTCTTTTAATTTTTCATTTAATACTAGTAAGTGATTTAATGCTTGTTTATTTCTAGGAGAAAATTTAAGAATTCTTAAAAATATATCTTTTGATCTTTGTAAAAATCCACCTTTAAAATAAGTTGTTCCAAGTAATTCTAATAGTTCTTCTTTTTTGACTCTTTCTTTTACATGTTCAAGTAAGGTAAGATATACATTTATAGCTTTGTTATAATCGCCTTTATGTAAAAATGATGAAGCTAAAAGTAATATTGAGTCAAAGGGTAGATTGTAAGTTTTATATAAATGCACATAATCTTCTTCTTTTAGTTTTCCTAATTCGAATCTACGTGATAATTTTCTGTAATCTTTTCTAGCAATTCTTTCTCTATAAATTCCGTATGAGTAAGCTAAAAATGAAATTGTAAATACTAGTGCAACTAAGATCATTACACCGAACAATGGGTCTCTATATTCTAAAACTATATTATCCATTTTAGGCCTTATTTATATCTTAAATAGATAAGTACTTTATCATAAAAGTACATATAAAAAAATAAAGTGCTATAATTAAATATGATAAAAAAAGAGTCAATTGAAAATTTAAAAAACAATCTTGATATTGTTGATGTTATTTCACAATTTTTAGAGGTAAAAAAATCTGGTGCAAACTTTAAAGCATGTTGCCCTTTTCATGGTGAATCAACTCCTTCTTTTGTTGTTAGTCCTGCAAAACAGATATATCATTGTTTTGGTTGTGGTGTTGGAGGTGATTCTATAAAGTTTATGATGGAATACGAAAAACTTTCATATCCAGAAGCCATAGAAAAACTAGCTTCAATGAATAATGTTAATTTAGAATATGACAATGTAAATACAAAACAACAAGATATAAGAATCCTGGAAGATATAAATAAATTTTATCAAAAACTCTTTGTGAATAACAGTACAGCAAAAGAATACATAAATTCACGAGCAATTTCTAAATTTTCAATTGAAAAGTTTGAAATTGGATATGCACCAATATCTGGTGACACCATTAATTATCTAAAATCAAATCATTATAACTTAACAGAAGCAATTGATTTAGGTGTTATTGATACAGGTACAAATGGTTTATATTCTAGATTTATTGAAAGAATTACCTTTCCTATTTATGGAATAAATGGCAAAATAGTTGGTTTTGGTGGACGAACAATTACAGGTCATAATGCAAAATATGTAAATTCTCCTCAAACTAAAGTTTTTAATAAATCACGCTTGCTTTATGGATATCATATTGCACGTGAGCATATATACAAAAAAAATCAATTAATTGTATGTGAGGGTTACTTGGATGTAATTATGTTGCATCAAGCAGGTTTTAATACAGCCGTAGCGACACTTGGAACAGCACTTACAAAAGATCATTTACCTCTAATAAGAAGAGGCGAACCTAAGATAATATTAGCTTATGATGGAGACAAAGCAGGACTTGCTGCTGCTTATAAAGCTTCTGTAATGATAAGTCAAAGTGATTTTGAAGGTGGTGTTGTTATATTTGGTGATGGTATGGATCCTGCTGATATGGTTAAAGATGGAAGAATCGAAGAATTAAATAAAATTTTTGCAAAGCCTCAAGCTTTTATTCCTTATGTAATTGATTATATTATTGAGAAATATGAAATAAATAATCCTGCCCAAAAGCAAAAAGCCTTAACAGAAACAAATGACTACCTTAAATCGTTAAGTCCATTAAATCAAGATGAATATAAAAGATATATTGCACAAAAATTAAATATAAGAGAAAATCGTGTGAGTGTTACTAGTGACCCAATTCAAAGACTTAATGATTCAAATCTCACTAAAATTGATATAGCAGAGTTATGTATTATAAAATCAATTTTAGAAAAGCCTTCAAGATTAGATTCTGTATTAGATATAGTAGATTCATCTATGTTTGAAATACATAAAAATGAATTTGAATTGTTATTAACTGATATGAATAATCCTTCATTAAATTCAATTACTTTAAATGAAAAACTAGAAAATTACAATGATGAAAGATTAAATCAAGAATTACTCACTTTACTTTATAAGTTTTATACAAATAAATTAACAGCAATCTCTTATGACAAAACATACGATTTTAAAGAGAAAGTAAATTTAATTAGAAAGATAAAAGATAATATTTATCAGTTAAAATTAGGAAAACTAGTTACTTACAATTTATAATTTATAATTAGTGTTTATGTTTAATTTTTATTCTAGATGATTTTTTGTAGAATACAAAAAAAGTTTATAATATATCAAGAGGAAAAAATATGAAATTAGTACAAAGTGATAATTTACCAGCAGCAATTGGACCTTATTCTCCTGCTGTAAAAGTTAATGGTTTAGTATATACATCAGCTCAAGTTCCAATAACTTTAGATGGTACAATGGTAGAAAGAGACATAAAAATTCAAACAAGACAAGTACTTTCGAATTTAAGAACTTTATTAGAAGACGCAGATAGTGGAATGGAACAAGTTATTAAAGTGTCAGTATACTTAGAAAATATTGATCATTTTGGAATTGTTAATGTATTATTCGCTGAAGCATTTGGTGATCACAAACCTGCAAGAAGTACAATTTCAACAAACGGTTTACCTCAAAATTCATTAATCATGGTTGACTGTGTGGCAATTGCAGCAGATTACAGATAAAAGGAATTGTCTTAAAGAAAGTTTAAACAAACTTTAGGTAATATTCCCGTTCAAAATAAAGTTAACATTAATAAAATGAAGTTAACACAAGAGAAGTTAATTTAGAGGAAGTAAAATGTACGCAATTATCAAATGTGGTGGAAAACAGTATAAAGTTTCTGAGGGTGATATCTTAGACATTGATTATACTGGTAAAGCTGCAAAAGAAACTTTAGAAATTACTGATGTATTAGCTGTAAATAACGGTGAATTAGTTACAGGTGATGCTGTATCAAGTGCTAAAGTTGAAGCAGAAGTAGTTTTAGATGGTACAGGTGTAAATAGAGATAAAAAAGTTATCATTTACAAAAAAAGAAGAAGAAAAGATTCTAAATTAAAAAGAGGTTTTAGAAAAAGCTTCACTAAAATTAGAATTACTAAAATCGCTGCATAAGCACAATCAAGTTAAGGAGATAAACTATGGCACATAAGAAAGGTCAAGGAAGTACGCAGAATAACAGAGATTCAGCAGGTAGAAGACTTGGTGTTAAGAAATATGGTGGTGAAGTAGTACGATCTGGTAACATTATTATCAGACAAAGAGGTACTAAAGTTCACGTAGGTCAAAATGTAGGTATCGGTAAAGATCATACAATTTATGCTTTAATTGACGGTGTAGTTAAATTCGAAGTTAAAGATAAAAAAAGAAAAAAAGTTTCAGTTTACGCTTCGTAATTCTGAACTTTATTTATGTCTTTAAAAAGGGTGTTAGCATATGCTGGCACCCTTTTTTTATTTAAGTAAAATGAAAAATAAAAAGTTAATATAAAGTTGATTTTTTATTTTTCACAAAAGTGAGGTTAAAATGTTTATAGATAATGCAAGATTCAATGTGACATCTGGAAAAGGTGGACAAGGTTGTGCCTCTTTTAGAAGAGAAAAGTTTGTTACAAAAGGTGGACCAGACGGTGGAGATGGTGGAAAAGGTGGAGATGTTTACTTTTTAGTAGATTCTAATACTGATACGCTATCAAACTATAAAGGTAGAAGAGTATTTAAAGCTGATGGTGGAAAACCAGGAATGTCATCTAGAATGACAGGAAAATCTGCGGATCATTTAGTTTTAATTGTTCCTCCTGGGACGCAAGTTATTGATGATGATACAGGAGATATTTTATTTGACTTAGTAAAAGAGGGTGAAAAGGTAAGAATTTTAGAAGGTGGAAAAGGTGGACTTGGTAATGTACACTTTAAAAACTCTAGAAATCAAAGACCAACTTACTTTCAACCAGGTCTACCAGGACTTAGTAAAAATATTAGATTAGAATTAAAACTTATCGCAGACGTTGGACTAGTTGGATATCCAAATGTTGGTAAATCAACATTAATTTCAACTACATCAAATGCAAATCCAGAAATTGCAAATTATGAATTTACTACTTTGACTCCTAAATTAGGAGTAGTTGAAGTAGGAGATTATAATTCATTTGTAATGGCTGATATCCCTGGTATTATTGATGGTGCTGCGGATGGTAGAGGCTTAGGATTAGAATTTTTAAAACATATTGAAAGAACTAAAACTTTATTATTCATGGTAGATGTTGCAAATTATAGAACAATGATTGATCAATATAATGTACTAAAAGAAGAAGTTGCAAAGTTTTCTACAGAATTAGCAGGAAGAAACTATGCAATAGCACTAAGCAAAATTGATGGGTATTATGGTGAAGATTTAGAATCAGATATTAAACAATTTATCACAGATATTGGTTTAGAATGTGTTAACTCAAATGATTTTGGATTTGATAAAGATTATCCGTATTATGTTCAAGACTTAACTTATTCAAGATTTGACAATAGTAAGCCATTTTTTGTATTACCGGTTTCATCAGTTACTAGAAAAAATACAAAATCTATTACTTTTGCACTTTATAATTTATTAGAACAAAACAAATGAAACGTTTAGTTATAAAAGTTGGTAGCGCTGTATTAAGAGAAGATACAACTTTAGCTATTAGTAGATTAAATAATTTAGTCGATTTTATAGCTAAATTAAAAGAAGAAAAAAATCTTCAAGTAATTTTAGTATCTTCTGGAGCAGTTGCAGCTGGGAATACTAAATTAAATTTAGATAGAAAAGAGATCCTAAATAGACAAGCACTTGCAGCTATTGGACAACCTTTACTTATGAAATATTACAAAAAAAGATTTGCACAACATGATATAAAATGTGCTCAAATGCTTTTGGTTGCAGAAGATTTTGATTCAAGAAAAAGATCTGAGAATGCAAAAGCTGTAATGGAAATATTATTAGAGAATGATGTCGTACCAATTATAAATGAAAATGATGTAATTGCAAATGAAGAACTTTTATTTGGAGACAATGATCAACTAGGTGCTCATGCAGCTTACTTTTTTGATGCAGATATGCTTGCAATATTAAGTGATGTTGATGGTTTCTATGATTCAAATCCTCATGAAAATAAAAATGCAAAAATTTTAAAAGTTGTTAATTCTATTGATGAAGAAGAACTTCAAATGAAACACACTCCTAATTCTGAGTTTGCTACAGGTGGAATTGTTACAAAACTTAAAGCTGCTAGTTTTCTAATAAAAAGAAACAAAAAAATGTATTTAACATCAGGTTTTGATTTAACAAATGCCTATGATTATTTACTTTATGATAATCATAAAAGTGGTACAATTTTTCAAACTGAAAATTAAATTTAAGGAAAATTATGAGTAAAAAAATACTTTTTATGGGAACACCAGATTATGCAACTAGAATATTTAAAGAATTAATTAACAGTTCATATGAAGTAATTGGTCTTTTTACTCAACCTGACAAACCATTTGGAAGAAAACAAATTCTAACTGCACCTCACATTAAACAATATTGCTTGGATAAAGATTTAAGTATCCCTATTTTTCAACCAGAAAAATTGAGAGCTAATGATGAAGTTACAAAACAAATTCTAAATTTAAATCCTGATTTTATAATAGTTGCTGCATACGGTCAAATTTTACCAAAAGAAATTTTAGAAATTGCTCCATGTATAAATCTTCATGCTTCTTTATTACCAAAATATAGAGGTGCGAGTCCCATTCAAGAATCACTTTTAAATGATGATTACTTTACAGGTGTTACTTCTATGTTTATGGAAGAGGGCTTAGATTCAGGTGATATTTTAGCTTTACAATATTTAAAAATAACTCCTACTATGGAAGTTCAAGAAGCTTTTGACAAGTTATCTGATATTGCTGCATCTTTAACAATAACAACCTTAGATAACTTTAATAAAATAAAACCTATGAAACAAAATGAAGCAGAAGTTTCTTTTTGTAAAAAAATAAAAAAAGATGATGGATTAGTAGATTTTAAATCTGCAAAAAAACTTTTCTTAAAATATAAAGCTTACTCATATTGGCCTGGAGTATTTCTTCCTTCAGGTTTAAAATTGAAAGATATAAGCTTAATTGAAAATATATCTTCTAATACAGAAGGCAGCATTTTGGAAATTGAAAATGACTCTATTATAATTGCTTGTAGAATAGGTAGTATAAGAATAAAAACGCTACAAGCTCCATCAAAAAAAGCCTTAAGTTCAGTTGATTATATAAGAGGTCAGAGATTAGAAAAAGGTGATCTTTTAGTCTAGGATAATTTATCCTAGATATGTTGTATAAGCTGTAATTGTAATTAAACTTAATAGTACACCAAGTACAAGTGAATTTACTGCAACTTTTTCATCTAACCCACCTTTTATTGCTAACACAGTTGCCATTGTCATTGGTGGCATTGCAACTTCAATAATAGTAACTTTTACCCAAGTTTGATCAATTCCATAAAACATTTGAAATCCGATTAAAATTATAATCGGAACGATAATCATTTTTAATAACATTGCCATTGAAACTATATGAAACTTTACAAAAATATTTCTAAGCTCTAATTTCATACCAATTGCAATCATTGCAATTGGTACTAGTGTTGCACCTAAGGTATCACTTGTTAATATTAAGAAATTTGGAACGTCAAAATTCTTTGCAAATACAGTAATAAAAAACATTAAACTTGGTGGGAATAATAAAACACTTTTTAAAATTGATTTAGTATCATTTTTTCTACCACTACCCCAAGTTATTATAAACATACCAAGAGATACTAAAAGTAAGAAAGAGCCAAATAAATCATAAATTAAACCATATACAATATAATCTTGACCATAAAAAGCATCAATATAAGAAAAACCAATAAATGAAGTATTACCAAATGTTGACATGATCATAAATGTAGCAAGAAGTAATCTATTTAATTTCATCATTTTACCAATAAAATATGCAAGACATAGGTTAAAAAGAATAAAACCTATAAACATCAAGACTAATCCAAGTATTTTTTCATCTAGTACTAAGGGATAAATTTTTGAAAATACAATTGCTGGAAGAGAAAAATATATAACAAATTCAATTAATTGCTTTGAATTGTCATGAAAGATTATTTTAAATAAATATCCTAAAAGAAGATACATTGCTATTGGTAAAACTGGATCTAACATGTTAACCTTTTTATAAGGATTATATTTAATATAATCTTGTAAAGTAATTATGTATACTATTATTATGAAAATAATAAAGTTAAATGAAGTAGCATCAACCCACACATATTTAAAAGAGCATATAAAAAATAATACATTTGAAGAAGCTATGTGTATTTATACAAATTATCAAACACATGGAATTGGTAGTAGAGGAAATACATGGAGTGGAATAAAAGGTAATCTTTTTTTCTCTTTTGTAATATCTCAAAATGATTTACCCATGGATCTACCATTACAAAGTGCTTCAATTTATTTTTCATATATTTTAAAAGAAGTTTTAGAAGAAAATAATTCAAAAGTATGGTTGAAGTGGCCAAATGATTTTTATATTGATGAAAAAAAAATCGGAGGAAGTATTACAAATATAACACAAAATTTAATATATTGTGGAATAGGTTTGAATTTAAAATCTGTAAGTAATGAATATGGGAAATTGGATATAGAGATAAATTCGAATAAAATCTTAAAATCTTATTTTGATAAATTAGAAAGTAAATATTTGTGGAAGCAAATTTTCAAGTGTTTTAAGATAGAATTTCAACATAGTCAAAAATTCCAAGCAACCATAGATAATGAAAAAGTATCATTAAAAAATGCTGTTTTAAACAGTGACGGTTCTATAGATGTAAATAACAAAAAGGTATTTAGTTTAAGATGACAGAAATTATAGCAATAGCTAATCAAAAAGGTGGAGTAGGAAAGACTACTACTGCTGTTAATTTAAGTGCTGCTTTAGCATTAGAGGGTAAAAGAGTATTATTAATTGATGCTGATCCTCAAGCTAATGCAACTACATCTTTAGGATTTCATAGAGATACATATCAATATAATATTTATCATGTTATGTTAGGTACAAAAGAATTAAGTGAAATTATCTTAGATTCAGAAATAGAAAACTTGAAAGTGGCACCTTCTAATATTGGACTTGTAGGAATTGAAAAAGAATTTTACAAAAATACAAAAGAAAGAGAGTTAGTTTTAAAAAGAAAAATCGATCCAATCAAAAAAGATTATGATTATATTATCATCGATTCACCACCTGCATTAGGACCAATTACTATTAATACACTTAGTGCATCTAATTCTGTACTTATACCAATTCAGTGTGAATTTTTTGCACTTGAAGGATTAGCACAATTATTAAGTACAATTAAATTAGTTAAACAAACAATAAATAAAACTTTACAAATTAGAGGCTTTCTTCCAACTATGTATTCATCTCAAAACAACTTATCAAAACAAGTATTTGCAGATTTAGCACAGCATTTTGAAAGTAAATTATTTAAAATTGATGATAGTTCATATGTAGTAATTCCACGTAATATAAAATTAGCAGAAAGTCCAAGTTTTGGAAAACCAATCATGCTATATGATGCAAGTGCTAGTGGTACTAAAGCATATACAAATCTTGCTCGTGCAATTACTGCATAATTTACAAAAATTATATTATAACTAGGAAAAATTATGGCATTAGGTAGAGGATTAGGCGAATTACTAGGCGAAGTTGAATCAGCATATGTTAATAATAATACTGATGATTATACTTCAAAAGTTTCAGATTTAGATATTTCATTAATTCAAGCAAATCCAAATCAACCAAGAAAAATCTTTGATGAAGAAAAACTTGAAGAATTAAGTTTATCTATTAAAGAGCATGGTTTATTACAACCAATTACTGTAATAGAAAATGATGATGCTACTTTTACTCTAGTTTCTGGAGAAAGAAGACTAAGAGCTCACAAGTTAGCCAAATTAAATACTATTAAATCAATTATATTAAATATTGATACTTTTAAACTCAGAGAATTTGCATTAATTGAAAATATTCAAAGAGATGATTTAAACATTGTGGAATTAGCTTATTCTTATGCACAATTGATTAATGAACACAATATTACGCATGAAGAATTATCAAAAAAAGTTTTTAAAAGCAGAACTTCTATTACAAATACATTAAGATTATTACAATTAAGTTCATACACACAACAACTTCTAGCAAATAACAAAATTACAGCAGGACATGCAAAAATTATGTTAGGTTTAAGTGATATTAATCAGAAGATGGTTTGTGATTCAGTGATTGGACAAAAACTATCAGTTAGAGAAACAGAAAAACTTGTAAAAGCCTTAAAAAATAAAAATAATACTAGTCCTAAAAAACAAATCAAGGAAACTTCTTTTAATTTTGAGCCTCTTAGCAATATTATATCAAAACTTGCAGCCAATGGTCTAAAAACAAAGGTTGAGAAGAATTATTTGAAAATTGAAATTGACTCACAAGAGGATATAGAAAAGATTTCTACTTACTTTAAGTCACATTCGTAACAAAATCTAAAAATTTACAATTTAATTTTTTCCTTTAATATAATTTTATACTTATCTTTGCTAAAATATATGAGTTTTAGTTAAACTAAACTGTAAAAAATATGGAGGAATGAATGTTAGACATAAGTCCTGTATTATTGCTTAGCTCTGGTGTTATCTTTCTTTTAGTTCTTGCTAGACTAAACAGTTGTCTATTCAAGCCATTACTTAAGCATATGGATGATAGAGCATCTTCTATTTCAAAAGATTTAGAAGACGCGAAGTCAAACGGTGCAAATGTAGATGGAATGATTGCAGAAGCAAATAATGTAATTGCTGAAGCAAAAAAAGAAGCGGCTGCTATTAGAGAACAAGCCTATAAGGAAGCCAAAGAGAGTGCTGATGCAAAACTTGCAAGTGCTAAATCTAATTTAGATGCAAAATCTTCGGAGTTTACTAAAAACTTACAAGATGAAACTAAAGCTCTAAGAGATTCTTTAGTATCTTCTATGCCTCAATTTAATGAGAGCCTAAAAGCTAAGCTTAGCTCAATTTAAAAGGGATTAGAAAATATGAACAGAATTTTATTACTTGGATTAGCTTTAGCTCCTGTTGCATCGTTTGCAAGTGGCGAAGGTGCGGTTGAAACAGATATTGTTGAAAGAACCGTTAACTTTATAATTTTTGCTGGAATTTTATGGTATTTGCTTGCCGATAAAATTAAAGCATATTTTGCTGAAAGATCTTTATCTATTCAAGCAGAACTTGATAAAGTACAAGATACTTTAAAAGCTTCTGAAGATAAAGTAAATGAGGCTAAAAAACAACTTGAAGATGCAAGTAAAATCGCAGCTGAAATAGTTGAAAGTGCAAAAGCTGATATTGATTCTGTAAAAGAAAAAGTATCATTAGCTGTTGCTGCTGATATTAATAATCTAGAAAGAAATTTAGAAGAAATGATTAAAGTAGAAACATCAAAAGCTAAAAAAGAAGTTGTTGCAGAAATTCTTGAAGAGTTACTAAAATCTGACAATATAAAATTATCTCAAGATGAGTTAGTTAATATTGTTTTAAAGAAGGTAGCTTAATATGAATGATTTAGTAGCAAAAAAATATGTTAAAGCATTAGTAGATGGAAGAAATGTTGAAAGTATTGCTGATATAAGTAATAACCTTAATACTATGTCTTCTGCATTTACTGATGAAAAATTTAACTCTATTATATCTTCTCCTGAAGTAAGTGATAGCAAAAAAGTTGAATTAGTTATTTCATTAGTGAAAGATGCTGATAAAACTTTAACAAATTTTGTTAAATTACTTGGTGAAAAAAGAAGATTAGAGATATTACCGTTTATTGCATCAGAACTTAATGTTCAAATTGCAAAAATGAATAATACATATGTTGGAGTTGTTTATACAAACGAAGAATTATCGAAAGATTATGTTTCTTCAATTGAAAAACAATTTAGTAAAAAATTTGATGTTAAATTATCTTTATCACAAAACGTTTGTGATTTTGATGGTATCAAAGTAGATATTGATGGATTAGGTGTTGAAATTTCTTTCTCAAAAGAAAGATTAAAGACGCAAATGATTGATCATATTTTACAAGCAGTTTAGAACTTAACAAAGGAGAAATTGAATGGGTACAAAAATTCAAGCTGATGAAATCAGTTCGATCATAAAAGAAAGAATTGATAACTTTGAATTAAATGTAGATGTAAATGAAACTGGTAAAATCATCTCTTACGCAGATGGTGTTGCTCAAGTTTACGGTCTAAAGAATGTTATGGCTGGTGAGATTGTTGAGTTTGAAAATGGAGACAGAGGTCTTACATTAAACTTAGAAGAAGCTTCTGTAGGTGTAGTTGTACTTGGTAAGGGTGATGGATTAAGAGAAGGAAGTTCTTGTAAAAGACTTGGTTCTTTATTATCTACTCCTGTAGGTGAGGCAATGAAAGGAAGAGTTGTAAATGCTCTTGGTGAACCTATTGATGGTAAAGGTGCAATTGAATCAACTGAATCAAGATTAGTTGAAGAAAAAGCTCCTGGAATCATGGCTAGAAAATCAGTTCATGAACCATTACAAACTGGTATTAAAGCAATTGATGCACTTGTTCCAATTGGACGTGGACAAAGAGAGCTTATTATTGGTGATAGACAAACTGGTAAATCTACAGTTGCTATTGATACAATCCTTAATCAAAAAGATCAAGGTGTTACTTGTATTTATGTTGCAATTGGACAAAAAGCATCTACTGTTGCTACTGTTGTAAGAACACTAGAAGAAGCTGGAGCAATGGATTATACTATTATTGTTAATGCTGGTGCTGCTGATTCTTCTGCTTTACAATTCTTAGCACCATATACAGGTGTTACAATTGGTGAGTACTTTAGAGATAACGCACAACATGCATTAATTGTATATGATGATTTAACTAAACATGCTGTTGCATATAGAGAAATGTCATTATTACTTAGACGTCCTCCAGGTCGAGAAGCATTCCCAGGGGATGTATTCTACCTACACTCAAGATTACTTGAAAGAGCTGCAAAAATGTCAGATGAAAATGGTGCTGGGTCTATGACTGCATTACCAATCATTGAAACACAAGCAGGAGATGTTGCTGCATATATTCCAACAAACGTAATTTCTATTACAGATGGACAAATTTTCTTAGAAACTAACCTGTTTAACTCAGGAATTAGACCTGCAATTAATGTTGGTTTATCAGTTTCAAGAGTTGGTGGAGCTGCACAAATTAAAGCTACTAAGCAAGTTGCTGGTACTTTAAAATTATCTTTAGCACAATTTAGAGAGTTAGAAGCATTCGCACAGTTCGCATCTGATCTTGATGAAGCTACAAGAAAAGAACTTGAACTTGGTCAAAGAATGGTTGAAGTACTTAAACAAGGTGTTAACGCTCCTTTAGTAATTGAAAAACAAATTGTTATTCTTTACGCTGGTACAAAAGGTTATTTAAATGATGTTGCTGTTGAAGATGTAGTTAAATTTGAAGGTGAGTTACATGCATTCTTCGAACAAAAATATACTAATATTTTAGATGCAATTAGATCAAAGAAAAAGATAGATGATGAAACTGAAGCAGACTTAAAAGCTGCATTAGAAGAATTTAAAACTGTATTTAGTGCAAACTAAGGATTAGTTAATGGCTAACTTAAAAGAGATTAAATTACAAATTGGTAGTGTGAAAAACACTCAGAAGACAACTAAAGCTATGAAGCTTGTATCTTCTGCAAAACTAACGCGAACTAGACAATTGTCTGAACAAGCGAGAAGTTATGCAGGTAAGATAAATGATGTTCTTTCTGATATCGCTACTAGAGTTAGCAAAGTTCAAGACGAAGGAAACATCGGTAAAGCATTTGTTTCAAATGATAATCCAAAAACAGTTGATATTGTTTTTGTTACTGCCGATAAGGGACTTTGCGGTGGTTTTAATATGGCAACAATTAAAACTGTTAGTAAAATGATGGAAGACTATAATGCAAAAGGTACAAAAGTTAGATTAAGAGCTGCTGGAAGAAAAGGTGTTGATTACTTTAACTTCCAAGGTGTAAGTTTACACCAATCAGTTAGTGATTTATCTTCAGCACCAGAGTATGATAGAGCTGCTGATTTTATTAACGATGTTGTAGAAGACTTTAACAATAACGTTACTGATAAAGTAGTTGTTGTTTATAATGGATTCTTAAACATGCTAGCTCAAGAAATTAGAGTTAGAGAATTGTTACCAATTAGCTTAGATACTGTGGATGTAAAAGAAGCAAGTTCTATGTTAAATATTGAACCAGATGATGACGAAGAAGTGTTAAATGAATTAACAGGTAAATATATTGATTTCAATATGTATTATGCTCTAATTGACTCTTTAGCTGCTGAACATTCTGCTAGAATGCAAGCAATGGAAGCTGCAACTAAAAATGCAAAAGAGAAAGTTGATTCGTTAACAGTAGAATATAACAAAGCTAGACAAGCTGCAATTACAACAGAACTGATAGAAATTATCAGTGGTGTTGAATCATTAAAATAATATAAAGGAGCATCGCGTATGAAAGGTAAAGTTATTCAGGTAATGGGTCCAGTTGTTGATGTTGAATTCGACGGCTACCTACCAGAAATAAATGAAGCTATTGACGTAGTATTAGCAGACGCTAACGCTGACAGATTAGTATTAGAAGTTGCTGCACACATTGGTGATAGTAGAGTAAGAACTATTGCAATGGACATGACTGAGGGTTTAACAAGAGGTCAAGAATGTAACGCTACAGGAGGTCCTATTAAGGTTCCTGTTGGAGATGCTGTATTAGGAAGAATTTTCAATGTAATCGGTGAACCTGTAGATGAAGGTGAAGCTGTTGCTGAAGATACTCCAAGATGGTCTATTCATAGATCTGCTCCTTCTTTTGAAGAGCAATCAACTAAAACAGAAATGTTTGAAACTGGTATCAAAGTTGTAGATTTATTAGCACCTTATTCAAAAGGTGGAAAAGTTGGACTATTCGGTGGTGCTGGTGTTGGTAAAACAGTTATTATCATGGAATTAATTCATAATGTTGCTTTCAAACATTCAGGGTACTCAGTATTCGCAGGTGTTGGTGAAAGAACTAGAGAAGGTAACGATTTATATTTCGAAATGAAAGATTCTAACGTACTGGATAAAGTTGCATTATGTTATGGTCAAATGTCTGAGCCTCCAGGTGCTAGAAATAGAATTGCTTTAACAGGTCTTACTATGGCAGAGTACTTCAGAGATGAAAAAGGTCTTGATGTATTAATGTTTGTTGATAATATCTTTAGATTTGCACAATCAGGTTCTGAGATGTCTGCATTATTAGGTAGAATTCCTTCAGCAGTTGGTTACCAACCAACACTTGCTTCAGAAATGGGTAAATTACAAGAAAGAATTACATCTACAAATAAAGGTTCAATTACATCTGTACAAGCTGTATATGTTCCTGCGGATGACTTAACAGATCCAGCTCCAGCTTCTGTATTTGCTCACTTAGATGCAACAACAGTACTTAATAGAAAAATCGCTGAAAAAGGTATTTACCCAGCAGTTGATCCATTAGATTCTACTTCTAGAATTTTAAGTGCTGATGTATTAGGTCAAGAGCATTATGATACTGCGAGAGGTGTTCAATCAGTTCTTCAAAAATATAAAGATTTACAAGATATTATTGCAATTCTTGGTATGGATGAATTATCTGAAGCTGACAAACTTGTTGTTTCTAGAGCTAGAAAAATTGAGAGATTCTTATCTCAACCGTTCTTCGTAGCAGAAGTATTCACAGGATCTCCTGGTAAATACGTTGAATTAAAAGATACTATTGCTGGATTCCAAGGAATCTTAGAAGGTAAATATGATGACCTTCCAGAAATGGCATTCTACATGGTTGGTGGAATGGACGAAGCTTTAGCTAAAGCTGAAAGTTTAAAATAATTAACCATTAAGGCATAACATGGATACAATTAAATTATCAATAGTTACACCTAATGGAGAAATATTTAACGATGATGTAAAAACTGTGACTCTTCCTGGTAAAGAGGGAGAGTTCGGAGTTTTAGCAGGACATTCATCGTTAGTTTCTTCACTAACAGTTGGTGTAATTATTATTGAAAAAGCTGATTCTACAGAAGCTGTTGCCATAAATTGGGGACATGTCAAAGTAGATGAAAATTCAGTTGACGTTCTAGCTGATGGTGCAATTGCATTAACTTCAGGACAAGATTCAATGATTGCTAAAAATATTGAAGCTGCGAAAGTATTAGTTAATTCTGTAAAAGATTCTAATATCTCTGTTGCATCAGTTGAAGCAAAAATTAACTCATTTGCATAAAAGCTTATGACAGATACAATACTAAATTATTTGACGAATAGTAGTGCTATAACTTATATAGTTTTAGCGCTATTGTCAATTTACTTAATCATTACTGTATGGATTTTCTTATATAGATATTCTGCACTTAATACACTGATAAAAAATGAAGAAAAATCATTAGAATCTTTAACTTCACGAGAAGCTATATTCTTGCCTATATCAGCACTAAATAAATGTGCTAATAATACAAATTCAAAAGAATTACTCAATGCATGCGAACTTAATATTATTAAAGAAGCCAGTGTTGGCGTATCTTGGTTAGCAATAATCTCATCTACAGCACCTTTTATTGGTTTATTTGGTACGGTTGTAGGAATATTAGAATCTTTTGCAGCATTTTCAACTGAATCAAAAGTTGCATTTTCAGTAATTGCTCCTGCTATTTCAGAAGCACTTATAGCTACAGCAGCTGGTATTTTTGTGGCAATTTTTGCATACACTTTTCACCAAATTATTGTAAGAAAAGTTTATGAACTAAATACTTATATTAAGGCACAATCTCAAATATTAATTGCTAAGGGTTAGTCTACGTGTATGATTTTAATCAAAAACCAGATTTAAATATTACCCCATTAGTTGATGTAATGCTAGTATTACTAGCAATACTAATGGTAACTGCTCCTGTTATTAATTATGAAGAATCAATCAATCTTCCAAAGGGAAGTAAATCAAGACAAGTTACAGAATTCAAAAAAATTGACATTCAAATCGATAAAAATAGAATAGTTATTATAGATAAGAAAAAGTATGATATTGCAAATTTTCCTGATAGTTTTTTACTATTTGTTAATGGAAAAGACAAAAATACTCCTGTACATATACGAGCAGATAAATCTTTAGTATATGATGATATTATATTTGTTTTAAAATCAGTAAAAGAATCTGGATTTTTTAAAGTTGCTTTAGTTACTGATGGTTAATTCATGCAAAAAAACTCATCTCTTTTAATTACAGGAATATTGTCTTTTTCTTTTTATATTTTTTTATGTTTAATAGTTGTTTACTATATAAGTACACCTCCTGTTAAAAAATACACTTCACAAACAAAAGTTACAATATTAGAGCTTGATGTAATCGTTGAAAAAAGTGATAAAAAAAGAATAGAAAAAAAAGAAGATAAGAAAAAGCAAGAAGAAAAAGAAGAAGTAATAAAAAAGTCTGCTTCTAAAAGTCAAGAAAAAAAACCTGATTTAAAGTCATTATTTGCAAATGTAAGTACAAAATCTACAAAAGTTGCAAAAAAAGAAGTAAATAAAGTTATTAAATCTATTGATCCTAAAAGATTTAAATCAAAATTCGAAAAACAAAAAAAATCATCAAATGTAAAACTTGACAAACTACTAAATGATAAAAAAACAACAACTAATGTTAGTAGCTCTAGTAAAAGTAAAAGCAAAGAAAGTGACGAATACTTTTCTCAAATTTCTGCACTATTAGATGTGTGGATTCCTTTAATAAGGGAGGACGGTTTAATAGCTACTATACTTGTGACAATCAGTCCTGATGGAAATTTTGATTATAGGTTCACTAAATATTCAGGAAATAATGATTTTGATATTTCATTAAAAGCTTTTTTAGATGAACAAAAAAGTATAATATATCCTAAACCTAAAAAGAGTAAAGAAGTCCAAATTAACGTTGACTTTAAATCAAAAGGATGATTATGAAAAAATTACTATTAATAACTGTATTGTTGATAACTTCAGCTTTTGCAGCTATAGATGCAAAACTTGAGATTATTAAGAAAGCAAATACTTTACCAAAAATATTAGTTTCAATAGCAAATGACACAGCAGAGGTTTCTACATTAAATAAAATAAAAAACTTATTATCTAAAGATTTAAAAATAAGTGGACATTTTCAAGTATTAGATGTACAACATAATAAAAACTATTATGAATCACCAGATTTAAATATATTAACAAATCAAAATGTTGATTTATATTTAAATTTATCAGCTATTAAAAATCAAACTGGTGGATATAGTTTACTTACAAAGTTATATGATATAAATGCTCAAGCTATGATTTTAGAAAAAAATTTTTCAACATCAAAAGAAGATAGGTTTCCATTTTTAGCTCATAGAACTGCAATTTCAATTAATGATTATTTTAAAGCTCCAAGTATTAGTTGGATGGACAAATTTGTAATTTATTCAGTATATAAAGATGCTGGAAAAGCTGATATTATGATTAGTGATTATACTTTAACATTTAAAAAAGCAATTGTTAGTGGTGGATTAAATATTTTTCCTAAGTGGGCAAGTAGTGATCAAAAGAGTATTTATTACACATCATATAATTATGATAAACCAACACTTGTAAAATTAAATATTTATAATAGAAATAAAAATATTATTATGAGTTCAGATGGTATGATTGCATGTTCAGATGTAAGTGATGACGGTTCAAAAATATTGATTACTGCTTCGCCATTAGGACAACCTGATATATATTCTTATGATATTAATACAAAAATGAAGACAAAAATTACTACATATAGCGGAATTGATGTAGGAGGCCAATTTATAGAAAATGACAAAAGAATTGCTTTTGTTTCAGATAGATTAGGAAGTCCAAATATTTTCGCTAAAAGTATTAATTCAAGAGGAGTAGAAAAATTAGTCTATCATAGCAGAAATAATTCTTCAGTTACTTCATTTGAAAATAATATTGTTTATGCAAGTAAAGATAATAATAATGAACTAGGAGAAAAGTCTTTTAATCTTTATTTGATGTCTACTAAATCTGATGACTTAAAAAGATTAACATCAAATGGTACTAATCAATTTCCAAAGTTCTCTCCTGATGGAGAATCCCTTTTATTTATAAAGACATTCAGGGGAATTAGTTCACTTGGTATTGTAAGATTAAACTTTAATAAATCGTATTTATTTCCGTCTAAAAATGCTAGAATTCAGTCAATTGATTGGTAATTAAGTTATGATTTTGTAGAATAAGCTAATTTTTAATTTAAGGACAAATTTATGAAAAAAATTACTATTTACTCTTTACTCGTTGCATCTGTTTTATTTACAACAGGTTGTAGTGAAAAAAATGTTGATATGACTATTGATAATACTCCAAAACAAGTTACTTCAGAGGATGCTTTAAATACAATTCCTGAAACAAATATTGTTGATGGTTCTTTCTCAATAGATGAGCAAGTTGAAAGTGGTATTTATTATACTATCAATGGTAAAAAAGTATTAATTGAAAACGTATACTTTGACTTTAATAAGTATGATCTAACTTCTTCTATGAAAGAAATTGTTATGGATAATGCGAATAAACTATCAGCTATAGACACTTCTTCAACTATAAAAGTTTCTGGTAACACTGATGAATGGGGAACTGATGAATATAACTATGCATTAGGTTTAAAAAGAGCAAAAGTTGTTAAAGATGTCCTAATTAACAATGGTGTAAATGCTAATGTTACATTAGTTACATTAGGAGAAAGTAATCCTACTTGTACAGAAAAAACTTCTGCTTGTTGGCAAAAGAATAGAAGAGTAGAGCACGCTCTTACTAAATAGTTTCATGAATAAATATATTTTATCTTTTTTAATCACTAGCACATTTGCTGTATCTGCTGAAGTTTCAGTTTTTGGTGCGGGTGATTTAAATGTAAAAAGTCCTTACGGATTAAACTCTTCTGAAAAGCATATTCTTAATAACAAAAAGAAATTAGGAAATTTAACTTCAAAATTTAGTGATGTAAATTTAACAATTGACTCCCTAAATAAAAGACTTGAAGGTTTGGAATCAATATTTGAAGGTGATTCTTCAAAATTAAACTCCACAGTTTTAAGAATGAATGAAATTATTAAGAAAGTTGAATTATCTACAGATATGGCTACTAAAAACAGTAGTGATACTGAAGAGATAAAACTTGTTTCTGAACAGCTTTTGACTATGAAAGAAGAGACTGATAGAGAAGTTAGTGAAAGTATAAATTCTTTAAAATCTTCAATTTCACAACTTACAAAATTAGTTAATAAAATTAACTCTCAATATATTTCTGAAAATGAATTGAAAACTAACATGAATCAGTTTGTTACTAGAGCAGAATTCGAAGCTCTAAAAAAAGCTGTTGGTGTTAAATCAGCTTCAGTCAAAAAAGAAAAAAAATCTACAAAAATAGATATTTCAAACAAACCTGCATTATCAGCAAGTGCAAAAGAAAATTACAAAAATAGATATTTTACAAAAGCAATTCCAAAATTTGAAGCGCTTGTAAAAGCAAATTATAAACCAGCTGAGGGAAATTATTACCTTGGTGAAATGTGGTATGTAAGAAAGAAATATGATCTTGCAATAAGTCATTTTAAAAAATCTGCTGTTCTTTATGATCAAGCAGCTTACATGCCTACATTATTATTGCACAGTGCTATCTCATTTGAAAAGATAAAAGATAAAGATAATGCAAGAAGTTTTTACACTACTTTAATTGATCTTTACCCTAGTTCATCTGAGTCTAAAACTGCACAGAAGAATTTATCAAAATTATAAAAAATTAATAAAAAGGAACGTTTATGTCAAATAAAGTTATTGGAATCGAATATAATCTTAAAGATGCTAAAACTGGTGATCAATTAGACACTAATTTAGGTCAAGCACCTTTAGAATTTATTACTGGAAAAGGTCAAATTATTCCAGGTTTAGAAGCAAAAGTTGAAACTATGTCTGCAAATGAATCAGCAGATGTATTAGTAGAACCAAAAGATGGTTATGGTGAGTACAATGAAGAAGCTGTTCAAGTTTTACCAACAGAGCAATTTGCTGGTATTGAATTAGCAGAAGGTATGTCTTTATATGGGACTGGTGAACAAGGTGAAACTGTTCAAGTTTTAGTTAAATCATTTGATGATAAAGAAGTTACTATTGATTATAACCACCCAATGGCTGGTAAATCTTTAATGTTCTCTGTTACTATTTTATCATTAAGAGACGCTAGTGAAGAAGAAATTCAAACTGGTGTTGTTGGTGGTATGGCTGCTATGAGTAGTGGTTGTTGTGGTGGAGGTTCATCAGAAGCTGCACCTGCACAATCTGGTGGATGTGGTTGTAATTAATAGTTGCTAGGTTAGCAAAATATATATTAATAATTACAAATAATCACTATTTTTTTGCCCAAGTGTATTTATGCACTTGGGCAAAATTATTTTTTAGGGTTATGATTTTAACTTTAACAAATAGTTTTAAAAGAGACTAAAAATTAAAAAATTTAATTATATGAGGTATTATAATGAAAAAAGTTGCTTTTATTTTCCCCGGACAAGGTTCTCAAACTGTAGGGATGGGAAAAGATTTTTTTGAAA
>CAJQLJ010000031.1 GCA_905479135.1 uncultured Campylobacterales bacterium | reverse complement strand
TGTCTTATTTAAAAACTTAGGAGAAAATATGCCAAAAATTAACAAATACGTTGATATTGATACTGTAGAAAGAGAAGCGAAGAAAGATTTAATTGATAGACATTCACCATTTATTCACTGTGAAGCAAGTGCTAAACAAGGTGAGCCATTTGAAGTAACTGTTAAAATGGGTAACGAATATACTCATCCAGATGATTTTGATCATTACATTGAATCAATTACATTATTTAATGGTGAGACTAAATTAGCTCAAGTTACTTATGTTCCAGGAACATTAGGAAACATTAAAGCACATAATACTACAACATTTACAATTATTCCAACTGGAAAAAAATTAAACTTAACTGCTCACGGTTACTGTACTAAACACGGTATCTGGGAATCAACAGCTGTTGAAGTATCTGTAGAAGCATAAGCTTTTATGATCTAGATAGCCTTTTTTAGGTTATCTAGCTATTTCTTAAATTAACAAAAACTACATATTTTTATTCAAAAATCTTATATTTTATCCTTATTTTTTTGACAAAGTTTTGAACAATAAATAACATTTTCCCAATCACGTTCCCATTTTTTACGCCAAGAGAAGCTTTTTTCACATATAGGACATATTTTTGAATCTAAGTTATTTTTACTTTTTGCTTTTGAATTCTTTTTAGACATCTTACTTCTTTTTACTTATTATACTGTGATTATTTTCTATTTTCTATATAATTATTATTTTAGCTAACTAATTTTATTGAAGTATTATCTAAAGTTTAAATTAACACATAATTAACTACTTTTTTATATAATTTTATCAAGACATAATATAAAGGAAATTTAATGTTACAAAGAATTCTAGTTTTATTTATTTTGATGATTACAAGTACATCTTTAATTAATGCACAAGATAATAAAATGTTTCAAACTGTTGAGCCTTTAAAAGCAACTTTAGTAAAAACAGACTCAAGTAAAAACTTTTGTAATGTATGTGGTATGCATTTAACAAAATATTATAAAACAAATCATACGACAACTTTTAAAAATGACAAGAAAGAACAATATTGTTCAATTAGATGTCAAGCTTATGTACACAATGATCATGCTCTTAAAATAAAACAAATAGATGTTGTTGATACAAAATCTTTAAAACTGATTGATTCAAAAAATGCAATATACGTTGTAGGTTCATCAAAAAAAGGAACAATGAGTCCTGTTAGTAAATATGCTTTTGGAAATAAAGAAGATGCATTAGATTTTCAAAAAAAATTTGGCGGAGATATTCATAGCTTCGAGGAAACACTAAAAATTGCAAAAGCTTCATTATCTAAAGATACAATAGCGGTTACTAAAAAAAGAGTGTCAATGGCTAGAAAGGGTAAAAAAATCTATTTATCAATGTGTAAGCAAGATAAAGTTCCTGAGTTTAATTCAATAGGTGAAAGTAAACAATATATCATTGATAATAATTTATGTAAGTCTTTAAAACCCAAAATGCAACAAGCAGTATCTATATATTTATATGACCCATTATTAGCTGCTAATAAAAATAAGATGCTCAAAGTACAAAAAGATGAAAAATGTCCAGTATGTGGAATGTTTGTAGCAAAATATCCAAAATGGATTGCACAAATTGAAGTTGCTCAAAAACACTCTCATTATTTTGATGGAGTTAAAGATATGATGAAGTTCTATTTTAATCCAAGTAAGTTCAAACATAATCATAAGAAAATAGATATTTCAAAAATACTTGTAACAGATTATTATAGTTTAAATTCAATTAATGCAAAAGATGCATATTATGTAATCGGATCGAATATTTATGGCCCTATGGGTGAAGAATTAATTCCTTTTAAAACTAAAAAAGAAGCAAGTGATTTTTCAAAAAGTCATTTTGGAAAAAAGATTTTAAAGTTTGAAGATATAAAAGAAGACCTTTTATATTAAAAAATAAAGACTGCTAATTATTAGCAGTTTTTATTAAAATAGATTGTAAATTATAAATTTTATTATATAATTTTACTTATTTTTTATAAAAGAACAACAATAATCAACTAATGAATGTACTCTTAATTTAAATTTTGAATTAGCTGGAACTTGAAATGTCGCAGGTCCAGTAAATGATACCCATTCTTGAGCAGGTAAAAGAACTTCTAATTTACCTCTTTGAATATCCATTATTTCTGTATGTACTGTATTTAATTCATATTCTCCAGGTAACATAATACCTAATGTTTTTCTTGAACCATCTTCAAACTCGATACTTCTACTTGTAATATTTCCTTCAAAAAGAACACTTGCCGCTTTTGCTATAGAGACATTATTAAATTCTGCCATATAACTTCCTTATTGATAATTTTCTTTGATTGTAGCATAAAATTTATTTGCTTTTATTGAAGCAAAAGGCTAGTTTTTTTTAGATATAATTTGCAAAAATAAACAAGGACAATTATGACTATTCAAGATGAATTAGCTTCTTTACTTAAAAATGATGTGTTAATAGAAATAGAAGATTATATAGATGAATTATTTGAAATTATCGCTTCAAAAAAAGAAGATGAGAGAACAAAAGAAGAACTAGCTTCTATGCAAGAAATGAGAGAAGATTTTAACGATATGCTAAAAGACTTAGCTGATGGTGAAATAGATGAAGAAGAAGCTAAAGAGATTATGGAAGAAATTAATGAAATGAGAAAAGAGGACTAATATCTTTAATGCAAGGTTACATAATAGATATTAAAGCTGTTAAAGATGATGATTTAATAGTATCTATACTAACAGAAACATCTATTTTAACTACTTATAGATTTTATGGTGCAAGGCATTCAAATATTAATATAGGTTATAAAATAGATTTTGAATTAGAAGATACAAGATCAACAATACCAAGACTAAAAGATGTAATACAATTAGGTTTTCAATGGATTTTAGACTATGAAAAAATGTATTGTTGGCAAAGATTTGTAAAACAATTTTATCCACATCTAAAAGAGCTTGAAGAAATAGATGCTTTTTATTTTTATAATCTTGATAATCTAGTACATATAATGATTAAACAAAATCCTCTAAGAGCAATCTGTGAATCTTATGTAACTATTTTAGAATATGAAGGAAGGCTTCACACTGATTATGAATGCTTAATATGTGAAAATAAAATCTTGGAGAATATATCACTAGTTAGAGGTTTTTTACCAGTTCATGCAAAATGTACTTATTCTAGAATATTTGAATTAAAAAAGATTAAAGAATTGTTTGAACAAAAGAAATTAATAAATCTAACAGATGAAGAAGTAGAGTATTTGTGGGAAATTATTTTGCAAGGTTTATAAGAGGAAAATAAATATTTTACTTTCTTCTTATAAAATCTAAATAGTTATTTTATGTATTAAATCTAAAGTGCATTACATCGCCATCTTTAACAACATAATCCTTTCCTTCTAATCTTAGTTTTCCAGCTTCTTTAGCTTTAGCTTCTCCACCTAAAGAAACAAAATCTTCGTATGCAATCACTTCAGCTTTAATAAAACCTTTTTCAAAGTCATTATGAATAACTGCAGCAGCTTGAGGTGCTTTAGTTTCTTTCTTTATAGTCCATGCTCTAACTTCCATTTTACCAGCTGTAAAGTATGATTGAAGACCTAGTTTGTCAAAAGCATGATGAATAATTTGCTCTAGTCCTGATTCCACGACACCTAAATCTGTTAAAAACTCTTGTGCTTCATCATCATCTAAACCAACTAATTCTTCTTCTATTTTTGCACACAATACAATTACATCTGCATTAACAGTGTTTGCATGTTCTTTTACTAAATCAACATATTTATTTCCACCATCAGCTAGTGAATCTTCATCTACGTTTGTTCCATAAATAATGCTCTTATTTGATAGTAATCTAAGTTCTCTATCTAGTTCTAAAAAGTTTTCGTCTTCTCTATCTTCAAATGAAGATGAAGGTTTTAAATCTTCTAAGTGAGCTAGTAGAGCTTGGGCAATTGGTAATTTAGCAGCTGCAACTTTATCAAATTTCGATTCTTTTTTTAACTTGTCACATTTTTTTTCAACTTGTGTTATATCTGCATAAATAAGTTCCGTTTCAATAATTTCAATATCTCGTAAAGGATCAATTCCACCTTCAACATGAACAACATTTTCATCTTCAAAACATCTAACCATATGTAAAATAACTTCAACTTCTCTAATATTAGATAAAAATTGATTTCCTAAACCTTCACCTTTAGATGCACCTTTTACTAAACCTGCAATATCAACAAAATCTATCATTGAATGTTGAATTTTTTCTGGATCAACAATTTTTGCTAATGCATCTAATCTTTTATCAGGTACTGGAACAACAGCTTTATTTGGTTCAATAGTACAAAATGGATAATTTTGTGCTTCAGCATTTTGTGCTTTTGTTAACGCATTAAACGTTGTTGACTTTCCTATATTTGGTAATCCTACGATTCCTACACCTAATCCCATGTATTTCCTTTTTAACTAAAATCTAAAAATATTTCATACTTTAAAGATTTTTAGATTTTACTTTTATTTTCAAAAATTTATATTATCCAAAATATAATTATGATTTGATTTAAACTTAAGTTTTAAAACATACTCTTTAATAGCTAGGAGAGTTCCTAACTATTTTTATTTATCTAAGTTTCTTAAAAATTCCACTGTCATTCTAACACCTGCACCACTTGCACCATAAGGATTATATCCCCATGCTTTTTCAACATATGCAGGTCCAGCAATATCAAAGTGAATCCATTTTTCTTTATTCTCTTTTGTTATAAAATTATCTAAAAATAACCCAGCTGTTATAGCTCCACCATATCTAGTACTTGAAATATTTGAAATATCTGCTATTTGTGATTTAATACTTTGTTTTAAATATCTATTGAAATCTAATGTAGTAGCATATTCACCCGATTTTAAAGCAGACAATACAGTATTTCTTTTTAGTATTTCATTGTTTCCCATAATACCTGTAGTGTATTGTCCAACCCCAACTACACAAGCACCTGTTAGTGTCGCATAATCAAAAATATAATCAATATCTTTAATCTCATCTTGTGCATAACATAAACAATCTGCTAAAACAAGTCTTCCTTCTGCATCTGTATTTCTTACTTCTATAGTCTTTCCATTTTTTGCAACTA
>CAJQLJ010000030.1 GCA_905479135.1 uncultured Campylobacterales bacterium | reverse complement strand
CAGAAGTTATTAAACAAGCAGCAATTCAAGCTATTACAGATGGACACACAAAATATACAGCCGTAGAGGGAATTCCTCAAACCAAGCAAGCAATCATTAATAAATTAAAAAGAGACCATAACTTAGAGTATAATTTAGATCACATCGTTATTAGTAATGGTGCAAAACATTCATTATTTAATCTTTTTCAGGTATTGATTGAAAAAGGTGATGAAGTAATTATTCCAGCACCTTACTGGGTAACTTACCCTGAGCAAGTAAAATATTCAGATGGTGTTCCAGTGATTATTGAAACAGATGATGTAAGTAGTTTTAAAATAACAGCAAAACAACTAAAAGATGCTATTACAGATAAAACAAAAATTCTTTTATTAAATACTCCATCTAACCCAACTGGTGCAGTTTATTCAAAAGAAGAATTAGAAGCTATAGGAAAGGTTCTTGAAGGTAGTGATATTATAGTTTTATCTGATGAAATGTATGAAAAAATCATGTATGATGGAAAAAAATTTACTGCAGCAGCTGAAATATCTGAAGACATGTATAAAAGAACTGTTACGATAAATGGTTTAAGTAAAGCAGCTGCAATGACTGGATGGAGATTTGGTTATTTAGCAACTCCTAAAACTGATCTTGTAAAGAGTATGATTAAACTTCAAGGTCAAGTAACTTCAAATGTAAATTCAATCACACAATATGCAGCAATTCCTGCACTAGATGGTGAAGCGGATGAAACAATGGAAGTTATGAGAAAAGAGTTTGAAAAAAGAAGAAATGTTGCTGTTGAATCTTTCAATGCAATTAATGGATTAAGTTCATTTAATCCAGATGGGGCATTTTATTTATTTGTAAATATCCAAGGTGTTACATCTGATTCTATGAAGTTTTGTGCAGACTTACTTGAAGAAAAAGGTGTTGCTTTAGTTCCTGGACTTGCTTTTGGAACAGAAGGATATGTTAGATTCTCTTTTGCTACAGATTTAGAAACAATTGAAGAAGGAATTAGAAGAATCAAAGATTTTGTAGAGAATAAATAATTATGACTCCACAAAAAAAAGCTACAGTCGTTTCTTCATCTGTTGCGGCTCTTCTTACAATTATTAAATTAGTTGTAGGAATTGCAAGTGGATCGGTTGCTGTTTTAGCCTCAGCGATTGATTCTGTTCTTGATATGTTCGTATCACTTTTCAACTACTTTGCAATATCAAACTCAGAAAAACCAGCAGATAGAGAATTTAACTATGGTCGAGGGAAAATTGAAGCACTAGCATCTGTAATTGAAGGTTCTATTATTACTCTATCTGGAATATACCTACTTTATCAAGCAATACAAAAAGCTATCAATGGTGAAATATCTAAATATGTTGAAGTTTCAATAATCGTAATGATTATATCACTTATAATAACAATATTTTTAGTAATCTATTTAAATAAAGTTGCTAAAAAAACAAATTCGATGGTTATACGAGCTGATGCCTTACACTACAAAACAGATGTTTATTCAAATGTTGCAGTTTTATCATCATTAATTCTTGTTCAACTAACTGGATATGAATTAATAGATGTTATTGTTGGAAGTGGAATTGCGCTATTTATTATTTATTCTGCTTATGAACTAATTCATGATGGAACTTTAGTTTTATTAGATAGAGCAGTTGATAGTAAAGTAGTTCATAAAATCGAAGATATAATTAAAAATAATGAAAATGTAAATGCTTATCATCTTTTAAAAACTAGAGAAGCAGGACATCAAACTTTTGTAGAGGTTCATTTAGTTTTTGATTGTATTATTTCACTTATGAATGCTCACAAAACAAGTGATAAAATTGAACAAGAAATACAGGACTTAGATAAAGATAGAGATTGGATAATCAATATTCATATGGATCCTTATGATGATTTTGAAATTAATAACGAAAAATAATGGGAAAAAAATGAAAAATATTTTATTTATACTAGTATTAATTAATACTGTTTTATTTGCAAGTACTCAAATAGATTATAGAACTGCAAAAATATATAAAGATGATATTTCATCTAAAAAAGCTTTTGCTATGCAACAAGATGGTGCTTTGTTAATAGATGTAAGAACAAAACCTGAGTTTAACGAACTACGAGCAAAAAACTCAATCAATATACCAGTTTTTTATGCAAAAAATGGAAAAAGAGTATTTAATCGAAATTTTGTAAATGAAATATATGAAGTATCTAAAAAAAATATAAACAAAACAATAATTTTGATTTGTAGAAGTGGATCACGAACAAAACTTGCAAGTAATTTACTAGCAGAACAAGGCTTTTCAAACATATATAATGTTCAATATGGCTTTACATATGATTGGTTGAAAGTAAAACTTCCCACTGAAAAATAAGATAACATTCTTTTGTTAATAATATTGTAATTAGATTAGTTTATGGAAAATAAAAAAACTCTTTTTGTAATATTTATTTTGGTTCTTAGCATACATTTTTATCTATTTAATCAACTAAAACTTAATAAAGAAGAAGTATTCGCAGCAAAACCTAGTTCTTCTAAAGTACAAATAAATTTAAAAAATATAATCATACAAAAGGAAGAAGTTGACGTTTTAGAAAAACCTATTGAAAAAACAGTTGAAACTAAAGTAAATAAAAAACTAATTCAAACAAATAGCAAAAATACGATTAAGAAAGTTGAAAAAGTTGAAAAAGCTGAAAAAAAAGAAACACTAAAGAAAGAAAAAACAGCTAAATATAATGAAGAAATTTTCAAAGAAAATGTTCTAGAACAAATAAGTAAAAAAATTGTAAAAACAAAAGTTGTAGAAAAACTAATTCCAGTAGAAACTTTAAAAGCTATAGAAAATAAATACTTTCAAAAGATACAAGAACTCATAGAAGAAAATAAGAAATATCCTAAAATTGCAAAAAGATTAAATCAATCTGGAGAGATTTATTTAAACTTTACTATATATAAAAATGGTCAAATAAGCAATATTAAAATCACAAAAAGTTCAAATTTTAGAAGACTAAATAAAGCAGCTGTAGAAATAATGTCAGAAATAGAAAAGTTTGATCCAATACCAGATGAATTAAATAAAGATATTTGGAATATAACTGTTCCAATTGTATATAAAATAAATAGGAGTTAAGATAATGGAAATCGATTTAATAAGTTACATACATAGAGGTGGAACAATAGTATATATACTAATCTTCTTGAATATTATTGGTTTTACTATTATGTTTTGGAAGCTAACTGTTATATCATTATCAAAGATTAAAAGAGAAACTATAATAAATGAAATTATAACTTTTTCAAAAGAAAATTCACAAGAGTTTAAAAAAGATTCTATTGAAAATATAGTAAATAGAAAAATGCGTAAGTTAGAGTTTGGATTAAACACAGTTAAAATAATAGCTTCCATTGCTCCATTACTTGGTCTTTTAGGAACCGTAGTAGGTGTTTTAAACTCTTTTGATTCGATAACTAAAAGTGGTTTAGGTGATCCTAGTATTTTTTCAAGTGGTATTTCAATAGCATTAATCACAACAGTTGCAGGATTAATTGTAGCAATTCCTCACTATATAGGTTACAACTATATTGTTGGTATTTTAGATGATATTGAGTTAAAAATACACAAAGAGGTACTTAAAAAAATATGAAAAAAAGAGAGATTTTAACTCCTGATGTAACACCATTAATCGATGTAGTTTTTATTCTTTTGATATTTTTTATTGTATCTTCTGTATTTAAAAAAGATGAATTAGCTCTTGCTTTAAATCTTCCCACTTCAAGTGCTAAAGAAATTGAGCTTAAAGAAAAAGAAGTTATTATTGAAATAAACAGCGAAAAACTAGCAATTTATGGAAAAGAAATAAATCTAGAAAATTTAGATTTAGAAATGAACAAAATAAAAAATAAAAAAAGAAATATAATATTTAAAATAGATAAAGATGTTAAATATGAAAAAGTTGTAAGTGTATTAGATATTTTACAAAAAAATAACTTATTTAGTATATCTTTAGTCACTCAAAGTAAAGAAAAGTAAATCAATATATAACTAGAGTTTGGATAATATACACTTTAGAAAAACAGCATTATATAGGAGTATATAAAATCAATGGCATTAATCGACCTACAAAACATTTCAAAACAATATGACACAAAAGTAATCTTAAAAAATGCAAACTTTACTTTAAACCAAGGTCAACGAATCGCTGTGATTGGTCAAAATGGTCAAGGAAAATCAACTCTTCTAAAAATCATTACAGGTGAAACTGAACCTGATGATGGTATCAAAGCAATAGATAAATCAATCAAAATTGAGATGCTAGCACAGCACCCAAAATTTGAAGAAAATTTACAAGTTCGTGATGCAATTGAAAATCAACTACAAGAATTAAAAGATGCAAGAGTTGAATACGAAGAGATCTCTGTGAAGATTATTGATGATTATGAGAATACAGAATTAATCAATAGACAAAGTGAACTTGCAACATTTTTAGAATTTCACAATGCCTGGGATTTAGACAATATGATTGAAAGAGTACTAAAAGAATTTCAGCTAAAAGAATATGAATTTAAAGATGTAAATCTTCTCTCAGGAGGAGAACAGCGTCGTGTTTCTCTTGCTGGACTTCTACTTAAAAAGCCTGATGTTTTACTTTTAGATGAACCTACAAATCATCTTGATGTTTATATGGTTGAGTTTTTGGAACAACTTTTAATTAAAAATAATTTTACTCTTATCTTTATTTCACATGATAGATATTTTATTGATAATATTGCTACATCTGTTATTGAAGTTGAGAATGGAACATTAAGAAAATTCCAAGGTGGATACTCTTCTTACTTAGAACAAAAGCAACAACTTTTAGAAAATATGCAAAAAGACCATCATAATATGATTAGATTATTTAAAAGAGAAGCACATTGGATGCAAAGAGGTGTAACTGCAAGACGAAAAAGAAATGTAAGAAGAAAAGCAGAATATTTAGATTTAAAACAGAAAGTTAAATCAAACCCAGCTGCAATTAGAAAAATGAGTGTTGAACTACAAAGAGAGCAAAAATCTTTTAATTCAGATGATAATACAAGAACTCAAAATAAAAAAAAGATGCTGTTTGAGCTTGATGATATAGCTATTTCACTTGGTGATAAACTTTTGATAAAAAACTTTACAACTAGAATTTTACAAAAAGACACTATAGCAATTGTAGGACCTAATGGAACAGGAAAATCTACAATGTTAAAAATATTTATGGAAAAACTAAAAATTGATAATGGAAGATTTAAAAAAGG
>CAJQLJ010000029.1 GCA_905479135.1 uncultured Campylobacterales bacterium | reverse complement strand
TGTAGCAACAGTAGGATACCCAGTAGGGATGCCAGGGAGTACAAATACAATAAAGATACTAACACCAGCAGAAATAGAGTATTATTTAAATTTAAAAGAAAAAAAGAAGTAAGATTACTTCTTTTTTTATTAGTTAATGTAGTTTTACATAAATACTTAAAAGTTCTATTTGTTTTTCTATTTCAAAAACTTTTAAATCTAAGGCTTTAATTTTTTGTGAATTTTCTAAAGTATCTAAATCACTTTGTGTTTTTAATTGAGCTTCTTTTTCTTCATAAATAACACTTAATATAGAGTCATAAACAGCTAAATCTTCTTTTGTGATATTGATTCTATCCTCAATCATATTTATTTTTTCTAACTTAGATTTGAAGAATGTTTTCTCATCAGTAATTTTGTTTTGTAAATCTAATTTTGATTTTAAATAGTCTATCTTAGAACTTTCTATATCATTAAATGTTCTTGAATCAAAAGGTATAGAAACAGTTAATCCATAATTTTGAGTATTATCATAAGTAGTGGTACCATCTTTAAAATGATTTTTAGTGTATGTATAAAATACATTTAGACTAGGTAGATACTTAGCCGTTGTAATACCAGCAAAATTATTTTTTTTGCTAATATCAGCTTTTACTTTTTTAATTTCAATATTATTTTCAATAAACTCTTTTTCATTAAAAAGTTTTAAAGTAGGAAGACTAAAATTAGTATATTCTTTTGATGAAATATTATGAAAATTATTGATTAATTCTTGTTTCTGATATTTTAAGTCAATCAATGAATGTTTTGCAGTATTAAGAGCTAAAAGGGCATTGTCTAAAAATGAGCTATCTAAAAAACCATTTAATACTTGTTCTTTTTTTCTATCAACATCAATTCTTGAATTAAGTACCGATAATTCTGCTTTTTTAATATTTAAATCAGTTTTTTCTATTAAAAATAGATAATTTGTCGCTGTTTGAATTAAAATTTTTCTTTGATGTTCTATTTCTAAAGTAGAATATTTATATGTAGCATTTGCATATTTAATTGCTTTATAAATTCCTCCACTTTTAAAAATAGGCTGATCAATAGAAATTACAGATTTTTCATTTTTGTATATTTCTCCTAAGTTATCTGTATATTTAAAAATGATTGGATTTATCCAATCTTTTTTCAAAATACTACTATCTTCAATTGCTTTTTTTTGTGTTAAATCAAAACTTTTTTCTCTAGCTTCTGATAAAATACTTTTTTCTAAAGTAAATTCATTTGCAAATAAATTTAATGATATTAAACTGCATATTAATAATTTAAGATTACTTGATTTTTGTAAGTGCATTTTCTAACCTTTTGAAACCTTCATTTATTTCTTCTTTCGAAATAGTCAAAGGAGGTAATAATCTTAAAGTGTTTTTTCCAGCTTTTAAAACTAATACTCCCTCTTCAAAGGTATTTTTAATAATAGATGTCAATGTATTTGCATCTTTTACTCTAAGACCTCGCATAAGTCCAAGACCAACATTTTGAGTAAAAATATCTTTATTCTTTTCATAGATTTCATTTAATTTCAAATTAAAATAAGTAATAGTTTCATCCAATTTCCCATCATTTTTATTTTCTTCAAGTATATTTAATACTTCAAGGGCAGCTGTAGTTACTAGATAATTTCCACCAAATGTAGAACCATGATCACCTGGCGAGAAAATGTCTTTTAGGGTAGTCATAACTGCTCCAATTGGAACACCTCCACCTAAGCCTTTGGCAAGTGTAATAATGTCAGGTTCTATTTCATACAAATTTGCTGCTAAAAATTGACCTGTTCTAAAAACACCTGTTTGAACTTCATCAACAATTAATAAAATTTCTTTTTCTTTTAGAAACTTTGCAAGCTCTTGAATCTCTTTTTTATCAAATGGTTGAACTCCACCTTCGCCTTGAACAAGTTCAATCATAACAGCAACAGTTTCATTATCAATTGACTTATAAATATCAGCTATTTTGTCATGATATGAGAAGCCATCTGGATATGGAGAAAAATTTGGACTATGCATTGAGCTTTGTCCTGTTGCTTTTACTGTTGTAATAGTTCTTCCATGAAAAGAATGTTCTAAAGTGATTACTTTATATTTTTTATTAGAAAATTTAGTTTCACCATATTTTCTAGCAATTTTAATTGCTCCTTCATTAGCTTCTGCTCCACTGTTTGAAAAAAATGTTCTAATATCATATCCTGATAATTGAGCTAGTTTTTGAGCTAATAAAGCTTGAGGTTCAATTCCATAAAGATTAGAAATATGAGTAATATTTGATACTTGCTCATATATTTTATCCGCAACTCTTTTATTTCCATGTCCCACACTAACAACAGCAATCCCTGATGTAAAATCTATAAAGTCTTTATCATTTTCATCAAAAAGTGTAGCATTGATACCTTTTTTAAAATTAACATAATTTCTTGCATAAGTATGAAGTACGTACTCTTTGTCTATTTGTTCAATCATATTGTTTCCTAAAATTTATATACATTTATATTATAAAATAGATTATATCCAAAATTTTTAAACGATTTATTAATACATTAATCATTTAACTTATAGTTTTTTATTAATAGTTTTATAAACAGAATTAACATCTATATTTTTTAAAGAGCTTTTTGATACAATCATGATTAAAAATGAGGAATAAAATGCAGCATTTAATTAGAACAGCAGATTTTAGTATCGAAGAAATAATTGAACTTTTCGAAGATGCAAAAAGATTTAAAGATATGAAGTCTAATAAAATTTTAGATGGAAAAATCATCGTAACATTATTTTTTGAAAATTCTACTAGAACAAGAAGTGCTTTCGAAATTGCTGCAAAAAGATTGGGGGCTGAAGTAGTATCATTAGATGTAGGTACATCTTCAAGATCTAAAGGTGAAACTATATTTGATACAGTTGCAAATATTAATGCAATGAAACCTGATGCAATTATTATGAGACATTCTGATTGTGGATTACCTGGTACATTAGTTAACCATGTAGATTGTCCAATTATAAATGCAGGAGATGGAAAACACGCTCATCCAACACAAGCTTTATTAGATCTTTTTACAATTAGAGAGCATTTTAATGAAGATTTAGAAGGAAAAAAAGTTGCAATTGTAGGAGATGTTAGAACATCAAGAGTAGCTGGTTCAAATAAAAAACTACTTCCTAGATTTGGAATGGAAGTAGTTTTTGTAGCCCCTGATTGTTTTAAATCTGAGAGTAACGAACATAAACAATATAATAGTATAGATGAAATTATAGATGAAGTAGACGTTGTTATGAGCTTAAGAACACAATTAGAAAGACATAATGAGATTTATTTTGAATCTATTCAAGAATACGCAAATAAATATTGTATTACTAGAGATACTTTTGCAGATAGAAATATTTTACTTTTACATCCAGGTCCAGTTAATCGAAATGTAGATATATCTGATGAAATGTTAAAAGATCCTAGAAATAAAATTTTGGAGCAAGTAACAAATGGTGTTCTTGTAAGAATGGCTATCTTAAAGAAACTAATTAAATAATTAAAAAATATAAATTGGAAAATAAAGAATTAGAAAAAAGATTAAATAAATTAGGTTCAAATAAAGAACCTTTTTTATTCATAATCTCATATGATTTGAAAGAGTTTTATGTTGAAAAATTATCGAACCTTCCAAAAAATATTAAATATGAACTAAATTCAAAACATACTTCAAAGATTAAAGATAAAACTAAATTACTTAAAGATCCTATTTCTTTTCTAGAATATAAAAAGAAGTTTGACTTTCTTCAAGAAGAAATAAAAAAGGGTAACTCTTATCTTCTTAATCTGACTGCAAAGACTAAAATTGCAACTAAATATTCTTTAGATAAAATTTATGATAATGTTCATTCAAAATTTAAACTAAGGTTCAAAAAAGATAATCATAATTTTGTATGTTTTTCACCTGAACGCTTTATAGAGATAAAGAAAAATAAGATTTATACACATCCTATGAAAGGTACAATTGATTCTTCACTTCCAAATGCAGAAGCTAAAATTTTAGGTGATATAAAAGAGATGGCTGAGCACACAATGGTAGTAGATTTACTTAGAAATGACTTATCAATAGTTGCTTCAAAAGTACGTGTTGATAAGTTTAGATATATTGATAAAATAAATGCTGGAAATAAAAAATTACTGCATGTAAGCTCTAAAATATCAGGACATTTAGAAGAAAATTGGCATGAAAATATTGGAACGATTTTAAGTTCTTTACTACCAGCTGGTTCAATTACAGGAACTCCAAAGAAAAAAACAGTTGAACTTTTAGAGAAAGCAGAAGATTATGACAGAGGCTTTTATACAGGTGTATTTGGTGTTTATGATGGGAAATCATTAGATTCCTCAGTTATGATTAGATTTATTGAAGAAGAAAATGAATTACTGTATTATAAAAGTGGTGGTGGAATTACTTGCGATTCAAAAGTGGACTTAGAATATGAAGAATTACAAGATAAAATATATTTACCTTTCTAGAATATGAAAAGAAGAGTATAAATAAAATCATGAAAACAGAAAATTATTTTGAGACAATTAAATGTGAAGATTATGAAATCCATAATTTAATATATCATTCTAATAGAATTTCAAACACTGTAGCTTTGAATATCAACTTGCAAGATTATATTTATCCTACTTCAAATAAACTTTTAAAATGTAAAGTTATTTATAACAATGAAGGTGTTTTGGATGTTCAATTTACAAGTTATGAAAAAAGAGATATCAAGACTTTTAAAATAATTTTTGATGATAAAATAGAATATTCAAAGAAATCTATAGATAGAAATAATATAAATAAACTTTTTAATAGAAAAGATAATTGTGATGAAATTATAATTGTAAAGAATGGAATTGTTCATGATACAAGTATTGCTAATATCGCAATTTTGTATGAAGGAATTTGGATTACATCTAAATCTTGTTTATTAAAAGGTACTACAAGAGCTAGATATATAAATAATAATTTATTAACTGAAAAAGATATTACTATTGAAATGCTAAAAAAAGCTTCAAAAATTGCACTTATGAACGCAATGATAGATTTTGATGAAATGACAAATTACTCTTTATATTTCTAAATTTTTTTATTTAGTAATACAAAAAAATAAGTATAATCATTTGTTTTATAAGTTATAATAAAATTAAAATTAAAATTAAAAATGGAAATAAATAAGATGATAAGAGATATTATAGAAAATGAAGAATATAAAGATTTAGTATGTGAACAAGTAAAACAAACAATAGAATTTTTATTAGATAATAATCAAGAATTCTCGATAACTGCGAATATTGAAGGAATGACTTTTAATCCAGAACTTCCAAGGGATATTAAAGATCAATTAGCAAAGATTTCATTATTTATTTTAAGTAATTATACATATACTACCGTTCAGATTAATGAGAATTTCCTTACCTTTGAAGCAGGATATGGAAGTGAAAACTTTGGTTCTGTTGCTAAAGTTCCATTACATTGTATTTTTCAAATTGTAGTTGAAGAATCAGTTTTATATATAAATTCAGTGGCAACAGTAGATAAGTTTAATAAAAATAAAGAACAAAATTCTATGAACATATTTAAAAACAATCCTAATAATAAAAAATTTAATAAGTAAATAATCTAAAGTATTAGTTCCCGTAATGATGGGATATTGTGTTTTAGGCTTTTCTTTTGTTTATCTATAAAAGAAATTAATTTTACATAAATACATTGTGGACTTAAGAAGACTAGAGCTATTTCATTTCAAGAAATAAAAAAGGGGAAGAAATAATATTCTTCCCCTTTTTTATTTAAGTAAAATTTTACTTTTTTGGTGCAAATTTAAATAGCGCTGAACCCCATGTAAGTCCACCACCAAAAGCATCAAATAAGACAGTATCTCCAGCTTTAATTTTACCTTGTTCATATGCGTAGTTCATAGCCATAGGAATTGAAGCTGCTGATGTGTTACCATATTTATCTACAGTAACCACAGTTTGTTCTTCAGTCATTCCTAGTGCTTTTCCAACAGCTGTAATAATTCTCATATTTGCTTGATGTGGAATAAAGTGCTTTATATCTTCACTTGTAAGATTATGCTTTTTCATCATAACTTCTACATCTGAAGTTAAAGTTCGAACAGCTAATTTGAAAGTTTCATTTCCTTTCATTTTAATACATGCCATTTTATTCTCTAAAACTTCTTGACTACAAGGATGTTTAGATCCTCCACCTGGAGTTTTAATTAAATCTTCATAGTTTCCATCAGATGAACAGTTTACATCAATGATTGCTTCTTCTTTATTTGAAGTTGCTGAAATAATAGCAGCTCCTGCACCATCTCCAAAGATAAAGCAAGTACCTCTATCTGTATAATCTAATATAGAACTATATGTCTCAGCTCCAACAATTAATACGTTTTTTTTCATACCAGATTCAACAAAAGCTTTAGCAACAGAAGTTGCATAAACAAAACCAGTACAAGCTGCACTAACATCAAAAGCTTGTACTGGAGGAAGACCTAATTTAGATGCGATTAAACATGCAGTTGAAGGCATACATAAATAATCAGGAGTTACAGTAGCACAAATTACTAAATCAATATCTTCTTTAGCAATTCCAGCTCTATCAATTGCAACTTGCGCCGCTTTTGCTCCTAAATCAGATGAAGCTTCATCAACTTCAGAAATTCTTCTTTCTTTAATACCAGTTCTTTTAGTAATCCACTCATCACTAGTATCAATAATTTTTTCAAAATCTGCGTTTGTCATAACCTTTGGAGGAATGTATGCTCCAATAGATCTAAAAGCTGCATATGTCATTTACATATCCTTATAAAAAATATAAAATAAAATAAATTTATTTACTATATTTTGCTAGTCTTTGTTCAATGTCTTGATTAAGGTTTGAACTAGCTGCACTAATTGCTTGTAATATTGCATTGTGTATTGCCTTAGGGTTAGACTTTCCATGTGCAATAATTACAGGTGCTTTTACTCCAAGTAAAGGAGCTCCACCATATTCTGCATAATCAACTCTAACTTTTAAGTTTTTAAATACTTTTCTCATTAGCACTGCGCCAGCAATTGAAATTAGTGAACGCTTAAGATTTTTCTTTATGATTTTACCAATTGTATCTGCAACACCTTCGGCAGTTTTTAATAGGATATTTCCTACAAAACCATCACATACAACTACATCAACTGTTCCTTTGAAGATATCACTACCTTCTACATTACCTGCGAAATTTGGAACTTTTGATATTAAACCATAAGCTTCTTTAGTAACTTCATTACCTTTGCTTTCTTCTTCACCATTTGATAATAATCCAATAATTGGATCTTCAAGTTGTAATACATCTTCTGCATAAACTTGACCCATAATAGCAAATTCGAATAAATTTTTAGCATCACTGTCTACATTTGCTCCAACATCTAATACTAAGGTATTTTGATTTTCGCTTGTAGGCATAAGTGTAGCTATAGCAGGTCTTGAAACACCCTTAATTCTACCAATTCTTAAAGTTGCTAAGGACATTGATGCACCAGAATGACCAGCAGAAACAACAGCTCCAGCTTTTCCATCTCGAACTAATTCAATAGCTTTATAAATTGTAGATTCTTTTCTTTTAAGTGCGTCTGTAGCTGAATCGCTCATACTAATTACATCATCTGTATCTAATATTTCAATTCTTGACATAAAGTTTTGTGGTATCAAAGATAACAATTCATCTTTTTTACCTACTGCTATTGCAGTGAAATTATTATTACTTTTTAAAGCACTAATAAGCCCATCAATGATGGGTTCGGGACCGAAGTCCCCACCCATTGCATCTATTGCGATTGTATGCATTAGTTTTTGTATTCACCAGTATTTGGGTTAACTGTATGAGGCATTTTCCATGTTCCATCAGTATCTTTAACTGGTCTTTTTAATGTAATCTTGTAATGTGTTCTTCTTTTTGCTGCTCTACTATGAGAGACTCTTCTCTTTGGTACTGCCATTTTGTTATTCTCCTAAAATTCTTTTTCAAAATCACCATTATCTTGTGAACATTTTTCACAGATATGATAATCACTCTTAATAGCTTCTAGTTCACTTTGAATTATTTCATCAAAATCAATTAAACCGTCTTCTATTTCAATTACTAAATCTTCGCTTTCGTCATTTTTGATTATACGATCACTTAATAAAAAATCTAATTTATCATTAAGTTCAATATTGTCGGTTACTCCACAACGGCAACAATCAATATTCGTATTTCCAACCAACGTTGCATCAATTTTTACTAATGATTGCGATATTTTACAAAAAGTACCTACAATTTTAACTGAATTGAATTCAACTTCCAATTTCTTGGGAGTTTGTGGTGCTTTTTTAAATTCTATTTTCATTATAAAATTTGTAAATTAATGATTAATTAACAAATTTCTTTTTGTGCAAAGAAGAAATTAATTTCAATATTTGCATTTTCAACTGAATCAGAACCATGAACTGCATTTGCATCAATAGATTCAGCAAAATCTGCTCTTATTGTACCAGCTTCAGCTTCTTTAGGATTAGTTGCACCCATTAAATCTCTGTTTTTAGTCATTGCATCTTCACCTTCTAAAACAGTTACTACAACTGGTCCAGAAATCATGAATTCAACTAGCTCACCAAAAAATGGTCTTTCAGCATGTACTGCATAAAATGCTTCTGCATCTGCTTTGCTTAATTGCATTTTTTTAGTTGCTGCAATTCTTAATCCTGCGTCTTCGAATCTTGATAAGATTTTTCCAACAACGTTTTTTGCTACTGCGTCTGGTTTGATGATAGATAAAGTTTGTTCCATAGTGTTATATTCCTCGATTTTTATTAAGTCGCGGATTATATCTAAAAAATAAAAAAAAGGCAAGTAATTTAAAATTACTTGCCTTTGTGAGTAGTGAAAATTATAAAACTAATTAAAAATTAGTCTTCAACACAAGGTTCACCAGCTGTTTTTCCATCTCTAACTGGATTAGCTGCTGAATCTCTTGCATCCCATTGAATACATCCCTCAGTAGGACATGCATCAGCACATGCTGGTGCATCATTATCACCAATACACTCTGTACAAGTCTCTGGGTTTACATAATAAATATCTTCACCTGTTGGGTTCTCATCATTATCTACAATTGATTCTGTTGGACATTCGTCTAAACATGCATCACAACTAATACAAATATCTGTAATTATTACTGCCATATATAACTCCTTAATAAAATTTAAAAAACTTTATCACAGAAATTATAAAACTAACTTTAAAAAAGTATAATTAAAAATATTAATAAGGAAATCAGTAGATAATGCTACATTTAAATTAATATTAATTACTATATTTAATTTTTATAAGTAATGTACAGTTTACATTCTCTAATAAAGGATAAATATTATTAGTTAATAAATATTTTTAAAAATTTAAAAATTTAAGCAAACTTTAGTTTTATTTTACAAATATTATTATATAATTATTTTCTAAACAAAACTTAAAGGAATATAAATGTTAGTAACAAAAAAAGCTCCAGATTTTACAGCTACAGCTGTACTTGCAGATGGTCAAATAGTATCAGATTTTAATTTATACGAAAATATTGGTGAAAAAGGTGCAGTATTATTTTTCTACCCATTAGATTTTACTTTTGTATGTCCATCAGAAATTATTGCTTTTTCTAAAAGAATTGAAGAGTTTACTTCAAGAGGTGTTAATGTTATTGGTGTTTCTGTTGATTCACAATTCTCACACTTTGCATGGAGAGAAACAGATGTAAACAATGGTGGTATTGGAAGAATTAAATACCCGTTAGTTGCTGATTTATCTAAACAAATTTCAAAAGATTATGATGTATTATTCGGTGAAGCTGTTGCATTAAGAGGTTCTTTCTTAATTGATGCAGATGGAACTGTTAGACACTCTGTAGTTAATGACTTACCATTAGGTAGAAACATTGATGAAATGATTAGAATGGTAGATACTATGTTATTTACTAACGAGCATGGTGAAGTTTGTCCTGCTGGTTGGTCTAAAGGTGACGAAGGTATGAAAGCTAACACTGAAGGTGTTGCTGAGTACTTATCTAAACACGAGGGTGATTTATAATCACTATCTTTAGTTTCTAAAAGGTGTCAAGTTTCTTGACACCTTTTTTTATGGTCAAATATATTAAAAAATCAAAATAATTGACAAATTTTCAATATAACACTACAATTACAACATAACTTAAAAAAACTACAAAAACTACAAAAATTACATAAATCAAAAATATGTACAATCAAAGGTAAACATTACTAATGGAAGAGTCTAAAACTCAGAGCAAAACAACAACAAAGAGTCCTAGAAAAGCTAGAACTCACGTACCAGTTGAAGGGTACAGAATTGAACAACTAAGAGAACTTACACTAGAAGAACTTCTGATAATCGCAAAAAAACTTGAAGTAGAAAACCCACAAGAATTAAAAAGACAAGATTTAATGTTTAACATTTTAAAATCTCAAATTGATGCTGGTGGATTTATTCTATTTACAGGTATTTTAGAAATTAAAGATGGTGGATTTGGATTTTTAAGAGCAATTGATGGAAATTTCTCTGATACTTCTAATGATTCTTATGTATCTGCAACTCAAATTAGAAAGTTTGCACTTAGAACTGGAGATATAGTTTCAGGACAAGTTCGACCTCCTAATAAAGACAGTGAAAAATATAATGCTTTATTAAAAATTGAAGCAATTAACTACTTACCTATTAAAGAATCAAAAAATAGACCATTATTTGATAACTTAACTCCTTTATATTCAACTGAAAAATTTAAATTTGAATATGATTCAAAAAAGATGACAGGAAGAATGTTAGATTTATTTGCTCCAATGGGAAAAGGTCAAAGAGGTTTAATCGTTGCACCTCCAAAAACTGGTAAAACTGAACTTTTAAAAGATTTAGCTCATGGAATTTCTAAAAACCATCCAGAAGTTACATTAATGGTATTGCTAATTGATGAAAGACCAGAGGAAGTTACAGATATGCAAAGAAGTGTAAAAGGTGAAGTTTATTCTTCTACTTTTGACTTACCTGCTCAAAACCATGTAAGAGTTGCTGAGATTGTAATTGAAAAAGCAAAAAGACTTGTAGAGATGAAGAAAGATGTAGTTATTTTATTAGACTCAATTACAAGACTTGCACGTGCATACAATACTGTAACACCATCATCTGGAAAAGTACTTTCTGGTGGAGTTGATGCAAATGCATTACATAAACCAAAAAGATTCTTTGGTGCAGCAAGAAATATTGAAGAGGGTGGAAGTTTAACTATTATTTCAACTGCTCTAATTGAAACTGGTTCAAAAATGGATGAAGTTATTTTTGAAGAGTTTAAAGGTACTGGTAACTCTGAAGTTGTATTATCTAGAAATGCTGCCAATAAAAGAGTTTATCCTGCACTTGATATTATTAAATCAGGTACTAGAAAAGAAGAACTACTTCTTACTCCTGAAATCTTACAAAAAACTTGGATTTTAAGAAATGCAATAGCATCAATGGATGAAGTTGAAGCTTTAAAGTTCCTTTACTCAAAAATGCAAAAAACTAAAAATAATGCAGAATTCTTTGCTGGAATGAATGAATAAAAGGGAAGCTTTTTTAGCTTTCCTTTTTTTATATTTTCTATCTTAAAAATAGTATTTTATTTAAAATATATTTTAATTCAATTTCAATATTTTTGGATATAATTTAATAAAATAGATATAAGGTTTTAATTGAAAGTTGGAGTATTTGATTCTGGTTTAGGCGGACTAACTGTTGTTCATGCACTAATAGACATACTTAAGGGTGCAGACATATTTTATGTAGCTGATACTAAATATGCACCTTATGGAGAAAAAACACAAGAAGAAATTCTAAAACGATGTATTACTATCACTAATTTCTTGATAAAAGAACATGAAATTTCAGCTTTAATTATTGCATGTAATACAGCTACTTCTGCAGCTATTAAGATGCTAAGAAAAAAATACATAAAACTTATCATAATTGGGACTGAACCTGGAATTAAACCTGCAATAGAAGCAACAAGAACTAATCATATTGGTGTGTTAGCAACTCCTGCTACACTCAAAGGTGATAAATATCAACTACTTATAAATGAATTATTTCAAGGTAGACAAGTTTTATTAACTGAACAAGCATGTCCTGGATTAGTAGAACAAATTGAAAAAGGTGAAATCTCATCTTCTGTAACAAAAAAAATGCTAAAAATTTGGCTCGAACCTATGAAAAAGAATAGAGTGGATACTATTGTTTTAGGCTGTACTCATTATCCATTAATTAGTGATGTTATAAAAGAGATAATGGGATATAATATAACATTAATACAAACAGGTTCAGCAATTGCACAAAGACTTATGTCTTTGAGTCTTGAACACAATCATTTAAACAAAGGTTTATTGGATATCTTTGTATATTCCACAGGGAATATAAATGATAATATGATAAATAAAATATTTGAAAAAACAGAATACTATGAAAAAATTACAATTAGGAAATATGATATATGAGTGAATTAAAAGTAGAAAGAAAAGTATTAGCCTTAAAATATAGACCTCATAGATTTGAAGACTTAGTGGGACAAAGTACTGTTTCTCAAACTTTATCATTAGCATTAGATTCAAGTAGATTGTCTCACGCTTACCTTTTTAGTGGATTAAGAGGAAGTGGTAAAACTTCAACTGCTAGAATAATGGCAAAAGCACTATTATGTTCAGAAGGTCCAACATCAAAACCTTGTGAAGTTTGTGATAATTGTGTTAGTTCAAATGCAAATAGACATTTAGACGTTATTGAAATGGATGCAGCATCAAATCGGGGAATTGATGATATAAAAGATTTGATTGAACATACAAAATATAAACCAAGTTCTGCACGATTTAAAGTGTTTATAATCGATGAAGTACATATGCTTACAACTCAAGCTTTTAACGCACTTCTAAAAACACTAGAAGAACCTCCTGGTTTTGTAAAGTTTATACTTGCAACCACTGATCCATTAAAATTACCTGCAACAATTCTTTCAAGAACACAGCATTTTAGATTTAATAAAATTTCTGATATTGATGTAGTGCATCATTTATCTCATATATTAAATGAAGAAAATATTGAATTTGACACAGATGCTTTAGAAATTATTGCACGAAGTGGACAAGGAAGTTTACGAGATACATTAACTTTACTTGACCAAGCAATTATTTTTTCACAAGGAAGAATAACAACTTCAACGGTTGTTAATATGTTAGGTCTAATTGATCCTAAATTAATGGATGATATTTTTCAAGTGATATTAAATAAAGGTGAGATAATAAGTCTTGTAAAAGAGTTAGAAAACTATGATGTATCTCAGATTTGTGATGAGATGACTATTTATTTAAAACATAAGATGATAAGCAAAGATGCAAAGTTTGATTTACTTTTATTTGATAGATTTTTTAGAATATTAAGTGATGCTAAACATCTTTTATCAATAAATTCTGATGGCGGTTTTGTGCTTATTTTAACATTGTTGAAAATGATTGAAGCTACAAATATCAAAACTATAGATGAAATAATTTCACAAGTTGAAGATATAAAGCCAGCTATAAAACAAGAGCCTACTTTAGTTAAATCAAATATTACAGAAAGCATAATGGAAAATATCCCTGAAACTAAAATTGAAGAAGTAACACAAGAAGATAAAATATTGATAGAAACAACATCAATGGTTGATTTATCAGTAATTGATTCAATTTCTGAAGTTTCCCATCCAACGCCTTTTGATGATTTACCTACAAGTAGAAATCAAAATATCTCAAATTCTTCTACAGAAATAAAAGAAGAACAAAAAGAAATTAATTTATCAGAAGAAATTGAAGTCATACCAATTGAAGAACCACAGCTTGAAGAAAAAAATGAAATGTACGAGCAATTAATAGCAAAAGTTTATGATAGAGATTATACTTTGGGAGAATGCTTTGAGAATAATTTTATCTTTAATGGATATGAAGATAATAAACTATCAATAGTATCTTATGCTCAAGGTGATGATAGAAAGTTCTTATACAAGCATTTTGCATTAATTAGAACCTTTGCACAAGATGTATATGGAAATGATGTTGAACTAGATTTTAAAAAGGATGAGGCCTCCACAAATATAAGTAAAAACTTAGTAGAAACTCAAGAAAAAGAAAGTAAAGAATCTTTAGAAGAAGTAGAATCAAATATTAAAGATACAGGTTCAATGATAGAAGAAATTGAGATGAGTTCAGGTTGTGTTGCAGACATGCATAAAAGTTCAACTCCAAAACCATCACAACAAGAATTACAACTAAATGATATAATTAATTCTCCTATGTTAAATAAAGCTAAAGAGCTTTTTGATATCAAGAAAATAACTGTAAAGTCTAGATCATAGTATTAACAATATATTAATATTAAGCAGTTAAACTATTACATAATAAAAGGAAGAATCATAATGAAAACTGTATTAAGAATATTAACACTTGCTATTTTACTAACAAGTAGTTTATTTGCTAACATAATTGATGATAATGTACTAAATTTTGAAAAAGAAAGAATTTTACAAAACCAGAATGTTGATATTAAAAAACTAAGTATCAATACAAAAAAAGAATTACCTATTAAAGGGTGGTATGGATATATAATTGATGTTGAGGTTAAAGTAAAAGACAAGCTTATAAATGCAAAAGATATTTTATTTTCAGATGGAAGATATATCTCATTAGATTTATTTGATTCAACAAGTGGAAAATCTTTAAAAGATCTTGTTACACCATCATTAACTTCGAAGTATTACAGTAAGTCAAAATTAATTGCAGGTAATCATAATGCAAAAAATAAGATTGTACTTTTCTCTGATCCTTTGTGTCCATTTTGTATTGATTATGTACCAGAAGTAATAAAGCATGTAAACAAAAATAAAGAATCAATTGCTTTATATTACTATCATTTTCCATTGATAAGAATACATCCAGCAGCTGATGCTTTATCTAGATTAATGGAATTGGGAAAAGAACAAAATATTAAAAATATAGAATTAAATGTCTATGAAACTAATTGGGATAAGTATTTTGATTCAAAAGAAACTAATAATAAAAAAATAATAGACGGATTTAATAAAGTCTTTAAGACTTCATTTACAGAAGAAAGTATTCAAAGTATTGAAATTATAGATTCTATGGAAAACGATATGGAAATGGGAGAAGAAGTTATGGTTCAAGGTACTCCTACTATATTTGTTAATGGAGAAAAAGATACAATGCGAACAAAATATCTAAAACTAGGTAAAAATAAGTAAAGGCATAAAACATGGAAAAATTAGTAATTGCTACAAGAAGAAGTCAACTAGCCCTATGGCAGTCAGAATTTGTAAAAAGTGAACTGCAGAAACATTATCCTGATATGGAAATAGTACTACAAGAATTTATGACAAAAGGTGATAAAATTCTTGATGTTCCATTAGCTAAGATTGGTGGGAAAGGCTTATTTACAAAAGAACTTGAAGTTGCAATGCTAGAAGGAAATGCACATTTAGCAGTACATTCATTAAAAGATGTTCCTACACAATTTGAAGATGGCTTACAATTAACAGCAGTTACTAAAAGATATGATCCAAGAGATGCTTTACTAAGTAATAAATATACATCAATTAGTGAATTACCTTCGGGTGCTGTTATAGGAACTACAAGTTTAAGAAGAAGAATGGCTTTAAAGCTACTACGTCCAGATATAGAGTTAAAAGATTTAAGGGGTAATATTAATACTAGGATTGCAAAACTTAATGCTGGAGAATATGATGCCATTATTTTAGCAGCCACAGGTGTTCAAAAATTAGGAATCCAAAATGAAGTAAAATATTTTACTCCTATTTCAACTGATGAAATGATTCCTTCAATGGGGCAAGCAACTTTAGGAATTGAAACTAGAACAGATCCTAAAATTATCGAATTGTTATCAGTATTAAATGACAATGATGCACAAATAGAATCAACGATTGAGAGAAGTTTTGTTCATACCTTAGAAGGTGGCTGTCAAGTTCCTATTGGAGTAAAAGCTACAATTATAGATGATAAATCAGTAAGAGTGCAAGCAATTGTAGGAATGCCAGATGGCAGTGAATCAATTTCAGAAGATATTACAGCCGATATTAATAACTACGAAAATATAGGAAAGATATTAGCTCAAACATTTATAGATCAAGGTGCAAAAGAATTACTTGAACGGGCTGAAAAAGTAGCTTTTAAATAAATTATATGAGGTTTAAATGAAAAAAATATTTATTGTATGTTTCTTTATTAGTTTATTTGTAACAGCTGGGGCAAAAGAATTTAATAGTGTAAAAGATATGCCTTCAAATAAGGATATATTTATTATGTTTAGTATTCCTTCGTGTCCTTGGTGCGAACGACAATTAAGAGTACTAAAAAAAATAAAAGAGAATAGAGATGATTTTGAATATATGAAAGTTCAAGATGATAATATGATTTATGATGAATTAATTAAGAATTATCCTTTTCCTATTGAGGTTTACCCAACTTCATTTATTGTTAAAAAAGAAGATGGAATATTAAATATCAGATATGAATTCCAAGGGTATCAAAAAAAGAGTAGTATTTTAAATGTTTTAAATAGTAATGATGAATTTTAAATAAATTTGACTGATTAAATTAAAAAGGCTTATGATTTTAATCATAAGCCTTTTTTTATGGAAATAGATTAAAGATTAAATCTAATCCATAGTCCCAGCAGGTACATGAACATTTCCATCCATGATAATTCTTGCACTTCTGCTCATAGAAGCTTTTTCAACAATATACTTGCCATCTTTTTGTGATAATGCAGCTCCTACTTTAATTGCACCACTTGGATGACCAAAAGTAACTGTATCTTTATCTCCACCACCAGCAGCTGCGTTTACTAAAGTACCAGGAATACAAGCAGCAACTCCAATAGCAACAGAAGCTGTTCCCATCATAGCGTGATGTAATTGTTGCATAGAAAGAGCTCTTACATGTAAGTCCATTTCTGAAGCAATAACAGCTTTACCAGATGAAGTAGTAAAGTCTTTTGGAGGAGATACAAATGCAATCTTTGGAGTATGTTGTTGAGTTAATGCATCTTCTGCACTTTTCATAACACCCATTTTTAATGCACCTGCAATTCTAATTTTTTCAAATCTTTCTAGTGCAGCAGTGTCAGAGTTAATATCACCTTGAAGTTCAGTACCTTTATATCCAATATCAACAGCGTTTACAAATACAGTTGGAATACCAGCTGTAATCATTGTAGCTTTAAATGTACCAACACCTTCAACTTCTAAATCATCAACTAAGTTTCCAGTAGGGAACAATTCTTCACTTGGATCTACTGGTTCTACGAATTCTAATTGAATTTCTTCAGCCGGAAATGCTACACCATCAATCTCATAATCACCCATTTCTTTAACTACACCATTTTCCATAGTAACATAACAAAGAATAGTTTTTTTGATATTTGCTTGCCAAATTCTTACACAATATACACCATTATCTGGTACATTATCAACCATTCCTTCAGTGATTGCAAAAGGGCCAACAGCTGAGCTTAAGTTTCCACAGTTTCCACTCATATCTACAAAATCTTTATCAATTGCAACTTGACAAAAATAGTAATCTACATCATGATTAGGAACATCAGATTTTCCAACTAAGATAGCTTTTGAAGTAGATGAAGAAGCTCCACCCATTCCATCCATTTGTTTTTTATAAACATCTGGACTTCCTACAATTCTTTGAAGTAATTTGTCTCTTTTTCTTCCATCTTCTTGAGCTTCTTTTGGTAAATCAGCAATGTTAAAGAAAGTACCTTTTGAAGTACCACCTCTCATATATGTTGCTTTTACTTTAAATTGTGGTTGATAAGACATTTATTTTCCTTGAGTTTAATTTTTGATATATTTAAAAGTATTTAAAAAAAATCTAATGATTTCTTTTAAATACTTTTAGGGCAATGCCCTAAAAGTATTATGTTAATATTTCTTATTTTTTTGAAGAAGCAATAACATCTTTAGCGAATTTTTGTAAAATACCACCATTTTTGTATACATCAACTTCAGCTGAAGTATCTAATCTACATAATACTGTGAACTTAACAACTTCACCGTTTTCTCTAGTCATTACAACTGTTAAATCAGTTCTTGGAGTAATATCACCTTCGATATCAAAAGTCTCAGAACCATCAATTGCATAAGTATGTCTAGTATCACCAGCTTGGAATTGTAATGGTAATACACCCATTCCAACTAAGTTAGTTCTATGAATTCTCTCAATTGATTCAGCAATTAAAACTTCAACACCTGCAAGTCTAACACCTTTTGCAGCCCAATCTCTTGAAGATCCTTGACCATAGTTAGTACCAGCAACGATGATTAATGGTTGCTTTCTAGTAGTATAAGTCTCAATAGCTTCCCACATTCTAGACTCAGTACCTTCTGGCATGATTTTAGTTAAAGAACCTTGTTTAACAGAACCATCTTCATTTTTAACCATTTCGTTAAATAATTTTGGATTTGCTAATGTTGCTCTTGAAGCTGTATGATGATCCCCTCTATGTGTTGCATAAGAGTTTAAATCTTCAACAGGAAGACCTTTTGATAAACAATACTCACCAGATGCTGAAGTTGGTAAAATCGCATTTGATGGAGATAAGTGATCTGTTGTGATATTATCAGGGAATACACCTAAAGGTCTCATTCCTTTAAGAGCTGGCATTTCCATATATTCAGCTTCCCAATAAGGAGGCTTGTTTATATAAGTTGATTGAGTATTCCATTTGTAGAATGGAGAAATCTCAGTTCCACTTAATTCACTTTTTGCAAACATTGGGTCATAAATTGCACCAAACATTTCTGGTCTAACTGAAGCTTTTTCAACTTCGTTGATTTCAGCATCTGTTGGCCATAAGTCTTTTAATTTAACTTCATTACCATTTTTATCTGTACCTAATGAGTCAGTTTCAATATCAAATCTAATAGAACCTGCTAATGCATAAGCAACAACAAGTGCAGGTGATGCTAAAAATGCTTCTTTTACATATGGGTGAATTCTTCCATCAAAGTTTCTGTTCCCAGATAATACAGCAGTTGAATAAATATCGTTATCAACAACTTCTTTTTGGATTTTTGGATCAAGTGCTCCACTCATACCATTACAAGTAGTACAAGCAAACCCAACAATACCAAATCCTAATTTTTCAAGTTCAGGAAGTAAGTTAGCATCTTTTAAATAAGTTTCAACTACTTTTGAACCTGGTGCTAATGAAGATTTAACCCATGGTTTTCGTGATAAACCTAATTCATTTGCTTTTTTAGCTAATAAACCAGCAGCTATAACATTTCTTGGATTAGAAGTGTTAGTACATGAAGTAATAGCTGCAATTAAAATTCCACCATCTGGGATTTTAGTTTCATCTTCTTCTTTAAAGTCTTTAATTAAACCTTCTTGAACTAATGTATTAGTTGGTACTAATTTATGAGGTTTAGAAGGACCAGCTAATGATCTAGTTACTTCAGTTAAATCAAATACGATTTCTCTAGCGTATGTAGCTTTTGCAAGTTCTGTAGCCCATAAACCATTTGCTTTAGCATATGCCTCAACTAATTTTACTTGGCTTGATTCTCTACCTGTTAAAGTCAAGTAATCTAAAGTTTGCTCATCAATACCAAACATAGCTGCACTTGCACCATATTCAGGAGTCATATTAGAAATAGTAGCTCTATCACCTAAGTTTAAGTACTCTAATCCAGGGCCAAAGAATTCTAAGAATGCAGAAATAACATTGTTTTCTCTTAAAAATGATGTCAATGTTAATGCAATATCAGTAGCAGTAATACCTTCAGCTCTAACACCAACAACTTTAACACCAATAACTTCAGGAACTCTCATAAATGAAGGGTTTCCAAGCATAACATTTTCAGCTTCTAATCCACCAACACCAAGTGCATAAACACCTAAAGCATCAACATGTGGAGTATGTGAATCTGTTCCTACTAATGTATCAGGAGATGCAATACCATCAATGTTATGAATAACAGGAGACATTTTCTCTAAGTTAATTTGATGCATAATACCATTCCCTGGAGGAATAACATCTACATTATCAAATGCTTCTTTTGTCCAGTTAATAAAGTGGAATCTATCAGCATTTCTTCTATCTTCGATATCTCTATTGTTTTGGAATGCTTCAGGATCAAATCCACCACATTCAACTGCTAAAGAATGATCAACGATTAATTGTGTTGGAACAACAGGATTAACTTGTTTAGGATCTCCACCACCAGCTTCAACTGCTTCTCTTAACCCAGCTAAATCAACTAATGCAGTAAGTCCTAAGATATCATGAGTTACAACTCTACTTGGGTACCAAGGGAAATCTTTGTCAGTTCTTTTTTCAATTAATTGAATTAAAGAATCTTTTAAATCTTCACTAGGACATTTTCTAAGTAAGTTTTCTGCTAATACTCTTGAAATGTAGTTTAGTTTTTCAAAAGATCCTGGAGTAATGTCTTCAACAGCTGCTTTTACATCATAAAAACTTGTATCGAAACCTTCTAATTTTTTAAGATATTTGTCATTTGTCATATTTGTATACCTATTTTATTTTTTTATTAAATTTGAATTTACAGTAGTCTATAAAATATAAAAGCCATCAAAAATTTGATGGCTTTTAAGTCTTGAATAATCTTTTGACTATCCTCTTTGTTCAATTGGAACAAATTTTAAGTCTTCAGGTCCCGTATAAGTAGCTGATGGTCTAATAATTTTTCCATCTTCTCTTTGCTCAATTACGTGTGCACCCCATCCAGTAACTCTTGAGATAATGAATATTGGAGTAAACATATCTGTTGGAATTCCCATTTGGTTATATGAAACAGCTGAGAACCAATCTAAGTTAGGGAACATTTTTTTGTTATCCCACATGATTGTTTCAATTCTTTCTGCAACATCGTACATTAATTTATTGTTGTTTTCAGCTGATAAGTCTTCAGCAACTTTTTTAATTACAACGTTTCTTGGATCACATGAAGTATAAACTGGGTGTCCAAATCCAATAATAATTTCTTTTTTAGCCATTCTTGCTAAGATATCTTTTTCTGCTTCATCAGCTGAAGAATATCTTTCTTGAATATAGAATGCAACTTCGTTTGCACCACCATGTTTAGGACCTCTTAAAGCTCCAATAGAACCAGTAATACAAGAATACATATCTGAATTTGTACCAGCAATTACTCTTGAAGTAAATGTTGATGCATTAAATTCATGTTCTGCATATAAAATTAAAGAAGTATGCATAGCTTTAACCCAAGATTCTCTTGGTTTTTCACCATGTAATAAGTGTAAGAAGTGACCACCTACTGAATCATCATCAGTTACAACATCAATTCTTTTTCCATTATATGCATAGTGGTACCAGTAACATAACATAGAACCAAATGATGCCATTAATTTATCAACGATTGCTTGTGCTTCATCTTTAGGATGAGATTCATCTTCGCTCATAATTGCTCCAAGAACTGAACAACCTGTTCTCATTACATCCATTGGATGAGCAGTTTTTGGTAATTGTTCTAGTGCAATTTTAACACCTGCTGGAATATCTCTTAATCCTTGAAGTTTCTTCTTATATGCATCTAACTCAGATTGTGTTGGTAATACACCGTAAACAATTAGGTGTGCAATTTCTTCAAATTCTGATTTATCAGCAAATTCTAAAATATCATAACCTCTATAGTGTAAATCATTCCCTGATTTACCAACAGTACAAATAGCTGTGCTTCCTGCTGATTGTCCTGAAAGTGCAACTGATTTTTTTGGTTTAAATCCTGTAGTAGTACTCATATTTTCCCCTTATTAGTTAATTAAGTTTTTATTTTTATATGGTAAAAGAAGTAAAATTACTTCGATTTACCTGCTGCAAATAATGAATCCATTTTTTGCTCATATTCATGGTAACCTAACATATCATATAGTTCCATTCTTGTTTGCATTATTTCTAGAGTACCTTCTTGTGTACCTTTTTCTCTTAAGTCTTGGTATACAGTTAAAGCAGCTTTATTCATTGCTCTAAATGCTGATAATGGGTAAAGTACCATTTCAATTCCAACAGAACCTAATTCTTCAGTTGTAAACATAGGTGTTGCACCAAATTCAGTAATATTTGCTAATACTGGAACTGTCATTTGATCACAGAACTCTTTATATTCTTTTAATGTATGAACAGCTTCTGCAAAAATTGCATCAGCACCAGCTTCAACATAAGCTTTTGCTCTAGAAACTGCTGAAGCTTGACCTTCAGATGCATGTGCATCAGTTCTTGCAATAATATAAAAATCTGGGTCTAATTGCATTTTAGCATCAACCGCAGCTCTAATTCTGTCACACATTTCTTCTGTACTAACTAATTCTTTATTTGGTCTATGTCCACATCTTTTAGCAGCAACTTGGTCTTCAATATGAAGTCCAGCAGCACCAGATCTGATAAATTCTTTAACAGTTCTTGCTACATTAAATGCATGTCCCCAACCTGTATCTGCATCAACGATTACTGGAGTATCACAAATAGAAGTGATTCTTCTAATGTCAATACATACATCTTCAATCATTGTCATACCTAAATCTGGTAAACCATATGATGCATTTGCAATTCCTCCACCTGAAAGGTAAATTGCTTTATAACCAACTTTTGTAGCTTGTAATGCTTGATATGCATTAATTGTTCCAACGATTTGTAACGGAGTCTCTTCACTCAAAGCTTGTCTAAATTTTTTTCCTGCGCTCATATATATCCTTCAATATTTATTTGTGTAACAGTATACATTATTTGTAGATGCTAATGATGTATCATTTTTGTAATACAAATTACAACTTTTTTAACTTTTAAAGAATAATGTACAATATTTGTTTTTATGTTTTATAATGGTACAATTACCAATATATATTATAAAGGATGTAAATGAATTATAAAAGTTCAATTGACAAATTTATTGAGATATTTAAAAGATCAAATTTAAGTATTTCTAAATTTGCTTCATTAATAAATAAAGATAGAAGAACTGTGACATCGTGGATAGATAATGTAACAGACATAGAACCAAGTAATGATATCAAAGATAAAATTTGTAGTATTTTTAGGTATCCAGATTATATATGGGAAGAAGGGTGTAATAGTGATGAGTTTTTAAAATCAATTACTCAAATTCCACAAAAAGAAGTAAGAATAATAGATGAAGATTATTATGGACGTTTAAAATACATTATGGAACTAGAACAAAATAGAAGATTTGTTATTCAAGCACAGTTTCCAGGACCTATGTATAGAGATACAGCTGTACAAGAAGTGTACAGAACAAAGAGTAGTAAAGATATAGAAGAGTTGAAACAATTAAGAATTGACCAAATGCTAAGATATGATTATGATACAACCGAATGGTACTCAATAAAATCTGTTTTATCTTTTTGTTTTGCAAGTATTGGGAATTTTTATTCAAAAGAAGAAAAGATAAAAATACTAGAATTAATTTATGAATTATTTAACAACAACTACAATAAAAAACTTTTTCTTTTTGATAGTTTTTCACGAAAGATATATGGAATGGAAACTACATATATTTCTATCAATGTAAAACAAAAAATACTTTTCTTTAAATCTCCTATTGAATCTGTATTTATTGAAATAAGAAATAAAAACTTAGTTGAAAGAATGCATAAGTATTATTCATCACCAATTGAAGCTCCTTCTCATGTAAATTTTTTAGAATCAGTTAAAATAATCAAAATTCTACAAGATGCACTAAAGTATAATAATACTTTAATACAAGCTTATGAAATTATTAATAGAACAACAGATTATGGAGAGCTTTTTTATCATAATTTATCTATCGACTTACAAAAAGAAGTAAGTCTCCCAAAATCAGGACAAAGAAGAAATTAAAGGCTAAAAAATGAAGATAGTAATCTTAGATAGAAAAACATTAGGTTTTGATATAGATATAAGTATTTTTGAAAAATTTGGAGAAGTTACTTCTTATGATGTTACAAAAGAAGATGAAACACTTATTAGAATAAAACAAGCAGATATTATAATAACAAATAAAGTCATAATTTCAAAAGAACACATGGATTATTCAAATATAAAACTTGTTTGCATTAGTGCAACTGGAATGAATAATGTAGATTTGGAATATGCAAAGGAAAAAGGAATTGAAGTTAAAAATGTAGCTGGATATTCTAGTTCTTCTGTTGTACAAGTTTCTTTTGCTATGATTTTTCATTTTATACAAAAGCTAAATTATTATAAGTCTTATGTTGATAAAGGTAAGTGGCAAAAAGCTGATACTTTTACACATATTGATAAACCATTTTTTGAACTGGATAATAAAAGAGTAGGAATTATTGGGCTTGGAGACATCGGAAAGAATCTAGCAAAAAAAGCAAATGCTTTTGACTGTGATGTTGTTTACTATTCAACAAGTGGAAAAAACTCTAATAGTGAATTTAAAAGAGTTGAACTTAATGAATTACTTAAAACTAGTGATATAATTTCTATTCATTGCCCTTTAAATAAGCAAACAGAAAATTTACTAAATTATGAAAATATGAAGAATATAAAAGATGGTGCAATTTTATTGAATTTAGGACGTGGTGGAATTATAAATGAACTTGATTTAAGCATCTTAATAGATGAAAAAGAAATTTATTGTGGCATTGATGTTGTTTCAAAAGAGCCAATAGAAGAATCAAATCCATTACTAAGTGTAAAAAATAAAGATAGATTACTTCTAACTCCTCATATAGGATGGGCAAGTATTGAAGCTAGAACTAGGCTTATAAAAATGGTAGCTGGAAATATTGAAGAGTTTATGAAAAAAAAGAACTCATAATTTTCTGAAAAAGTGTTTTCTTTACTTTTCTTTCTTTCTTTACCTTTTCAATTTTCTTAGATAACTCTATTAATTTCTTGGGAAGAAATAATTGTTCTTTCATTTATTTCTTACCTAAAAAGTTTTGAAGTTCTTTAATAGCAGCCTCATTTTTAATTCTGAATTTTATTTCAATTCTTCTTGAATTATCTTTATCTTCTATACCATTTTTAAACACAATATCAGAGAAGGACCGACCACTTGCATTTACATACTTTTCTAATAGATTTTTATCTGCTATTTGTGAACTATACAAAAATTGCATAACTTCTAAAGCTCTTTGTTGTGAAAGTGCAAGATTATCTAAATAAGATCCATCACTATTTGTATGTCCTTCTATAGTAATACTATGAATATATTTTCTAATACTTTCATCATCAAGCAAAGCTTGTAAGTATTTTTTTAAAATAATACTTAATTCTTTTTTGGATTCTTCCTTTAAGGTATATTTTCCTTGATCAAAAAGTATATTTGAAGAAAAAGTAATAGCTCCACTTTTGTCATCTATGTTTATTGATCTTCCAAGTTTATCTTTAAGCTTTGAAATTACATTTATTTTTATTCCAGTTAAATGTTTTATTTTTACTTTTGTTATATCAAACTCTTCAACAAGTTTTTGATGAATTTTACTTTGAATAAGAATCTTATTTTCAAGCATTAGAAGTTCTTCATCTTTGAGTGAAATCATATTTTTTTGATTTTTAACTTTTGAAGATAACTTTTCTTTGATTTCATTTTGCTCTTTTTCTTTTAATTCATAATCAAATAATAATGCTTTTAATTTATTAATCTCTTCAATATTTAAATTAATTTCTTTCATTTTTAATAAAAGTAAGTTTTTTTCATCTTTAATACTTTTACTAAGAAGTTCTATATTATTTTCTTTATCTTCTAAAATTGCAGTTATATTTTTTATTTGTTCATTTGATAGTTGTAAGTTTTTTGTTTTGTTTTCTAAGTCATTACTTAATTCAAGAGCTAATTGTCTTTCTTTTTCTAATTCTAATTTTGTCTCATTAAACTTATTTTTTGATTTAGCTAATTCAAATGACAAATGAATTTTTTCTTCTTGTATTTCATAAAGTTCTTTGTTTAAAATATCCAATTTTCTTTTTTTATTTGAAAGTTCTTCTTCACTTAAATTCAAAGCTTTTTTTTGTTTATCTAAATCAGTTTTAATTGCTTTTAAATCGGTTTGAGCATAAAGATATTTTATAATTATTGCACCAATTACTAAAATAAAAACAAAAAGTAATCCGGCCATTAAATCAGCATAAGATATCCAAAAATTTTCTTCGTTGTTTTGTTTTTTATCGTACATATTATTGCTTTTGCATTTCTTTAAATTCTTTTAAATCTTCTATGATTTTTGCAGTTTCTTGATCAATTGATTCTAAAGAGTTCTCTAACTTATTTGTAAATTTAATATCATAATCATCAAGTTCCTTATGAAACCTCCAACCAATTCTATCCATTTCGTTTTTCATTGTTTCAATACTTTTTACAATATTTTCGTATATAAGTTCAAGATTTTTTGAACTTATATTTTTTAAAGCTTCATTTAATTCTTTAATGTTGTTATTCAAAAGTTTTGTATATTCAGTATGAATTTCTTTTTCTTGACTAAAGTTTTCTATTTTTATTTGAATATTTTTATTTAATGTATCAATTATAGAAGCTAACTTATCAGTATTTGCTATATTTTGATTTACTTTTGAAGATAATGTTAATTCTTTGTCTAAAATATTTTCTAGTAAATCTGCTCTTTGTTTTAAAGAGTTATTTATATTGTTTATTACATCTTTTGAGGTTAATTGCTCAAAAATACTTGTCATTTTTGCAAAGTTATCTATATTACTTTTTATGTTAATAGATTCAATATCTATTTTTGTCCAAAAGAAAGATTTAGTATTTTCAACAATTACAGAACAATCTTGCTCAAACCTACTCATTCCAAATTTTTCAAAAAAAGTCCACCAGATTGATAGAAATATTCCATAAATTGATACGTAGAATGCAGTTCCTACACCACCTAAAAGTACAGTTATCTCTTCTTCTAAAGCACTTGATGTTCCTGAAGAAAAATCTGGCATTGAAAAAGCTATAGATATAAAAGTTCCTAAAATTCCTAGTGTTGGAAATATTCCAGATGCAATTGACGAAAAGTTAGTATTTCTAATATTACTTGTAAAATCTTTTAGAAAATCATCAGCACTACCATTTGCTTTTGTAGTATCTCCAATTGTTAGTAAGTTTTTATTTATATACTCTTTTAGATAAAAAACTAATTCTTCATAAGAAGTTCTAAACTTACAAGAAACATAATAAGCATTATGTCTAATGAAAAACAAGTAAATAAAATAAATAAAACCTATTAGAATTACACTATGTAATTCTACTTTTAGTGGAAAATATTCTAAATATCCAAATATAATAATACTAAATAGTATAGTTGGTATAGTAAGTAAAGTAAAAATTCTAGCATTTGATTTACATGAAGTGTTGACTTTTGTATTTAGGTGAATAAAATCTTGGTTAGTTAACATATAATAAACCTTATCAAATTGATTTGTTTTTTATCATAATATCTTTTTTATTGAAACATGCTAAAATACTATCAGAAAATACAGTGAAATAAAACAATTTCTTAAATAAATTTTGGAATTACTTATAAAAAAAGAAGGAAAGCAATTGAGAGAATATTTAGATTTATTAGAGCATATCTTAAAAAGTGGTGTAAAAAAAGAAGATAGAACAGGTACTGGTACTACATCTGTATTTGGATATCAAATGAGATTTGATTTATCAAAAGGCTTTCCTTTAGTTACTACAAAAAAAACGTTTT
>CAJQLJ010000028.1 GCA_905479135.1 uncultured Campylobacterales bacterium | reverse complement strand
ATTCCAGGAAAAGATGTTGTTGGTATTGAAGTTCCAAATGAAGATACACAAACTATTTATTTAAAAGAAATGTTAGAAAGTGATTTATTTCAAAATTCTAAATCTCCTTTAACAATGATTTTAGGAAAAGATATTGTTGGAAAAGCTTTTATTACAGATCTTAAGAAACTTCCTCATTTACTGATTGCAGGAACTACTGGATCAGGTAAATCAGTTGGTATTAATTCTATGATTTTATCACTTTTATATAAAAACTCTCCAGATAATTTAAAATTAGTTATGATTGATCCAAAAATGCTTGAATTCTCAATGTATAATGATATTCCTCATTTATTAACACCTGTAATTACAAAAGCAGGAGATGCAGTTAATGCATTAGCAAATATGGTAGGTGAAATGGAAAGACGTTATACTTTAATGTCTCAGACAAAAACTAAAAATATTGAAAACTATAATGAAAAGGCTAAAAAAGAAAGTTTTGAGACATTGCCTTATATTGTTGTAGTAATTGACGAGTTAGCAGACCTTATGATGACAAGTGGTAAAGATGTTGAATACTCAATTGCAAGACTCGCACAAATGGCTAGGGCTTCAGGTATTCACTTAATAGTTGCTACTCAAAGACCTTCTGTTGATGTTGTAACTGGACTTATTAAAGCAAATCTTCCAAGTAGACTTTCATATAAAGTAGGACAAAAAATTGATTCTAAAATTATCTTAGATTCAATGGGTGCTGAGTCATTGTTAGGTCGAGGTGATATGCTATTTACTCCTCCTGGGATGTCTGGGCTTGTAAGGATTCATGCTCCTTGGTCTAGTGAAGATGAAATTGAAAAAGTTGTAGATTTCTTAAAAGAGCAAAGAGATGTTGAATACGATATGAATTTCATTAAAGATAGAAATTCACAGAATTCTTCAAATACTTCAACTAGTGCTGAATTAGGTGAGTTAGATGAATTATATGAAGCAGCTAAAATGGTTTGTATTAATGATAATAAGACTTCCATATCATACATTCAAAGAAAACTTAGAATAGGATACAATAGAGCAGCTACAATTGTAGAGCAGTTAGAACAAACAGGAGTTTTATCAGAAGCTAATATAAAAGGAAATAGGGAAATATTAATAAATCCCTAGTTTTATATAGTCTATTAGTTCCAAGTGACTTACAGTAGGTAATTTTTAATAATTTTTATGATAAAATAAATAAATTATTATTAAGGAGTTTGTTATGAATACAGGTATTGTAGGAAGACACATAGATTTAACAGAATCAATTAAAGATTATATAAATAGTTCAGTAGAGGCATTTAAAAAATATAATTTAGATATTATTTCAGTTAATTCGATTATATCTCAAGAAGAAAAACATGGGAAAAAAGCATTTTCATTTGAATTTACTTTAAATGTTGCACATTTAGATACAATCGTTGTTAAACAGAAAGATAAAGATTTATATGCTGCTATTGATATTGCTGTTGATAGAGTTTGTAAAGTTCTTAGAAGACATCATGATAAAGTTTCTGGGCATAAAGCTACTAAATTAACTGAAGTTGTTTCATCTGAAATTGAAGATAAGATAGCACTTGAATTAGAAAATTTAGAAACAGAAATTTATCCAGTTAGATTATCTTCTTACAAACCAGTAGATATTGAAGAGGCTTTAACAGAATTGAAAAATTCTGATGCTGCATTTAAAGTATTCTATGACAAAGACGATAATATGAGAGTATTATATAAAAGTAGTGCTGAAGGAAAATTCGGATTATATTAATCTTGAATTTTACAATGAAAAAGGCATTAGTCTAAAGACTAATGCCTTTTTTAATTTTAATAATACACAAATAGGATATTAAAAGTTTATGAACAAAACATTAAAAAAAATTGCACTTATTGGTCAACCAAACGTAGGTAAATCATCTCTATTTAATAGAATTGCGCAAAAAAGAATTGCTATTGTTTCTGATTTAGCAGGAACAACTAGAGATATTAGAAAACATGAAGTTACTATTATGGATAAGACTGCATTAATGTTAGATACTGGCGGTATTGATGAAACAAATGATGCAATATTTTCAAATGTAAAAAGAAAAGCTATTGAAACTGCAAAAGAGGCTGATATAATACTTTTTATGGTTGATGGTAAAAATATACCTGATGATAAAGATAAAGAATTATTTTATGAGCTTCAAAGACTAGGCAAAGAGTTAGCATTAGTCGTAAATAAAATTGATAATGATAAAGAACTTGAAAGACTTTGGGAGTTTTTTGAATTTGGTATTGGTGAAGAAAACTTATTTGGAATGTCTGTATCTCATAATAGAGGTACAAAAAATCTATTTGATTGGATTTATAATCAATTACCAGAAGTTGAAGAAGAAGTTTTAGAATCAACTGAAGTAAAAGAAGTTGTAAATGAACTTCATGTTGTTCCATTATCTAAAATCGAAGGATCTGAAGATATTGAAGAATATGAAATACAAGAAGATATTATAATTCCAGATGATGAAACTGAAAATCCTGATACTTTTGTTATTGATAACAAAATTAAAGTAGGAATTATAGGTCGAGTAAATGTTGGAAAATCTTCTATACTAAATGCAATTGTTGAACAAGAAAGATCTGTAGTTTCACCAATTGCAGGTACAACTATTGATCCAGTTGACGAAGTATATGAATATGCTGATAAAAGTGTTACATTTGTAGATACTGCAGGTTTAAGAAGAAGGGGTAAGATTGAAGGAATTGAAAAATTTGCTTTAATGAGAACAAGAGAAATGTTAGAAAAAGCTAATGTTGCATTACTTGTTTTGGATGCTTCTTCTGAATTAACTGATCTAGATGAAAAAATTGCAGGTTTAGTTGATGAATATGGTTTGGGTACAATTATTGTTCTTAATAAATGGGATGAAAATATGGAAACTTTCAAGAAAATGGAAGAATTAATAAGAGATAGATTTAAATTTCTTTATTATGCTCCAATTATGGCAGTATCAGCAAAAACTGGACGTTCAATTGATAGATTAAAAGATAAAATTATTGAAATATATGATAACTATACTCAAAGAATTCCAACATCTGCACTTAATAGAGTAATAGAAAAGGCTGTTATTAGACATGCATTACCTAGTCCAAATGGATCTTTTTTAAGAATTTATTATTCTACACAATTTGAGACTAAACCTCCTAGGATTGCTTTAGTTATGAACAAACCAAGATTATTACATTTTTCATATAAAAGATACTTAATTAATTTCCTAAGAGATAATTTTAATTTTGAAGGTTGTCCAATTCATATAATAGCACGTGGGAAAAATGATAAAGTTGGTGATGAGGAATATCTAAACGAAGATAAATAACCAGGAGTTACCTTGCAAGTCTTAAAAAGTAATATTTTCGCAGGAATTACAGCCGCAATTGTAGCTTTACCCTTAGCATTAGCTTTCGGAGTTGCAAGTGGTGCTGGAGCTATTGCTGGACTTTATGGTGCAATAATTTTAGGTTTTTTTGCTGCACTTTTTGGAGGAACTCCTACTCAAATTTCTGGACCAACTGGTCCTATGACAGTTGTAACAGCAACTGCAATTGCTACTTTTTCGAATGATTTTTCAACAGTAATGACTGTAATTTTCTTGTCTGGTTTAATACAAATTTCTTTTGGATTAGTAGGTATTGGGAAATGGATTAAATATATTCCTTATCCCGTAATCTCAGGTTTTATGTCTGGTGTTGGTGTAATTATTATAATTTTACAAATCAACCCATTTTTAGGTGTAGAATCATATAGTTCCGTAATTTACACAATAACACAGTTTTTTGATACTTTAAAACATGCAAATGAAGATGCTTTAATTATTGCTTATATTACATTAGGAATAATGTTTTTAACACCTAAATTTATTACTAAATACATTCCTTCTGCATTAATAGCTTTATTAGTAGTAACTTTATTTAGTAATTATATGCAATATAATGTAGATACAATTGGTAGCATTCCTATTGGTCTACCAAATTTTAATCTTCCTTTTTCTTTTGACATCTTACAGTTAGGTAGTATTATTACTTTATCAATAACACTTGCATTGTTGGGATCTATTGATTCATTATTAACTTCTTTAGTTGCAGACTCAATGACTAAAACTAGACATAATCCTAAAAAAGAATTAATAGGACAAGGAATTGGAAATTCAATATGTTCTTTCTTTGGTGCAATTCCAGGTGCAGGAGCAACAATGCGAACAGTTGTCAACATTAACAGTGGAGGTACATCCAAAATATCTGGTATTGTTCACTCATGTACTTTATTATTAATCATTTTATTTTTAGCACCGCTAGCTTCAGAAATACCTCTTGCTGTTTTATCTGGTATTTTAATTAAAGTTGGTTTTGAAATTTTAGATTATAAGTTCTTAAAAATAATTACTAAAATATCAAAACAAGATTTACTTATTATGTTAACTGTATTCTTATTAACAGTTTTTGTTGACTTAATAATGGCTGTTAGTGTTGGTATTACAATTGCCTCTATTTTAGCAGTTTATCAAATATCTAGAAATACAAGAATTAAAACACAAAAAACTGAAAGTTCATTTGATATAAATATAGATAACAATCATATTAAGATTATTAAAATTGATGGTTCATTATTTTTTGGAACAGTTTCTCTTTTAGATAGTAAGTTAAATAAAATTATTGAAAACCAAGTAGTTATATTAGATTGTAGAAAGGTGTCTTTTTTAGATATTTCTGCAATTTTTACTATTGAAGACATGATAAATAAATTGAGGGCAAAGAATATAAAAACTTTACTTGTTTTAAAATATACTCATAAAAGAAATATATTATCAGTTGATACAGAAGATTCTTTCAAAAAACATAAAATGTTTTTCCGTATGGATGATGCAATTAATTATGTAAAAAAACTTGAGCAGAATAAAAATGTCTAAAATATATTTATTAAATGATATAAAATATGAAGGTGTTGAAAACTTAAATACTTTTGGAATAAAGTATATTTCAAGTGATATTGATATAAGTAAATATGATGCTCTAATTTTTACTTCTAAAAATGCAATATATTCTCTAGCTTCTTTTAATAATACATGGCAAGAAATACCTTCTTATGCAATCGCTTCTAAAACTGCGAATATCATTAATAAACATAATGGAAATGTTGTATTTACAGGCGTTTCTTCTAATGGTAATGATTTTGCAAAGGAATTAATCCCTAGGCTAAAAAATAAAAATGTTTTATATGTTAGAGCTTTTAAAACAGTATCAAATTTAGTTCAAATATTGAAAGAAAATAATATTAATATTGAGGAGTTAATAACTTATAAAACCTCTTGTTTAAAGTCTAACAAATTCTTAGAAGACAATTCAGTTTTTATCTTTTCCTCACCTTCAAGTATTGAGTGTTTTTTTAAAAACTATACTTGGAATAATTCTTATAAAGCTATAACAATTGGAAAAACAACTTCTGAGTATTTACCAAATAACATAGAGTATATTATGAGTAAAGAAACTTCAATAGATGAATGTATAAAACTTGCAAAGCAAATATTAAATTAAAACTAAAATTAATCATCAATTAGATAAAATAACGCCATCTAAGTAGTTCGGGATTTCCATTGTTGAGGGT
>CAJQLJ010000027.1 GCA_905479135.1 uncultured Campylobacterales bacterium | reverse complement strand
ATTTCTGGAGAAATTAATAATTCATTAATTTCTTCAGACCTATTAATAAAAGGCTGTAGTTTATCTTGTAGCATATATATTAAATACTATTAAATAGCGTTTACTGCAAGTTGTAATCTAGATACTTTTCTTGCTGCTGTACCTTTTTTAAGGATACCTTTTGATACACAATGGTGTAAGTATTTGTTTGCTGTTTTAACTGCAGCACTTGCAGCTTCTTTATCAGCAGCTTCGATAGCAGCGATAACTGTTTTAGTTACATTTTTGATTCTTGTTTTGTAGAATCTATTTCTTTCAGTCTTTACTATTGTTTGTCTAGCTCTTTTTTCTGCAGATTTATGATTTGCCATTTTATTTAACCTCTTTGTAAAATTTTTAAGGGTAGAATGTTACCCAAAGCAACTTAAAACAAGTTTAATTTTAGGAAGATTTAATGAAACTATTCGGAACAGATGGTGTTAGAGGTGAAGCTGGTACTTTTTTAGATGCAATGACTGTATTGAAATTAGCAAAAGCTGCAGGTATTTATTTTAGGAAGCATTCAACAACAAAGAGAATACTTGTTGGAAAAGACACTAGAAGAAGTGGATATATGATTGAAAATGCACTAGTAAGTGGTCTTACAGCTGTTGGATACGATGTTATTCAAATAGGTCCAATGCCAACTCCGGCCATTGCATATTTAACAGAAAGTATGAGATGTGATGCGGGTATTATGATCTCTGCTTCACATAATCCATACGAAGATAATGGAATTAAGTTTTTTGATAATCATGGTGATAAATTAAGTGTAGATTGTGAAAAAAATATTGAAAAGATTTTTAACAATGATGAAGCAATGATTTCCGAATCTGTAACAGGTAGAGAAATTGGTGCCTCAAAAAGAATTGATGATGTTATTGGTAGGTATATTGTTTCAATTAAAAGTTCATTTCCAAAAGATCTAAGTCTACATGGCTTAAGGATTGTTCTTGATTGTGCAAATGGAGCTGCATATAAGGTAGGACCAACAATCTTAGAAGAATTAGGTGCTGATGTTATTACAATAAACAATAAACCAAATGGTTTCAATATTAATGAAAATTGTGGAGCTATGCATCCTGGAAATGTTTCTAAATTAGTTCAAGAATACAGAGCTGATATAGGACTAGCACTTGATGGTGATGCAGATAGATTAGTGGTAGTTGATGAAAAAGGTGAAGTTGTTGATGGTGATAAATTAATTGGTGCTCTTTGCAAATATTTAAAAGATACAAATTTATTACAAGGCAATGGATGTGTAGCAACTGTTATGTCAAATCAAGCTTTAGAAGATTTCTTGATTGAAGATGATATCAAACTATACAGATCAAATGTAGGGGACAAATACGTTCTTGAAGTTATGAAAGAAAAAGGCATTAACTTTGGTGGAGAGCAAAGTGGACATGTTATTTTTTCAGATACAGCAAAAACAGGTGATGGTTTAGCATCAGCATTACAAGTTTTAGCATTAATTTTAAAATCTGGTAAAAAAGCTAGTGAAGTGTTAAATCCATTTGAATTATATCCTCAAATTTTACATAATATGAAAGTATCTGAAAAACCACCTTTGGAAGATATTGATGGTTTGGAAGATTTAGTTAAACCTTTAAGAGAAAAAGGGATGCGAGATCTTATTAGATATTCAGGTACGGAGAATAAAATTAGACTTCTTCTAGAAGGTAGAAATAAAAAAGATGTTGTAGAAGGAATGGAAACATTAAAGGCATTTTTTAAAAAAGCTTTATGAAAAAAAAATTAGTTTCAACAGTAGCAATATTTTCAATTATATTTGTTATTGATCAAGTATTAAAATACGGATTTGTAAATTTTGATTGGAATGTTGATGGTCCATATATGTCTTTACACTTAGCATATAACTATGGTGTAGCATTTTCGATGTTTGCATTTCTTGCTGAATATTTAAAATATATACAATTATCTATTATTTTTGCTGGATTTATTTATCTATTAAAGAATAAGGAAATATTTGGTGAATATTATATAGCAATAGCTTTACTATTTGCAGGAGGGTTATCTAATATTTTAGATAGATTTACTTATGGTGGGGTTGTTGATTATCTGTACTGGCATTATGGTTTCGAATTTGCAATTTTTAACTTTGCAGATATTATTATAAATTGTGCAGTTGCGATTATTATTTTTATGCAAATAAAACAGTGGCAATATGAGCGAAAAGAAAAAAAGAATAAGTCCTAAATTTGGGAGCTTAAATTAAAGTTAGCTATAATGGCAAAAATATAAGAAAATTTATAGGAAGAGATTAATATGGGTCAAACAATAACAGAAAAAATTTTTAGTGAACATGTAGGAAGAGAAGTAGTTGCAGGAGAAATTGTAAGAAGTCCAATTGATATGGTAATTGGAAATGACATTACAACTCCAATTTCTATAAAAGCTTTCGAAGATGGTGGTTTTGAAAAACTTGCAAATCCAGAAGGTTTTGCAATTGTACTTGATCACTTTATCCCTGCAAAAGATATTGCATCAGCAAATCAAGCTAAAATTTCAAGAGATTTTGCTTACAAGCATGATTTAAAATACTTTTTTGATGAAAAAGATATGGGTATTGAACATGCATTATTACCTGAAAAAGGTTTAGTATTACCAGGAGATGTTATTATTGGTGCAGATTCTCACACATGTACTCATGGTGGTTTAGGAGCTTTCTCAACAGGTATGGGTTCAACTGATATTTCATTTGGAATGATTACAGGTGGTAACTGGTTTAAAGTACCTGAGTCAATTAAAGTTGTAATGACAGGAAAACCAAGCGAATATGTATCTGGTAAAGATATTATTTTAGAAGTTATTAGAATTTTAGGTGTTGATGGAGCCTTATATCAAGCTTTAGAATTTGTAGGAGATACAGTAGCTTATTTATCAATGGATGATAGATTCTCTATTTGTAATATGGCAATTGAAGCAGGTGCAAAAAATGGTATTTTCGCATATGATGAAACTACAGAAGAATTTTTAAATAAGACAGCTGAATTAAATAATGGTCTAAGAGCAGAGCCAAAAATTCATTATTCAGATGAAGATGCAGTATATACAAGAATTATTGAAATTGATGTTGCGAATTTAGAGCCTGTAATTGCATATCCATTCTTACCAGATAATGGTCATCCAGTTTCACAAGCAGTTGCAGATGAAATAAGAGTTGATCAAGTATTTATAGGCTCTTGTACAAATGGAAGGTTATCTGATTTTAAAGCTGCTGCTGAAATTTTAGAAGGTAAAAGAGTTGCGCGTCATGTTAGACTTATTTTAACTCCAGGAACACAAAAAATCCTAAGAGATGCAACAAAAGCTGGATACATCGATATATTAGTTGATGCAGGTGCTGTTGTTTCAAATCCAACATGTGGTGCATGTTTAGGTGGATATATGGGAATTCTAGGAGATAATGAAGTATGTATTTCTACAACAAATAGAAACTTTGTTGGAAGAATGGGTTCAAGATCGTCTAAGATTTACTTGGCAAACTCAGCGGTTGCAGCTGCATCTGCTATATCAGGATATATTACAGACCCAAGAGGTTTATAAATATGTTACCACCAGCACTTTTAAAAATACCTTGCGTAATTTTAAGTGGTGGAAAAAGTAGAAGAATGGGTGAAGATAAATCTCTTCTTCCTTTCTGTAATTCAAACTCGCTAATTCAGTATCAATATGAAAGATTAGAAGACAGGTTCGAAGATATATATATATCTTCAAAAGTAGATAAATTTGATTTTCTTAAAAAAAAAGAAAAATATTTAATACTTGATCAAAGTGAAATCTTTTCCCCTATCGTAGCTTTACAAACAATATTTAAAACAATTAAAAGCTCAAAAGTATTTATAATTACAGTTGATACTCCTTTTGTTTCTATAGGGTCAATAAATAAATTAATTAATAATTCATACAACAGCGATATCTGTGTTGCTCAAACTGTAAAAACACATAATCTATGTGGTCTTTTTTCAACAAATTTAGTAGAGTTTATAAATAAGATGTTGATTATGGATATTCATAAAGTAAATTATTTACTTGAAAATAATAATACTAAACGTGTTGAATTTACAGATGATAATGAATTTATTAATTTAAATAATAAAGATGAATATCAAAGATCATTAAGTATTATAAATAAATATTAGTTAAATAGTAACTCTTTTTTGATATTCTTTTAATATAAAATGAGTTAATTAAAGTTAGTTTTATTAGACATAAAAAAAGGGATTGAATTTAATCAATCCCTTTTTTATTTTTGCAAATTTATTATTTTAATGCATCTTTTGCAGAATTAACTAATGATACAAATGATGTATAATCATTCATTGCCATATCAGCTAAGATTTTTCTATCTAAAGTAATTCCAGCTATTTTTAATCCGTTCATGAATCTAGAATAGTTGATATCATTTAATCTACAAGCAGCATTGATTCTTACAATCCAAAGCTTTCTAATATCTCTTTTTTTCTGTCTTCTATCTCTGTATGCGTACACTAATGAGTGTTCTAATTGTTCTTTCGCTTTTCTAAAGTGTTTTCTTCTACCACTGTAGAATCCTTTAGCCGCTTTTAATACTTTCTTATGTCTTCTTCTTCTAACTACACCAGTTTTAACTCTAGGCATGTTTTTCCTTTCTTTACCATTATTTTAAAAAATAATAAGGTGTCAACAAAACTGTTGAACTTTTCCACTATTTGTGGAGGGACTAAAAAATCATTTTAAATAAATGATTACGCTTTGTTTAACATTCTTTTAACTCTAGTTGAATCCACAGCTGCAACAGTTTGTGGTCCTCTAAGGTTTCTTTTTCTCTTTTGAGACATTTTAGTTAAGATGTGACTTCTAAAAGCTGATCCTCTTTTAATAGAACCATTTTTCTTTATTTTAAATCTCTTTAAAGCGCCACTATTAGTTTTCATCTTAGGCATTGAAAAATCCTTTTTTAAATTTGCAATTTCATTTAGAAATGAAAAAGTCTAGGATTATACTTAAAATTTTATTAAATTAGGTTTAAATAAGATTTGAAAGTTAAAGAAGAGAGAGTAGGTTCTCTTCTTTTTTATTTATGATTTTCGTCTTTTTTAGGAAGAGCCATCATATTTACGTATCTTCCTTCTAGTTTAGGTTCTTTATCCATTACAGCTAAATCTTCAACCATTGGCCATACTCTTTTAAGTACATCAATACCTGCTTGTGGATTTGCCATTTCTCTACCTCTTAAAAATACTCTAAACTTAACATGATGTCCAGCTTCTAAGAATTCTCTTGAGTGTTTAACTTTATAATTAATATCATTATCAGCAATTTTTACAGAAAGTTTGATTTCTTTTACTACGATTACTTTTTGATTTTTTCTAGCTTCTTTTTTTTTCTTTTCTTGTTGGTATTTAAATTTACCATAATCCATGATTTTTGCAACAGGTGGTTTACCATCTGGAGCAATAAGAACTAAATCTAATCCTAATTCATCAGCATGAGCCAATGCTTCATGTGTTGGAATAATTCCATAATTTGATCCATTATCAGCTGTACATCTAACTTCTTTTGCTGTAATCATTTCGTTCATAATTACACTATTTTTTTTGTCTCTACTCAAATTCTACTTCCTTTTTTAATTTCATTTAACATAGTAATGAATTCCTCTTTACTCATATTAGACTGTTCTCTAGTTCTTCTATTTCTTAATGCAATTGTTTGATTTGAAACTTCTTCATCACCAATAACTACAATCATAGGAACTCTTTGCTTTTCTGCCATTCTAATTCTTTTATTTAAACTTTCGTTCATATCAAAGATTTTAGAGTCCATTTCGTCATATAATAACTCTTTTTGTAGTTGTTTTGCATATTCAACATGAGTATCTGCAATTGGTACAAAAATTACTTGTGTTGGTGCAATAACAAATGGAAATTCCCCAGCACAATGTTCAGTTAAAATACCAATAAATCTTTCAAATGAACCTAGTATAGCTCTATGAATCATCACTGGTTGTTCTTTATGACCTTCATCATTAATATATTCAACATTAAATCTTTCAGGTAAGTTCATATCTACTTGTATTGTACCACATTGCCATTTTCTTCCAATAGCATCAGTGATTTTAATATCAATTTTTGGACCATAAAATGCTCCGCCACCCTCATCAATTCCATAAGGTAAGTTTTCAGAATCAAGCGCATCCATAATACCTTTAGTAGTAGTTTCCCAAAATTCATCATCACCTATTGCTTTTTTAGGTTTTGTTGAAACTTCCATTTCGTATTCGAAATCAAATGTTTTCATTAATGAATCAACAAATTCTAGTACATCAATAATTACTTCTTTTACTTGTGCAGGTGTACAAAAAATATGTGCATCATCTTGAGTAAATTCTCTTACACGGAATAAACCATGCATAGCACCACTCATTTCATGTCTATGAACAACACCGTATTCAAATAGTTTTTTTGGTAAATCTTTATATGAAACTAAATCATTTTTAAAAATTTGGATGTGACCAACACAGTTCATAGGCTTCATTCCATATTTTTGACCATCAATTTCTGTGTAATACATGTTTTGACCATAATTTGCATTGTGTCCTGAAACATCCCACATATCAGATTTTAAAATTTCTGGACCACGAACTGGTTCATAACCTCTAATTCTATGAGCTTTGTATAATAGATGCTCTAATTTAGATCTTAATCTTGAACCATTTGGTAACCATAGTGGTAACCCAGCACCTACATCTTCATTAAATGTAAATAATTCTAATTCATTTCCAAGTTTTCTATGATCTCGTTTTTTAGCCTCTTCAAGCATTCTAACATAGTCATTTAATTCTTTTTTATCAAAGAAAGCAATTCCGTAGATTCTTGTGATCATTTCGTTTTCTTCATCACCACCAAGATAAGCACCTGCAACTCGTGTTAGTTTAAAAGCTCTAATCATACCAGTTGTTGGTAAGTGAGGACCACGACATAAATCTTCAAAATCACCTTGTTTATACATAGTTAAAGTATCATCTGTAATATTCTTTAAAACAGCTTGTTTTAATTCATCATCAGCAAATTTTGCAATAATATCTTCTCTAGTAGTTTCATATCTTTCGATTTTAAGTTTTCTGTTTGCAATCTCTTTCATTTTCTTTTCAATAGCTGGTAAATCTTCATCAGATATTTTAGTAGCTACTTTAAAGTCATAGTAAAAACCTTCTGTTACAACAGGTCCTACAAAGAATTTTGCATCAGGATAAAGCTCTTTAATAGCTTGCGCCATCATGTGAGCACATGAGTGTCTAAGAATCTCTAAAGATTCAGCAGAGTTGTCTTGCTTTATAATATCACCTTCGATATTTAAAGCTTCAGCAGTTTGAAGGTCATAAATCTGACCATCTTTTAATACACCTATTGGTTCCAATAGTTTCCTTTATTTGTTAATTATATTATTAAATTTAGCTTATTTTATCGCAAAGAGACTTAAACTAAATTACTTATTTATAAATTTGATTAGTTTTCCTAAAAATTGAAGCTTAAGATCGAATATTTCCTAATGAAAATTTAGATACAATCACTCTTATAAATAAGCAAAGATAAACTGGAGTAGTAATGAAGTATTTTTTATTAAAACATTTAGTTGAGTATTTAATAAAAAATACACAAAGTATCAAAGTTATAAAGCGTATTGACAATAATACAATTATAATTGAATTTAACAATAGCAATATTCTATATTTTGATATGTCTAAAGGTTCTAGTACAGTTTTTAAATCTACTAGTTTATTAAAATCTAAAAAAGATTTTAATGCACCATTTGATGTATCTTTGCAAAAAAGATTTTATAACTCTAAAATTGAAAATATTGAAATGTATAATGATGATAAGATAATAAATATAAAAGTTAACTCTTCCTCGTCATATAAAAAACTAACAACTATTCTTCAGCTCGAATTTACTGGTAAGCATACAAATATTATCATTTTAGATGAAAATAGGATAATAATTGAAGCATTAAGACATGTTGATGAATTCTCTTCAAGTAGAGTTGTAAAAGTTGGAATTTCATTAGATGAAATTCCTAAACAAAATTTTATACCAAAGATTGAAGAGGTTGAAGATATTGAGTCTTACTTATATAAAATATATGATGAAAAAGAAAACCAAAATTTAGAGAATTTAAAAAAAGTAAAAATCAGTCAAATACAAAAAAAAATAAAAAAGTTAGATAAGACAATCAAATCCTTACCTAAAAAAGAAGAACTTGAAGAAGAATCAAAACTTCTTTATGAAAAAGCAAATATGATATTGTCAAATTTACATACTTTAAAACCATATCAAGATTCTTTTAAAGCCTATAATTATGAAGGAATGGAAGTAGAAGTCTTTCTAGATAAAGCATCATCCGCTTCAAAGTATTCAAACGACTTATTTAAAAAAGCAAAAAAAGCTAAACAAAAAGCACTTCATATTTCAATAGAAAAAGATAACCTAGATGAAAAATTAGAATTCTTGCATAGAATGGTAAATAGCCTAAAAAATGCTAATACTATAGAAGAATGTGAATTCTTGTATCCTAAAAAAGAGAAGAATCAAAAACGAACAAAAAAAGCACAACCTTATGAAAGCTTTTTTTACGAAGGTTTTAAAATTATGCTAGGAACTAGTGAGAGAGAAAATATATACTTACTAAAAAATTCAAAAGCAAGTGATTTTTGGTTTCACTTAAAAGATAGACCATCTTCCCATGTAATAGTTCAAAATACTAAGAAAACAATACCTGATTCTGTAATTGAACAAGCCGCAGTTTTATGTGCTAAGTTTTCTGTTGATTTCTCAGGTGATTATGAAGTTGATTTTACGCAAAGAAGAAATGTAAAAGTTCAATCAGGCTCAAATGTTTTATATAATCCATATACTACTGTTGGGATAAAGATTTAATGATTTAATCTCCTACTTAAATAGTAGTATTGTTTGATTAATTTATAAATATTTATCACAAATTAAACCAAAAGCCAAAATTTAGTATAATCATAACAACTTAAGAAATTAGAAGGTTTACTTTATGGCTAACATAATCAAAGAGAGTTCAACTCGAATAAAAACAGGTGTAATTCTAATTATTGCAATGATAATTATAGGATATATTGATTCATATTTTGTAATGTGGCTTTTATTTGGGACTATGCTAATGATATCTATTTCAGAAGCTAAAAAACTTTTTCAATTAGATAGTGATAGTATTTATGTTTATTCAGCACTTCTTTGGTTTGCAGCGTATTTTTATCCAAACCCAGAAGATTTAATCTTCATTGTGGCTATTGGTTATGCTTCTCAATTAGCTTATAAAAAAACACTTGACAAAAAAATGTTTTTACCTCTTTTTTACCCAACTGCATCTTTTCTATTTTTATTATCTTTATACAGTGAATACGGAGTTATGACTCTTTTATGGTTACTTGTTATTGTTGCTAGTGCTGATACTGGTGCATATTTTGTAGGAAAAAGTATGGGGAAAACAAAGTTTAGTGAAACTAGTCCAAACAAGACCATTGAAGGAGTTGTTGGCGGTGTTGTTATTGCAACTATCTTAGGTTCGTTCTTTGCAAATGATAATCTTCATATAGTATCTGCAATTGTTGTTTCAGCAATTGTTGCTCTTTCTTCTGTGTTTGGTGATTTGTATGAATCATATTTAAAAAGAGAAGCTGGAATAAAAGATAGTGGAGATATTTTACCAGGACATGGTGGAATATTAGATAGAACAGATGGTTACCTTTTTGGTGCCATTGTAATGTTAGTTCTTCTTAGGGTAGTTGGATGATTATATTAGGTTCTACTGGTTCAATTGGTGTTAATACTTTAAACATAGCAAGAAAATTTAACTTAAATGTTGAAGTACTTGTAGCAGGAAGTAATATAGAAGTGTTAAATAAACAAATTGAAGAGTTTAAACCTAAAAAAGTAGTTATTGCTAATAAAGTTGATATAGCAAAAGTAAATCATTCTGATGTATCTTTTGGAGAAGATGAAATACTTAATGCAATCGAAAATAGTAAATCTCAAACAGTAGTAAATGCTCTTGTTGGTTTTCTAGGTTTAAGACCAACACTTAAAGCAATAGAGTGTAATAAAAAGATTGCATTAGCAAATAAAGAATCACTTGTTGTTGCTGGAAAATTTATTGATCAAAGTAAACTTAGTCCTATAGATTCAGAGCATTTTGGCTTGTGGTATTTACTCCAAGATAAAGCTATAGATTCTATGACTATTACGGCAAGTGGAGGGTCTTTTAGAGATTATTCACTTAATGATTTAGCAAATGTTTCAATCAAAGAAGCACTTAATCATCCAAATTGGTCAATGGGAAATAAAATCACAATAGATAGTGCTACTATGACAAATAAAATATTTGAACTCATGGAAGCTGCTTGGTTATTTGATGTAAGAAAACTAGATGCAATAATTGAAACGAAATCTTTAATTCATGCGATGATTAACTTTAAAGATGGAAGTACAACTGCACATATTGCAAATGCTTCTATGCAGCTTCCTATTGCTTATGCAATTTTAGGAAAATGTGATGAACAAGTTTTAAAGCCAGTTGATTTAATTGAAGTTGGAAGTTTAGAGTTTAAAAAGATAGAAATTTCTAGATATCCAATATGGGAAGCTAAAGATGAAATTATAAATAATCTTGATTTAGGTGTAGTTTTAAATGCAGCGAATGAAGTAGGTGTTTCAAAGTTCCTAAACTCAAAAATTGGATTTTTAGATGTTTCAAGAATCTCTTTAAATGCCTTGAATAAATTTAATAATATAAAAATAAATACACTTGATGATATTTTTGAAATCGATAAAGAAGTGAGGTATTATTGTGAGTCTTGATATGCTTGTTCCTTTTGGAATATTACTAGTTTTGGTTGTTTATTTAATATTTACAAGATCAAAATTTGAAAAAGAAGTTGTTGATGTATATGAAAAAAAATTTGAAGAATGGAAAGAGTTTAATACTACTACAACAAAAAAAACTGAAGCTGCTAAAAATTTAGTTGGTTTGGTTTATAAGACTGGATACAAAGTAGATATTGAACTACTAAATGATAGTGCTAAGATTCAGCTTGAAAAAGGTAAATTTAAAATCAGTAGCATAAAAGTAGAATAAAAAAGGGAAAGATATTTTGAGTAAAAGAGTTTTAGTATTACATGGTCTTGGAGGTAGTGATTATCCTCATTGGCAAGCTTGTTTAGCAGCTGATTTAATTAAACAGCACTACATAGTATCTTTTCCAAAAATGCCTAATAGAGATAATCCAAATATTGATATGTGGAAAGAATCCTTAAAAAAAGAATTAGCACACTTTAATCCAGATGTTGTTGTTTGTCACTCTTTAGCAAATGTATTATGGTTTCATACTTGTGATGAGTTAGATATTAGTTTAGAAAAATTGATGCTAGTAGCACCTGTTAGTAGAAATAGAGTTGTTGAAGCTGCAAGCACTTTTTATCCTTACCCAATTGCAAAAGATTTAAAAGCCAAAGAAGTTATCATGATAGCTTCAACAAATGATCCTTATATGAGTGAAGATGAAGCATTGGAATTAAAAGAAAAATTAAACATTGAAATAAATGTATTAAAAGATGCCGGACATATAAATACAGATTCAGGTTTTAATTCATCTGATTTTGCTCTTGATTGGATTACAAAATGATTTTAAGTATTGAAAGTTCTTGTGATGATAGCTCTATTGCAATAACAAATAGCGAAACATTAGAATTAGTCTATCATAAGAAAATATCTCAAGAATTACAGCATAGTGTTTATGGTGGAGTAGTTCCCGAATTAGCTGCAAGATTACATATAGAAGCACTTCCAAAGATACTTGAAGAATGCTTAGAGTACTTCCCAAAGTTAAAAGCAATAGCAGTTACAACAGCTCCTGGCTTATCTGTTACATTAATGGAAGGCGTAACTATGGCAAAAGCCTTGAGTCTTTCATTAGATATTCCTCTTATTTCTGTAAATCATTTAAAAGGACATATATATTCTCTTTTTATAGAAAAAGAAGAAGTACTACCTATGACTATTCTTTTAGTTTCCGGTGGACATACTCAAATAATTGAAGCTAATTCATTAAATGAAATGAATTTAATAGCAAGTACTATGGATGATAGTTTTGGTGAGAGTTTTGATAAGGTATCAAAAATGTTGGGTCTTGGATATCCTGGCGGTCCTGTTGTTCAAGAATATGCTTTAAAAGGTGATGAAAATAGATTTGAATTACCAGTTCCATTAAGACAAAGTCCAAATATTGAATTTTCATATTCAGGTCTTAAAAATGCAGTAAGATTAATAATTGAAAAATATACTAACGAAGATGGAAGTATTGAGATGCAAGATAAATATGATATTTGTGCATCTTTTCAAAAAACAGCAATAAGCCATGTTATGCAAAAAATAAAAAAATTGTTCAAGCAAAAAGTTCCTACAAACTTTGCAATAGTAGGTGGAGCCAGTGCTAATATATATTTAAGAGCTCAAATAGAAGATTTATGTACAAAAAATGGTACTACTTTGTATTTAAGTCAGTTAAAGTACTGTAGTGATAATGCTGCTATGATTGGTAGAGTTGCAGTTGAACAATATAAGCTAAAAGATTTTACAAAAATTGATGATATTGATGTTCAATCAAGACTAAAAGGATTTTAGATGATTTTTGAAATGGGTGCAAAACTTGATGGTGATAATCATGATAAATCAAAATATGATGAAAAACCAAAGAAGAAAAAAATAAGTAATAAAAACAATAAATCTAGTACTCCAAGCACTTTTAATAAAAATGAAATTTTGCCAAAGAACCAACATCAATTAGTATTTACTTATGAAAAAAGAAAAGGAAAACCAGTAACTTTAATTGGTAGATTTTCTTTAAGTAATGATGATAAAAAAGAAGTATTAAAACTACTAAAGAAAAAACTAGCTTGTGGCGGTGCTATTAAAGAAGAGTGGATAGAAGTTCAAGGTGATGTAAAAGAAAAAATCATCATAATCTTAAAAGCAGATGGATGGAAGTTTAAATAGAGCAAAGGATTTTTAATGCAAAAAATATTTGATGAGGTAGGCTCTTTAGATAAAAGATGTTACGAAAAATTTTCTTTAAGTGAAGATATACTTATGGAACATGCAGCAAATTGTATGGCTTTACATATTGAAGAAAAGTATCATGATAAAAAATCTATTTTAATAGTATGTGGTAGTGGAAATAATGGTGCGGATGGTATTGCACTTTCAAGACTTTTACATACAAAGTTTAATGTATCTTTATACTTTTA
>CAJQLJ010000026.1 GCA_905479135.1 uncultured Campylobacterales bacterium | reverse complement strand
TCGTGGATTAGAATACTACAGATTTGCAGATAAAGTTTATGGAATGGATACATTTGGAGCAAGTGGTCCAGCAAATGATTTATTTGACGAATTTGGATTTACAATTCCTAAGTTAAAAGCTAAAATTTTAGCAGATTTTAAAAAATAGTCTTAAAATCAGAAAACACTAATATAAACATATAAATAGATGGTTTATCCATCTATTTATTCACACTCTTTTTTACAAAATCATTATTTTTATTTACCTTTAAAAAAACTCCCATATAATATACAAAAAATATAGGAGAAGTCATGCCAATAGGATTTATAGGTTTAGGAAACTTAGGAACTGCAGTTGCAACTAGATTAAAAGAAGTAGGTGAGACGGTTCTTACTTATAATAGAACAAAAGAAAAAGCTATTGCAAAAAGTTTTGATGTTGTTGACACTCCAAAAGATTTACTTTCAAAATGTGATGTGATATTTTTATGTCTTTTTGATTCTCCGGCTGTTGATAATATTTTACATATGGAAGATGGACTTTTATGTGAAGAATTAAAAGGCAAAACAATTATTGATTTAAGTACTCATCATTTTGAAGATGTTTTAAATGTACATAAAATTATGGAAGAGTTTAGTGTTAAATATCTTGAGAATCCAGTATTTGGAAGTGTTGCTCCAGCACTTGCTGGAGTATTAACTCTAGTAGCATCTGGAAAGAAAGAAGTTTACAAGGAGGTTAAACCTCTTTTAGAAAAGATTGGAAAAGAAATTTTCTTCCTTGAAAAACAAGGAAGTGCTACAAAAATGAAGTTAATAAATAACTTATGTTTAGGTTCATTTATGGCAACAATTGCAGAGTGTACTTCTCTTGCAGAAGATTGTGAAATTCCAAAAGAAAAAGCTTTAGATATTTTAGGTGTTGGTGGTGGAACATCTCTTGTTTTAAATGCTAAAAAACAAAAGTTAATTACTGAAGATTTCTCAGCACACTTTTCAAATGATGCAATAAATAAAGACTTACATTGTTTACAAGATTTAGCATATTCTATGAAAAAACCACTTTATTCAGCTGCAATTCCCAAAGAGTTATTCTCTAAAATGAAAATGATGGGGAAAGGTAACGAAGATTTTTCTTCAATTTATCAGTTATTTAAAAACTCTTAAAATAGCAAGTGCCTAAACGCACTTGCAAGAATATATTGAGATTAATATATCAAGATATATTGATATATTGATATAAATATGATATACTTTCTAAAATGAAAGGTAAATAATGGATATTTTCTTAAAAACTGTAAGTGCTTTAAATGATGAAACAAGAATTAAATTACTTAAATTTATAAATATTTATGGCAAATGCTGTGTATGTGACTTGGAAAATTCTTTTGAAATGATTCAATCTAGACTATCTAGACATTTGAAAATTTTAAAAGAATCAGGTTTCTTAAAAGTTGAACGAGAAGGAAGATGGGCTTATTACTCTATTAGAGCTCCACTTGATGAGTTTAGAATTTCTGCAATTAAAGAGATAAATACTTTAGATATTAATTTACCAAATTTAAAAAAGGCTTGTGAAGAAAATGACTGATACACTTTTTGTATATGGAACTCTAATGCCAAACTGTCCAAATGGACATGTTTTGGAAAATATTGTAGGAAAATTTGTACCCGCAACTGTAAAGGGAAATCTAAAAGATGCTGGATGGTCTGCATCTATGGGATATCCTGGTATTAAATTAAACGAAGATGGAAGTGGAGATACTATTCATGGATTTTTGTTCTATTCAAATAACTTAATTAACCATTGGGATAATTTAGATGAGTTTGAGGGAGATGAATTTGAGCGTCAAGAAGTCTGTGTTGAAAGATATGATGAGCTGGATGTAGATACATTTATTTATGTTCTTAAAGCCAATGAATCTGAAATAAAAGAAGATGAATTATGATACTTAGTTCACTTATATTTATAGTTACACTTATTTTTGTAATCTGGCAACCAAGAAATTTACAAATAGGAACTACAGCTGTTATTGGAGCAATAGTTGCTTTAGTTTTAGGTGTAGTAAGTTTTTCAGATGTTTTAATAGTAACTGATATTGTTTGGGATGCTACACTTTCTTTTATTGGTATTATAATTTTGTCTATGGTTTTAGATGAAATAGGTTTTTTTGAATGGTGTGCTTTAAAAATGGCAAAGTTCTCAAATGGAAGTGGAATGAAAATGTTTATTTATTCTATTTTATTGGGTGCATTTGTATCTGCATTATTTGCAAATGATGGAGCAGCACTTATTTTAACACCAATTTTATTAGCTAAAATGAGAATTTTAAAGTTAAATATGAAATCAATAGTTGCTTTTTTACTTGCAGGTGGTTTCATAAGTGATAGTGCATCATTACCTTTAGTATTTTCAAACCTTACAAATATTGTAACAGCAAACTATTTTGATATAGGATTCTCTGAATATATTTCAAATATGATAATACCATATATCGTAAGTGTATTTATATCTATTGTTTTCTTATGGATTTTATTACGAAAAGATATTCCAAAAACTGTGGATATTTCACTTTTAAAAGAACCAGCAAGTGTAATTAAAAATGATACATTATTTAAATTATCTTGGGTTTTTTTAGTTTTATTAATTGTAGGATATTTTGTTGGAGATGCTTATGATTTACCAGTTGCAGTCTTTGCTCTTGGTGGTGGGGTTATATTTTTAATCATTGCAACAATGTTTAAAACAGTTGAACCTGTTCGTATTATAAAAGAAGCACCTTGGCAAGTTGTATGGTTTAGTATTGGATTATATATTGTAGTTTATGGACTTAAAAATGCAGGGCTTACTGATTATTTAGCTTTAATCTTACAAGATTTAAGTACTAGAAGTGATACTGTTGCAATTGTAGGGACAGGTTTTATTGCAGCATTCTTATCAGCTATTATGAATAATATGCCAACAGTTATGATCATGGATATTGCACTTCAAGATATACCAAATCAAGCTTTAGCATATGCGAATATTATTGGCTGTAACTTAGGACCTAAAATGACACCATTTGGTTCTTTAGCAACACTTTTATGGTTACATGTATTAGCAAAAAAGGGTGTAAATATTTCATTTGCACAATATAGTAAATTTGGTCTAATTATTACACCACCAGTTTTACTAGTAGTATTATTATCACTAGCGTGGTTGTAAGAAAATAAATTAATTTAAAATAAAAAAGGATAGAAAAATGCAAAACACAGTAGACAAAAAGGTTTTAATTTTATGCACAGGAAACTCGTGTAGAAGTATTATTGCAGAAGCTTTAATTAATTCAAAATTAGAAGGAATATCTTCAGATTCTTCAGGTGTAAAAGCAAGTGGTAGAGTTAATCCAAATGCCCAAAAATTATTAGAACAAAAAGGTATTTGGGATGAAAAATACCATTCAAAAACTATTGATACAGTAATTGAAAATGAGTATGATTTAGTTGTAACTGTTTGTGACCATGCAAATGAAACTTGTCCTATGTTCCCAAAAGCTGTAAAAGTTATTCATGTAGGATTTGAAGATCCAGATGGAAAAGGTTTTGATGCATTTGAAGCTACATATAAAGAAATAGAAGAAATTTTACTTCCAAAAGTTATTGAAGCATTAGAATAATAAAATAGTTAAAAGAAAATCCAGATAGTTTTAATAGAATACCAAGAATTACAACAAAAGAAGAAAATGCAAAAAAAGTAGTAGTTCAAGCTGGTATCTTTGCTCAAGTTCAAAAGTAGGGGCTTTAGTGGAAATAAAAGCTTTATTTTAAAATCATTTCAGATATAGTTGCGTAAATTTAATATAAAGAATATTTTTGAATGAGACTAGATTAGGTCAACTATATGCTGTATTAGCATTTTTATTTTGGGGAGCACTTGCTCCTATATATTTCAAACAAGTAGCAAGTGTTGAGCCATTAGAGGTTTTAATACATAGAATAGTTTGGTCTTTTATAATTTTAATACCCTTATTATTTATTACAAAACAAGTAGATGTCTTTAAAAAAGTTATTATAGATATGAAAAAACTAAAATACTTAGCTTTTTCAAGTTTTTTTATATCACTTAATTGGCTTGTATTTATCTGGGCTGTGGCAAATGATAAAATTATGGAAACTGCATTTGGGTACTATATAAATCCACTTGTAAGCGTATTTTTAGGATATGTAATCTTCCATGAAAGAATGACAAAATATCAATATATTGCAGTTTTTATTGCGTTTATAGCAGTTTTATATCAACTGTTATCTTTAGGGTCTATGCCTTTTGTTTCACTTGTTTTAGCTTTTAGTTTTGCTCTTTATGGAATGATAAGAAAAAAAATTAATATAGGCTCTATAGTAGGTTTATTTGTAGAGACTTTAATTATGTTGCCTTTTGCTTTATTAGGTATTTATTATCTTATTGTAAGTGGAACAATATCATTTTTAAATTACAGTGTGAACTCAAGTGATTATATAAATATTATGTTAGTTCTTGGGGGAATTATTACCATTACTCCTTTGCTTTTATTTAATGGAGCAGCTACTAGAATGAAGTTATCAACCTTAGGTTTCTTTCAATACTTAGGACCTACTTGTGCTTTTTTACTTGCAATTTTTGTTTATCATGAAGAGTTTAATAGTGATAAACTAATTACCTTTGTACTTATTTGGGTAGCACTATTGGTGTTTTCATTAGATTCATTAAGTAAAAAAATAAGAAAAAATTAACTTATTTTATTTTACTTTCTTCACACATTAAATCTATAATATCATCTTGATGTCCACAAAAATTACCATTTTTTTCAATCAAAAATAAATCATTTGCAAAACCTTTAATCGTATGTAGTTTTGCACTTTCAATCTCAATATTAAAATCATCGAAAATCTTTGCAATATGTGCGAATAAACCTTTTTGATCTTCTGCTACTATACTCATAGAAGCTAAATGAGCTGTATGATTACAATTAACCTTTATATGTTCTTTTTTAATTACTGGTCTTGTCAGTTTTGTATTTTTTGACATATCAAATGAATCTTTAATAACTTCTTCAATAAAAGGTAAATCATCATCATTAACTCTTTCAGTAAAAGAGATATAAAATGCTTTTTTATTATCATATAATTTAAATATATTCATTGAAGAAATATTTAAAAACTCTAGTTTCCCTAAAAGATATCCAAGATTTAAAGGCACATTTCTAATGATTCTTATCGTTAAATGAGTTGTATTCATTATTTTGTAAATGTAATCATTAACATCTTTTGCTTTAACTGCAATATCTAAAATATCTTCTGCTTTTAATATTAAAAATATTTGATTTGATGAAATATACATGATTTTCTTTTTTACTAAATTTGGTAACTCTTTGTATCTTTTCAAATTTTTAATTGTATTTTGTTTAGCAACCCTTCTTGAACTTTCATTTAAAAGTTCTTTATTTTCAAAAGCAGGAAGAGTTTGAGTATAAAGTTGTTTTAAAAGTGAAGCCATAGATGAATTATATATATTATTTCCAACTGCAGAGATATCACAGTATGTTACTACATATAGCATCTTTAAAGCTAATTCTGATTTTACTAATCCTACAAAATTTAGAATAGTTTTTTCAGAATAAATATCATCATGAGTAGCAATATAAGACATCATATTATGATATCTTACAAGTCTAGCACCTACTCTTGTAAGTTCTTCACCAAAACTAAAAGAAGCTCCCATTCCTTTGAATAGTTTTTCTCCGACAATATGATGATCAGTAGGTCTTCCTTTTCCAATATCATGAAATAATGCTACAAGTTTTGTAATACTTTGTTGTTGTTTATTTAAAGAGTCAAATATTTCTTTAACATAAGGATCTTTTATATTTTCTGCAAATTTTAATGTTGCAATTGAATGAACATCAACAGGGTGTTGGTGATAACCATCAAATTGTGGTTGATCAATTATTTTTTTTGTACTTGGCAGAACAGCTTGAAATAAACCTGCATTATAAATTAATTTAATTACAGGATATAATCGTTTCTTAAAAAGCATAGATTTAATATTTTTTTGCAATTCTTTAGACTGTGTTCTAGGTAGTTTTACTTTACTTGCATAATATATATATGATCTATCGAATCTTGTTACAGTAGAAGGAAGTTCAATTAATTCTTTCAAAAGAGAATTTAATGTTACTTGTTTTGCATTAAAAGAAGTATATAAAGTATTTTCTACGATATATAAATTCTTTTTGTATCTAAATTCTTTTAGTTTAGTTATATTTTCAGATTTAAAAATAATACGTCTAGTAAACTTTTTAACCATAGTTGCTGTAAAACTATGAATGATATGTAAGCATGTCAAAAGTTTTGCCATACATTGTCTATCTTTTGTATGTCTTGGAGTATTTTTGAAACCTAGTTTAGTGCTTAATTCAGGTAATATATCAAAAGTTACTTGGTCTTGTTTTTTTCTTGCAATATTGTGTAAAGCGTTTCTAACCTGAAAGACATATTCTAAAGACTGTCTATACTTTCTATACTCATCTTCTGTAAATTCTATGCCTATTAAACTTTTTGTATCTGTTGTTCCATACAAAATATTAGCAATCCAATACATCATATTAGATTCTCTAATTCCTCCAAATCCATCTTTGATATTTGGTTCCATTTTTAATGGATATTTTAAAAGTCTTTGTTTATGTTCTTCTAGTTTTTCTAAGACGAATTCTTTTTGATTTGTTTTTCTGATTAAAGATAAAACATTTTCATAACCATACCAAAGATATTTAGAACCAAAAATCATTCTTGATTCCAAAATAGAACTTTTTATAGTAATATCTTCTTCAACACTTAGAGCAACTTCTTTTAATTCATGTACTCTTGAACCTAGTTTTAATCCACAATCCCAAGCTAGAGTTATAAATTCTTCCATAATTTCTTTTAAGTTGTAGCCTTTAATATCTTCATATAAAATCATTATATCAATATCCGAATAGATACAAAGCTGTTGTCTTCCATAAGATCCAAGTGCTATCAAACTAATCGGAATAGATGAACTCATAGGTTGATATGAACCAAAGTTTTTTCTTAAAATATATTTATAAAGTAAAATTAAAAATTTGTCAGTATGTTTTGTATGTTTTACAAAAAAATCTTTACCACCAGTTGTCTCTAAAGTTGTGTCAATAGATGCTACATAATTTTTAAAATAGTTTTTAAAAACTTTTGATATTTCAAAATCACTTGCATTATTTGATATTAAGTCTTCAATTTGTATATTTAAATCTATCATAATAATTCTCTATGTGTTTCTAGTTTTTTACGTAAAGTTATTCTATTTAACCCCAAATGTTTAGCAACTTGTACTTGTGATTTATATTTTTTAGTAGATGCTTTTATTAGAGGAACTTCAAATAAATATAAAAGATTTTTATATGCATTATCTTCTCCAAGATTTTCACCTAAATATTTTTCTAAGAACATTAATATTTCTTCTTCTCCAATCGTCTCAAAAAGGTAAGAAAAGTATATTGATTTCTTTAGTGAATGAGTGTTATTTGTAATATTTGTTATTAATTTAGATGTTGAGATCATTTCCATATCTAAAGTTTGAGATGCTTCTACAGAAAATTTATTTATCAAAGCTTTTGCATCAAGATCTCTTTTATATAAATCTGGAACTTCTAAATTTATTGAAAATATATCTTTTAATTTTTGATTTAACATATTATTATTTGATATAGCAATAATTCGAATATTATTTATATCAATCCAGTTTAATAATAGATCAATATTTGTTACTTCATGTATTTTATCAATAATAATTGCATCATCTTGTATATTTATTATTTCATCTTGTATATCTTGCTGTAGTATTTTAGCATTATAAACTTTTGAATTAGGTAGTATATAAGAAGCTAAAGATTTCTTACCAACACCTGGTGTTCCAATTATTAACGCATGAACATTTACTGCTTGTAATAACTTTGCCGAGTTTAATATTTCTTTAGAAATTTCATCCTGTGCTATATAGTCTTGCATATTTTTTAGCCTTATATGATATAAATTAATTATACAGTATAAAGTATACAGTATAATTTTTTAAATTTTTTTTAAAATTGTTTATTAAATAATCAAATGTCTACAATATATTTAAATGTTACAAAGAATTACTTACTTTTCTTTGTTGAAAAGTTAGTAAATGCTGTAAGTGATATAAGTATTAAAGAGATACCTGCTATTAAGTAAAATGCATTTATCATTTTGTCATAATCATTTAATGCAATTTTAAATACTACAATAAGTGCTTCTATAGACAATGCAATAATAATTGTACTTAAGAATTTTGTTAATATTTTAGTTTCAACTTTAGCATTTTTTGAATAAGATTTAAAAAATACTTCTTGTTCTAGTATGGTTTTTGCTAGATCAAAAATGGCAATACTTAGAGTTAAGGCGATAATTGGTTTAAATATCATTTCTAAAGATAGTGTACTTTCAGCAATTAAATAATAAGCAAAGTCATATAAAGAAAATACAATTGTAATAATTGATAACATCATCATAGAAAAACCTGCAAAAATATAAAACCCTTTTGTTATAGAATGAAATGGTTTGTTTAATTCTAGTAAGTTTAGTTTTTCAAGTAATATATCAATTCTAAAATCTAAAAATATAATTTGATCACCTTCTTTAATAGTAAGAGTTACACAATTGTTTCGTGTTGCAATACTGATATAAGGTTTAGAAAAAGCAATATTCTCACCTTTAAATTCTAATTTAGAAATTAAATATGATCTATTTTTATCTTTTGCTTCTTCGTCTATACTAGTTCTGTAATAATTTGCAGTACTTTGAATTTTAGTATCTTTATTTGTAAAATAAATAAGTTCTAATGATGGGAAAAGGTTAAATAATTTAGAAAATTCACTTTTTTTGTGTACAGTCAAGCTACCAAGATTTTTAACACTTTCTTGTAAAAAAAATTCAATTTCTTCTTGGTGCTCTTTGTATGTTTCTATAAACTCTTTCATTAAACTATCCTATAATACTTTTTTGTATTATACTTATTTATTAGATATCTAGAGTTCATTGTATGTATGTTTTATATACAAGTGTTTATATTTTAGTAGTTTAAATAATGTTAAATATTTAGATAAATAATATTACTTTCAATTTTACTTTCATAAACATTAGTACATCCACTATCATTTCCTAAAGCTTTACCAGATTTAAGGTCAATATCCCAGTTGTGCATAGGACAAGTAACAACTGATTCATGGATTAATCCTTCACTTAACTTCCCTTGTTTATGAGGGCAGACATTATTTATTGCAAAAATTGAACCATCTCTTGTTTTAAAAACTGCAATTTCGATTTCACCGTATTGAATTACTCTTGAACCCATTGATGGGATGTTTTCTACTTCTGTGATTTTAATCCATTTTGCCATTATATTGTTTCCTTTGCTTCAAAACTTTCTGAGTTTTCAGGTGCTATTACTATTGGACTAAACTCATCTGTAAAGCCATCTTTTCTTGATTGCTCCCATGGGTCAATTTGAGCTGTTCTTTGAGATTCATCAAATCTAGCTGCATAAAAATCTACTTGTGATTTATCTTCTAAAAGTGCATCTTTAACGTATTGTAAACCAACTCTTTCAACCCAATGAGCAGTTCTTTCTAAGTAATATGCATCTTCTCTATAAAATTGCATAATTGCTTTTATATAATGATACAACTCTTCATTAGTTGTAACTTTTGTAAAAAAGTCAGTTACTCTTACTTTAATACCACCATTTCCAGCAATACTAATTTCCCATCCTGAATCAACTGCAATTACACCTATATCTTTAATAGTAGCCTCTGCACAGTTTCTTGGACATCCTGATACGGCAATTTTAAATTTATGTGGAGTCCATGAACCCCAAGTCATTTTTTCAATATCAATACCTGTTTGCATAGCATCTTGAGTTCCAAATCTACACCATTGATTACCAACACAAGTTTTAACAGTTCTTAAACCTTTTGCATAGGCTTGACCTGAAACAAAGCCAGCATCATTTAAATCTTTCCACATAGGTGCAAGTTGTTCTTTTTTAACACCTAACATATCAAGTCTTTGTCCACCTGTAAACTTTACAGTTGGAACATCATATTTAACAGCAATATCTGCCATATCTTTTAACTCTTTAGGACTTGTTAATCCTCCCCAAATTCTTGGAACCACTGAATAAGTGCCATCTTTTTGAATATTTGCAAAAACTCTATCATTTACTAAGGCTGATCTTTTATCATTTTTATATTTATCGTCATTGTATTTAACTAGTAAATAATAGTTTACAGCTGGTCTACATTTTGTACAACCATCTTCAGTTTTCCAATCAAGCTTTCTAAATACATCATAAACATTATCAAAGTCATTTGTATCAATACAAGCTTTAATATCTTTATGCCCAACATCACAACAATCACAAATACCCTCAACAGTATCATTATACTCATCACCTAAGGTATCTACTAAAATTTGCTCAACAATACCAAGACAAGAACCACATGAAGCTCCTGCTTTTGTACATGTTTTAACTTCACCTAATGTTTTTAAGTCATTATCTCTAATTCCACAAACAACATCACCTTTAGTAATTCCATTACATCCACAAATTTCTTCATCGTCACTCATTGATTTTATATCATCTCCACCATGACCTGCATCTCCTGCAAGTGCTGATTTACCAAATAGTATTTTAGTTCTTAAATCACTAATATCAGTATGTTCTTTTAGTAGTTTTAAATACCATGAAGCATCTACTGTATCTCCATATAAAACAATACCAATAATTTTATCTTGATATATAACAAGCTTTTTATAAACACCAACTTTTTCATCAAGAAGGATTAATTCTTCAGTGGTTTCATCTCCTAGATAATCACCAGCTGAGAATAAATCAACACCAGAGATTTTAAGTCTTGTAGAAAGTGTAGAACCACTATACCCATCGCTATCTTTTCCAGCTAATTTCTTAGCACAAAATTTAGCTTGTTCATATAAAGGTGCAACTAAACCATAAGTATTTCCTTTATGTTCAACACACTCACCAATAGCAAAGATATTTTCATCTGATGTTTGTAGGTGGTCGTTTACTAAAATACCTTTTTTAGTATCAAGTCCAGCATCAATTGCAAGAGCTTTATTTGGAACAATACCTGTAGCAAATACTACGATATTTGACTCAACACTTACGCCATCAGTAAAAGTTACACTTTCAACTTTTGTTTGACCTTCAATTTTTTCAATTGTAGTATTTAGTTTAAATTCAATTCCGTAAGATTCAAGGTTTTTTTGTAAAAGCCTACCACCTGTAGAGTCAAGTTGTTGACTCATAATAGAGCCACTTCTATGAACTAAAATAGTTTTAATTCCATGCATTGCAATACCATAAGCAGCTTCAAGTCCTAAAAGACCACCACCAACTACAACAGCTGTTTTATCTTTTGATATAAGATCTAAAATAGTATCACTATCAAGTTTTGTTCTAAAGCCAATAACATTTTCTAATTCACTTCCAATTGTTTGAGGAATAAAAGAGTTTGAACCAGTTGCTATTAGTAGTTTGTCGTATGAAAGTTCTTTACCATTTTCTGAGATTATAGTTTTTTCATCTTTATTTATCTTTATAACTTTATCACCTTTATGTAAAGTGATGTTGTGTTCGTCATACCAAGTTTGATGATTAATGATAGTTTCTTCAAAAGTTTTTTCACCCGACAAAAGATAAGATAGCATGATTCTATTATAATTTTCGTGAGGTTCATCTCCAAAAATTGTAATATCATACTTGTCTTTTTGTATATCAAACAAATCTTCAATAGTTCGTAAACCACTCATTCCATTACCAATAACTATTAGTTTCTCTTTCATAAATCTTCCTTCTTACTCTTATATTATTATTATGACTAAGTTGTAAGATTTATGGATAAAAAAAGTGTATAGAAAGTATTCATCAGCTTAATTTTTAATTAAAATATTAATTAATGAATATAAAAAATAGAAAATTACATATATTTAACTTAATTTAACATTAATTTATTGCTTAATATTAAATTAGCTTTTCTATTTTTACAGCACTATGATTATAATCAGGCTGTAAAGATTCTTTATCTAATAAATCATTTGTTAAGTAATTTATTCCTCTATGACTTACTGGTATAAATACAGTATCTTCTCTTATGCTCTTAGTTATTAAAGCTTTTGATTCTATTTCTCCTCTAATTGAAGAAATTTTAATTATATCACCATCTTTTATGTTTAAAGACTTTGCATTTTTTGGGTGAATTTCACAGAAGTTTAATTCTTTAAACTTTAAAAGTGTTTTTGGAAGATTTGTTTTTGTTCCACTGTGCCATTGATCTCTTGTTCTTCCTGTTAAAAGTATAAAAGGGTATTTTAGATTAGCTTTTTCACTTAGAAGTTTATTTTCTACAAAATAAAGATTAGCTTTTTTATTTTCAGTAAAAAACTCTTTATTTTTTCTAATTTTTTCTCCCCAAATAAAAGGTGCTTCTTTTAACTTTTCATATGAAGTTTCACTTATGTTTAAATGAGGATTTAACTTAGTCATTTCTTGAAATTCTTCAAATATATCTTGTGAACAAGAATAATTAAACTCATCTTTGTATCCTAATTTCTCAGCAATTAACTGAAAGATTTCCCAGTCTGGTTTGCAATCAATTGAAGTTCTAGTTAACTTTTCTTGTTTAGTTATTGTTCTATCTAAATTAGTTTGTGTTCCTTCTTTTTCACCCCATGGTGATGCTGGAAGTTTAATATGTGCAAAATTTGAAGTTTCAGAGTTTTCATAGGCATTTATTTCAATAACCATAGGAATTTTTTGAATTAATTTTTCTACTTTATTTCTATTTGGTAAATGATATACAGGATCTGTATGACAAATAATTAATACATCTAAATTAGCATCCATCATTTGAGTTGCCGTAAGTCCTACATTTTTATTAATTTTTTTTGTATTCCAAAATTCTGAAACTTTTTTTATTGATTCTTTATCAAAACCTAGATGAACAGCTAGCATTGTTGAAAGTCCACCAACCTCTCTTCCACCCATAGCATTTGGTTGTCCAGTTAGTGAAAATGGTCCATTTCCTTCTTTGAAAATTTTCCCACTTAAAAGATGAGTGTTTATCAAAGCAAGATTTTTGTCAACACCTTGAGCTGATTGATTTAATCCCATTGTCCAAGCTGATATTATATTTTCACTATTTTTGTATAAAAGCCAAAAATCTTCAAATTGTTCTTTTGTTAAGCCTGTTCTTTTTAACATTTTTGTAATGGGAACTCTTTTGAATTTATTTTTCAATAATTCATAATTATTCACATGAGTTTTAATAAACTCTTCATCAACAAGTTCTTCATCAATTATTCTTTTAGAAACTAAGTTAAAAAAGTCTATATCACTATTAGGTTTTAAAGGAAGGTGTAAATCAGCAATTTTAGCAGTATCTGTAAATCTAGGGTCTATAACTATTATTTTTAAACCAGCTTTTTTAGCTTTCTTTATACGATTGTGAAATACAACATGAGCTTCAGCTGTATTTGCACCTGCAAGTATTAACAAGTTTGCTTTGTGTACATCTTCCATTCGTACAGGAACATAGTCAATCCCAAAAGCTTTTTTATGAGCACTTACTGCACTTGACATACAAGTTCTACTATTTGTATCAACATTATTAGTACCTATAAAACCTTTACCTAGTTTATTAGCAATATAATAATCTTCTGTTAAAAGTTGTCCAGATAAATAAAAACCTACTTTTTCTTTAGAAGTTTGCTTGATTTTATTTGCAATTGTAGATATTGTATTTTCCCATGAAGTTACTTTATACTCGTTTTTAATATCTTCTCTTAGCTGAGGTCTTAATAATCTTGTAGGTGTTTGAATACTAACTAGTTCAGAAATACCTTTTGAACAAAGTTTCCCTTCATTTGTAGGATACACTACATCTCCGATTAACTTATTTTCTTCAAATTCTAAACCACATCCAACACCACAATAACCACATACTGACTTTATCATTTTATTACCCTAAATTTATAATATTTAATATCTAGTTATGATTATATAATATATTAATGCAAAATTAAGAATACATAGTATAAAAAATATACTTTTATAAAATTAATGAAAAATTAAGCTTTATGATTAATGATATATAAAATATTAATTATAAATAAATGATATTAATGTTTCTTTAAGAATAAATGTATAGAAAATATCCAAAAAAATGTATCATTATTTTTCTCCCTGTGTTACCATTTAAAATCAAAAAAGACATTGACATTAATCTAAAGGAGAAAAAATGATTAAGCAGGTTCTAAAAATTGGATTAGGTGTATCTATAGTTGCAAGTACATTATTAGCAGCACCAGAAAAAACAAAGTTAAAAATAGGTTTTATTGCATTAACTGATTGTGCACCATTAGTAATAGCAAAAGAAAAAGGTTTTTTTAAAGCTGAAGGTTTAGATGTACATGTTGCAAAAGAAGGTGGTGGTTGGCCTGGTATTCAACAAAAAGTAATTTCTGGTGAGTATGATTTCTCTCATGCATTAGCAGGTATGCCAATTGCAGCAACTTTAGGAATTAACGGAAATGCTCACTTACAAGCTTTATTATCTTTAGACTTTAACGGTAATGCAATTACTTATGGTAATGATATTATTAAAAAAATGGAAGAATTTGGTTTAGATAAAACTGAAAGACCAGTTACTGCTGATTCATTAAAAAAGTATATTGATTCAAAAAGAGCAAAAGAAGGTGAAGATTACCAACCATTAAGTTTTGGTATGGTTCATCCTGTATCAACTCATAATTATGAGTTAAGATATTGGATGGCTTCATCTGGAATTAGACCTGATCAAGATTGTACTATTAAACCTTTCCCACCTCCAACAATGCCATCAAACTTAATTGCTGGTAATATTGAAGGTTACTGTGTTGGTGAACCTTGGAATTCAAGAATAGTACTTAAAGGTAAAGGTTCAGCATTGGTTACAAACTATGATATTTGGAATAATAATCCTGAAAAAGTTTTACAAGCAAGAGCTGACTTTGTTAAAAAGAACCCAGAAACTACAAAAGCTGTTATGAGAGCAGTTGTTAAAGCTCAAAAATGGTTAGATGAATCTTGGGAAAATAGAGAAGAAGCAATTGGTTACTTAGCAAAAAGAAACTATGTAAATGCTCCTAAAAATGTATTAAGGAAATCAATGTCTGGAACATTCCTTTATAACAAAGGTGTAGATTCTGCTAATCCTATGTTTAATGTATTTGCAAATAACTATGCAGCATATCCATTCTATTCACATGGTATGTGGTTTGTTACTCAAATGTATAGATGGGGACAATTAGATAAACCTGTAGATATGAAAGCGTTAATTGAAAAAGTTTATAGACCTGATTTATTTGCCGAAGTTGCAAAAGAAGTTAATTATACATTACCACCAAGTGCTTGGAAAAAAGATGGTGTTGATGAATATAATAAATTCTTAGATGGTAGAGTTTGGGATCCAAATAAAGCAGTTGATTATATTTTCGATGCAAAAGTTCAAAACTCTTTAGTTTCAAAAGAAGATTTAATAAAAGCAAACAATTGGAAAGTTGAAACAAAACAACCAAAATATGAATGTCATTATGGACCTGCTGGTTGTGCTGATCC
>CAJQLJ010000025.1 GCA_905479135.1 uncultured Campylobacterales bacterium | reverse complement strand
AGAATGAGTATTTTCCATTTTCCAGCTAAACCGTCAATAGCAGTTTCTACTGGACATTTATCGACATTTATACTTTCTTTTTTTGTCATATATTACTCCATAGTATCTTTTTAGTTAGTACATTTCTAAAAAGTAAGTTCTTGCTCTTTTTAATTATTTTAGCTAAAGTTTTGATATAAGTAAATATATAAGGATAATTATGAAAGCATTTGTAGTAAATAAAATAGCAGATAAAAAATTCACATCAGATACACAAGAAATAGAAACGCCAAAATGTGGAGAAGATGAAGTACTTATAAAAGTAACTTATTCTTCGTTAAATTACAAAGATGCATTAAGTTCAGTTGGAAACCCAGGAGTAACAAGAAAATTCCCACATATTACAGGAATTGATGTTGCAGGGATAATATCAGAATCAAATTCACCTATATTTAACATAGGCGAAAAAGTTTTAGTAACAGGTTATGATATGGGTATGAATACTCATGGAGGGCATGCCGAACTTGTAAAGGTTCCAGCTTCATGGGTAGCTAGAATACCTGATTCAATTACCGATAAAGAGATTATGACATTTGGAACAGCTGGATTAACAGCAGCTTTAAGTATAAATGAATTAATTCAAAATGGTGTAACGCCTGAAAATGGAGAAGTATTAGTAACAGGTGCCACTGGTGGTGTTGGTTCTATTGCAGTTTCTATATTAAGTAAAATTGGATTTGATGTTGTTGCAATTTCGGGAAAAGAAGAAAAAATTGATTACTTAAAGAAAATAGGTGCAAAAGAAGTAATTCTAAGAGATACTTTTAATGAAGAATCTAAAAAACCTATGCTTGGTGAAAAATATGCAGGTGTTGTAGATACTGTTGGTGGTGAAATACTAGCTAATGCGTTAAAGTATATAAAGTATGATGGAGTTGCTACTTGTTGTGGACTTACATCTTCACATGAATTAAATACAAATGTTTTTCCATTCATTTTAAGGGGCGTTAGATTAATTGGTATTGACTCAGTTGAATGTAAACTAGAGAAAAAACAAGCTGCATGGGAAAAAATTGCTAGCAAATGGAAAATTGATACTTTAGATAGTATAACAAACGAAATTTCAATTGACGAAATCAAAGATGCGTATGAACTTTTACTTGCTGGAAAAGCGGTAGGACGATATGTAGTAAAAATATAAAGAGTTTCCTCTTTATATTAAACTTTCAAAATTTCAACTTAAAATAAATTCGCTATAATTCTAATAATAAAAAAGTATAGGAATATAAAATGCAGAATTTTTTAGAACAAGCTAAAAAAACTAGCCGAACTATTGCAAACCTAGAAACTCATACAAAAAATAGAGTTTTAAGAGAAATGGCAAATGCTTTAACAGCAAATAGCAATTATATATTAGAACAAAATAGTAAAGATATGAATGATGGAACTTTAAATAATCTTAGTAGTGCACTACTTGATAGATTATTATTAACAGAACAAAGAATTCAAGATATGTCTCTTGCTATTAAGCAAATTGCTGAGCAAAAAGAACCAGTTGGAAAAACTCTTGAAGGTTGGATTACAGAAGATGGATTAAATATCCAAAAAATATCAGTACCAATTGGCGTTATTGGTATTATTTATGAATCAAGACCAAATGTTACTAGTGATACAGCAGCACTTTGTTTTAAAAGTGGGAATGTTTGTGTTTTAAAAGGGGGAAAAGAGGCTGAGCATTCAAATAAAGCAATTGCAAAAGTTTTAAAAGAAGTATTAGTAAAAAACAAATTACCAGAACAAGCTATATCATTATTACCTGATTCTACAAGAGAGGGTGTTGCAAAACTAATTAAACAAGATAAATATGTAGATTTAATTGTACCTCGTGGTGGAGAAGCGCTAATAAGATATGTTAGTGAAAATTCATCAGTTCCAGTAATTAAGCATGACAAGGGTTTATGCCATATATTTGTGGATAAAGATGCTGCACATAACAAAGTTATTGATATTGCGATAAATGCAAAATGTCAAAGACCAGGTGTTTGTAACTCAATGGAAACACTTTTAGTACATGAAGAAATCGCAGCTTATATACTTCCTGGTTTATACGAAGCATTTATGGAAGAAAAAACTGTATTAAAAGCTTGTGAAAAAACAGCTAAATATATTGATGTAAAAATAGCAAGTGAAGAAGATTATAATACAGAGTATTTAGCTAATATTTTAAATATTAAAGTAGTTAAAAATGTAGATGAAGCAATTGATCATATTGCAAAATATGGTTCTGGACATTCAGAATCAATTTTAAGTGAAAACTATACGACTGTTAATAAATTTTTAGATCAAGTAGATGCTGCATGTGTTTATGCTAATGCTAGTACAAGATTCACAGATGGTGGAGCATTTGGATTGGGTGCTGAAGTTGGAATCTCAACAAATAAGCTTCACTCGCGTGGTCCTATGGGAATTAATGATTTAACAACATTTAAGTATAAAATTTATGGAAAAGGGCAAGTAAGATAATGTCAAATAAAATATACTGTATAGCTTCATTTCAAGCAAAAGAAAATAAAGAGCAAGAGTTATTAGAAGTACTTCAATCTTTAGAACCAAAAACACTAAGAGAAGATGGTTGCTTACAATATATTGTAACAAAGCATATAGATCATCCAAATGCTATGGGAAAATCATTTCCAATAGTATTTAATGAAATTTGGGAATCAAAAGAAGCATTTGAACTTCATTGTAATAAAAAATATATTACTGATTTTTTTCAAAAACATTGTGTTGATGAAGATGGATTAGTAAAAGATTTTAATGTTGCTGTTTATAGTGATGAGGTAAATTAAAACTACGAAGATAATAAATAATTTATTATCTTTGAGATAAAGCTAGTTTCAAACCTAAGCTTAGTAAAATAAATGAAGTTGATATATTCATATATTTTACAATCTTAGGTTTTTCTAAAAGTTTTAAACTTAATACATTTGCTGTAATACCAATAACAGAAAAAACAAAAAGTGTCATAATCATAAATATTAAACCTAATATAAACATTTGTATAGAAACATTTCCCTCTTGAATATTTACAAATTGAGGTAAAAAAGCTAAAAAGAAAATAGAAACTTTTGGATTTAAAACATTCATAATAAAACCTTTTATAAAAAGCTTTTTTAATTCACTAGTTGAATTTTGTACTGTTAAATCTAATCTTTCATTCCTATGCTTAAAAACCTGAAACGCAATATAAAGTAAATAAGCAGCACCTATATATTTCACAATACTAAAAGCTAGTTCTGATGTTTGAAAAATAACAGAAATACCTAAAATAGCTGCACTTGTATGAATTATTAATCCTGAACAAAGTCCTAATGTTGTGATAATTGCAGCCTTCTTACTTTTCGTAAGCCCTTGTGTTAATACATATATGTTATCAGGACCAGGAGCTAAGCACAAAAGAAAAGTTGCGCCTAAAAAAAGTAATAATTGAGTAGTTTCAATCATTTTTAACCTTATATTCTATATTTAGTTTTTATAAAAATAGTATATCATATTAAATAATAAAGTATTTTTAGCAATATCTGGATTGTATCAACTTTTAATTTTTGTTATAATTAACAAAATAAAAAAATATAATCAAATATAAGGAAAGAATCCATGAACTATATATCAAACGCAAATTTAAAAGAATCAGATGCAGAAGTATTTGAAATAGTTGAGAATGAATTACAAAGACAAACAGATCACCTAGAGATGATAGCAAGT
>CAJQLJ010000024.1 GCA_905479135.1 uncultured Campylobacterales bacterium | reverse complement strand
GATATAATCGCAAATTAATAACAAGTATATGTGAACAGAATATATTAAAAACAAAAAGGAATTATTATGCCATTATTAGACAGTTTTAGAGTAGATCATACAATTATGCCAGCACCAGCAGTTAGAGTTGCAAAAACAATGAAATCACCATCTGGAGATATTATCACAGTTTTTGATTTAAGATTTTGTGTACCAAATGAAAAGATGTTAAGTGAAAAAGGTATACATACTTTAGAACACTTATTTGCAGGATTTATTAGAAATCATCTAAACTCAGATACGGTTGAAATTATAGACGTTTCTCCAATGGGTTGTAGAACTGGTTTTTATATGAGTTTATTAGGGAACCCAGATGAAAAAACTGTAGGAGTTGCATGGAGAGCTGCTATGCAAAATGTTATTGATGTTGAAAAACAAGATGATATTCCTGAATTAAATATTTTCCAATGTGGAACTTGTGATATGCACTCTTTAGAAGAGGCAAAAGAAATTGCTCAAGATATTTTAAATAGTGATATTGGAGTTATGTCAAATGAAGACTTATTCCTTTCAGATGAAAAGTTAGCTTCTTTAGGAAACTAAAACTTTTATGGAAAAAAAACTATCTTTATTTAAAGAGTTATTTGCCGATTATATAAATATTGCTATTTTGCATATAGATAACTCTTTAGGATTAGTTGATACAGCACTTGAAGATGTAAGAAAAAAAAATGAAGGGAATATTAAATATATTCCTTTTATAGACGAATCAAGTGCAAAACTTCGAGCGACTGCAAGAGAATACGAATATGTAGTTTTAGGAAATATTTTGACATCTTGTACCAATCAAGAGCAAATATTAAAACTAATGTATAAAGCTATTGAGAATTCTGGAAATATAATCATTTTAGAAAAAATAGAAAATAACAATAGATATGAATTACTAGACTTATTAGAAAGTATTGGATTTCAAGCTCCTAATTGTATTGAACTTTTTGATGATACTTATATTTTTACTGCAAAAAAAATGCATCACTGGGATAACGGTCTTTAATCTGACCTTTTAAATATTGCAAGATAATATTAATACAATAGTTTCAACCAAAGATGGTTCAAACACACTTTTCTCATCAAGATATAAGCAACATTATCACAACCCTGATGATGGCGCTATTAATGAAGCTTTATCAAAACATATACTTCCAACATTTAAATTTCATGAAAATAAAAAAGAATTAAAAATTCTTGATATATGTTTTGGTATTGGATACAACACGTTTACAACTATATATTATATTCTAAAACATAACTTAGATATAAAGGTATCTATCTATTCGCCTGAGTTAGATGCAAACTTAGTAAAATCTCTAGAAAACTTCGATTTTCCAAAAGAGTTTCAAGAGATAAAAAATATAATAAAACAAGTATCAAAAAACCTAAGATATGAAAATGAAAATATAAAGATTGAAATAAGTATAGGTGATGCAAGAGAGTATATAAAAACACTTGAAAAAGAATCATTTGACATAATATATCAAGATGCTTTTTCATCAGATGTAAACACTGAACTTTGGACAAAAGAGTATTTTGACGATATTTATAAACTGTGTAAAAATGATTGTGTGATGAGTTCATATTCAGTTGCAACTCCTATTAGATTGTCAATGAATGAAGCAGGATTTTTTATATATGAATATAGACCAGAAAAAAGAAAAATTACATTAGCTACAAAAACAAAAAAAGATATATTAGGTAAGTATATTGATATGGATTTAAAAAAAGAAAGAAACAAGGATGCCCGAGCTATTTATGATTAAAGCTATTAAAAAAAACTACATAACATACTATCAAGGAAATATACCAATAATATTAAGTGCTCCTCATGGGGGAGAAGAAAAACCAAGTGATATAAAAACAAGAACAAAAGGTGTATTTGAAAAAGATGATTATACTTATGAACTTACAGAACTAATTATAGATGAATTTTATAAACAAACACAACAAACTCCATATACAGTAATTGCTGATATTTCAAGAGTAAAAGTTGATATTAATAGAGCAAAAGAAGACGCTTATGAAGATGAAAAAGCTAGTGTTCCATATAATCAGTTTCATGAATTTATTAAAAAGTCTAAAAGCGAAATAGAAAAAAAGTTTTCTAGAGGTTTGTATATAGATATTCATGGACAATCACATCCAAAAGGCTATTTAGAGTTTGGATATTTGCTTAATAATTCTATAATTAAACAACATGATAGCTTATTAAAAGAGAAAACTAATATTGACAACTCGAGTATTTCTGCTTTATCAAAATTTTCAAAAGAGTGTTTTATAGATCAACTAAGAGGTCCACACTCTATTGGAAGTTTGATGTGTAATAAAGGATATGATTCAGTTCCATCTGTTAAATTACCTTACGCAAGCGATGATAACTATTTTGAAGGTGCTTATAATACAATTACTCATGGTTCTTTAAATGGTGGAAACATTAGTGGAATTCAAGTAGAATTTCCATATAAAGATGTAAGAGATACAAATAAGAATAGGGAAAGATGTGCAAAAGCTTTTGTTTCCTCTTTACTTACTTTTATTAAAATACATTTGGACTTAGATTTAAAAAGATAGTATAAATAAAATATTACTAGGATAATCTTATAAAATTTATTCTGTAAGATTATCTAGGATATATTTTTCTAGCTCTCTTTTTGAAACTTCTTCTTTTAAAGCTCTTTCAAAAATTTCTTCAATCTTTTCTGAATATTCATCATAAGAGAAAAAAGGAAAATGTAACTTCCAAGATCTTTTGATAAGTTCTATAGTTATAGTATCTCTCATTTTAGCTCTAAAAAAATTAAATCCAATAAATATAATAGCAGTAATAACAACTGCTCCTATTATAGAAACATGTGAATCCAAATGAGCTAATGGCTTATGAGTAAGTCCAGATAAAGGGACTAAAATACCTAAAATTATTCCCATATAAACTAAATATGCCCGTATAAGTTTTATTCTAAATCCTAGTTTTGCAGGATCTACATGCATACCTTCTTTGTATTGTCTGTTTGCAATAAGTAAATCTCTTAACAATATTGGTTGCTTAGATACAATATATATATAATCTAAAATTTTTTCTTTAAATGTTTTTTCTTTTGGCATTTATATTCCTATAAATTAATTATGATCATTTTATCTAATTAAATATAATAATGCGTTAATAAATAAAAAGCTTTACAAAAAAATTAATTTGATAAAAGCAACTCAACATAACAAAAAGTTATTTTACTAAATAAGTTAATCTTATAATAATTAAGCAAATTTTAATTTTACCTATAATATACTTCTTTTATCAAAGGATAAAAATTATCCATTGTAAAAAGGATTTAAAATGGCTTGTGATACAAGTGTAAAAGCTAGAAAAGAAAAAATAGAAAATAATAATGATATAGAAAATAATACAGAAATAAAAAAGGATAAAAAAATGAGTTCAAGTATGGTTCAAAAATTAATGCCAGAGTTTAAAATGGATGCATATGATGCAAAGACAGGTCACTATACAACAGTTTCGGATAAAGATTATATGGGTAAATGGGCAGTAGTTTGTTTCTACCCAGCAGATTTTACTTTTGTATGTCCAACAGAAATTGCAGCTATGAATGCACATTATGATGAGTTCCAAGAATTAGGTGTTGAAATTTTAGCAATATCTACTGATACTAAATTCTCACACAAAAGATTTGCAGAAACTGAACCTATTTTAAAAGGTTTAAAACTTACAATGGGTGCTGATACTACTACACGAGTAAGTGAAGACTTTGGTGTTTTAATTGAAGAAGAAGGTATGGCATTAAGAGGAAGATTCTTATTTAATCCAGAAGGTATTTGTGTAGCTCAAGAAGTTCAAGCCCCAATGGTTGGAAGAAATGTAAATGAATTTTTAAGACAAGTTAGAGCATGGCAACATGCAACTGCTACTGGTGAAGTTTGTCCAGCAGGATGGAGACCAGGAAAGAAAACACTTCCAGTTAATACTGATGTTGAACAAATGACAGGTAGAGTTGGTGATTATATTACGATTGAAGAAATTCTTTCTTAGTATTTTTATTAGAAAATCAAAAGGATGTTAATAAAACACATCCTTTTTTTATGTTATTTATTTTCTTTTTTTCTTAAAGTATAAATTGAATTAAGTATTAAAGTAAAAACAATAATACTTCCACCTAAAAAAGTGTTTTCTGCGGGTATTTCATTTAAAAAAATCCACACCCAAATAGGCGCCATAATAGTTTCTATTATCATAAGTAAACTCACTTCACTAGCACTTATGTATTTTGTTCCATTTCCTATTAAAACTCTTGAAATTGGTGTAATTAACAATCCCATTATAGCAATAATCAAAAAATTATTCATATCAATTGAAATAGAATCTGTTAGAAAAAATGCGATAATCGATATAAAAATTCCAGTTAGTGCAGTAAGTCCAACACGACTTATTTGTGAATATTTAGCTAATAATACAAAAGCTAAAGAGAAAGTACTTGTACACAAAAGAGCATATATATTTCCTAGCATATTTCCAATTCCAAGAGAATCATTAAAAATTATAAAAAGTCCAATAAACATAAAAAATGATGCAATAATTATATTGATTGATACTTTTTCTTTATACAAAAGATATGCAAAGAATGAAGAAAATAAAGCAGATGTTCCAAATATTAATACAACATTTGCAACAGTTGTACTTTTTATAGCTGATATAAAGAATATATTGGAAGAACCCATCAAAAGTGCACATAAAATTAAAATAGAAAAAGAATTATTTTTAATATCTTTAATCACATTTTTTTGTTTCAAAAGTAAAGTTACACTCATAGAAATAAACATAAAAATTCCTAAATAAAAAGAAAAGGTAATTGAGTCTATTGTAGTAAATTTAATAAAAAGAGATTCTAAACTCATTATAAATACGCCTAGAGATGTTATCCCTAGGCCTTTTGCATTATTACTTACTACATCTTTAGATATTATAATAATTTGCTTCGTGATGCGGTACAACTATAGCACAAGTTGTTTGTTCTGGATGCATTTGGAAAGTTTCACTAAGCTCAATTCCAAACTCTTCAGGATTTAGTAAATCAAAAATATCTCTATTCATAGCTAGATCTGGACAAGCTGCATATCCAGGAGAGTATCTACAACCTACATACTGTTTCATTTGAACATCATTTAAAGTATGTCCTTCTTTAGGAACAATATCTAAATCAAGTCTTACTTGCTTATGTAAAACCTCAGCTAAAGCTTCAGCTAACTCAACACCTAGTCCATGAACTTGATAATATTCTGTAAATTTGCCCTCATCATATAATCCTCTTTCATAATCAGATATTTTAAGTCCAGCACTTGCTAGCGTAAATGCAATAACATCTAATCTGTCATTTCTAAAGAAATCAGGAATACATCTAAAAGGTTTTCTTTTTTGTCTAGGAAATTCTAGAACTTTTATAGCTTCCTCTAAAGGTGGTACATTTTTAGCTTCTTCAAGTGAGTTGAACAGATATTTTTTATCAAAGATATAAAGTTTATTATCATGAGAAATACAAGGATAATAAGCATAAATAGCAATTGGTTCAAAAATATTTTTATCCATTAAATCATCTTTTAATCTTTCATATAATGGCTCAACTGTTTCTTCTTCATACTTTAAGAAAGCATCTCTATCTTGCTTCCCTCTTTTATATCCCCATCTTTGTCTAAATAGTACTCTATGATTTATCCATTTAAAGATTAGCTCTTTATCTAACTTTTCACTACTTTTTGCAACTCTCTCCCATAAAGGAGGAAATGTAAAAGCTGTTTCTTTTGGCATTGGAATATCTTCATAAGGAGGAATTACTACGGCTTCTTTTTCAACTTTTTCACTTGTATCTGCAATTTCAATTAAATCAGCTGCTAATGCAGTATTTTCTAAATCACCTTCTTCAATTCTTTGCATAGAAACAACACCATCAAAGGCATCTCTACAATAAAATATTGGTCCATCATAAATTGGTCTACAAAAGTCATTTACAAAAGATTTTGTAAGTGCTGCACCACCAATAAGTACAGGAATATCAATTCCCATTTTTTGTAACTCTTCTAAGTTTTCTTTCATAACAGCTGTAGATTTTACAAGTAATCCACTCATACCAATTGCTTGTGCCTTATGCTCTTTTGCTGCAATTAAGAAACTATTTAAATCAGCTTTAATTCCAATATTTATAACCTTAAATCCATTATTAGAAAGAATAATATCAACTAAGTTTTTACCAACATCATGAACATCTCCTTTTACAGTTCCTACAACTATAACAGTCTCACTAGCTTTTTCTTCTTTTGGTAAATATGGATTTAAAGCATCAACAGTGGCTTTCATAGTTTCTGCACTTTGAAGTACAAATGGTAATTGCATTTGTCCAGATCCAAATAATTCACCAATAATTTTCATACCATCAATTAGCCATTCATTTACTATTATTTCTGGTTTTATATCATGTCTTAATTCATCAACCAAAGGAAGAAGTCTATTCTTATCTCCATCTAAAAGTAACTTTTTTACTTTTTCAACTGGTTCAAGTTTCTGATACTCTTCATCACTTTGTTCTTCAATATCATCAACATTTGAGAAGTGTTCAATAAAAGCAAATAAAGGATCTCCATCTTCTTGATTATCAAAAATTAAATCATCACAAGCTTTTTTATCATCTTCATTTATTTTATTAAGTGGTAAAATATGCTTAACATTTACAATAGCAGATGTTAAACCAGCTTTTACACAATAATCTAAGTAAATTGAGTTTAAATAAGCTCTGGCTTTTATATCAAGTCCAAAAGAGATATTTGAAAGTCCTAGTGTAGTACCTACTTCAGGATGAAGTATTTGAAACTCTCTAATAGCTTCTAGTGTTTCAACACCAGCTGTTCTATACTCGTCATCTCCAGAACCAATAGTAAATGTAAGCATATCAAATACTAAATCATGTGGATCAAAGCCATGTCTATTTACACATAAATCAAAAATACGCTCAGCAATTCGAATTTTATCTTCTTTAGTTTTAGCCATTCCAACTTCATCAATAGTAAGACATACTAAAGCAGCTCCAAACTTCTTAGCTAGTTTACAAACTGCATCAAATTTTTCTTCTCCATCTTCTAAGTTAACAGAGTTAATAATTGGTCTTCCACCTATTTGTTTAAGTGCTGCTTCCAGTGCATAAATTTGTGTAGAATCAGGCATTAAAGGAAGTGATATTTTTTGAGAATAAAGCTCAACAACCTTATCCATATCTTCTCTTTCATCTCGACCAGCAAATCCAACTGATACATCTATGATATGAGCTCCAGCGCGCACTTGTTGTTGTCCAACAGACAGTGTACCTTCATAATCATTTGCTTTAAGTAGTTCTCTAAAAGCTTTTGAACCAGTTGCATTTGAACGCTCACCTATTAAAAGTGGTGCGGGTTCTTGTTTTAAAGTAACTGTTCCAAATAATGATGCTAATGATGCTTTTAAAAAGCCACAAGGTTTTAAAGGTATTGCACCGTTTACACCTTCTGCTAATTTTTTAATATGCTCAGGTGTAGTTCCACAACAACCACCTAAAAACGAAACTCCATTAATTTCTAAGAACTCTTTTTGTAATTTAGTAAACTCATCAGGTCCCATTGGATAATAAGAAACTCCACCTTTATTTTGTGGAAGTCCAGCATTTGCATGAACTGAAATTGGGAACTTACAAACTTCACTCAGTGATTTGATATGTTTATGTACTTGTTTTGGTCCTGTTCCACAGTTAAACCCAAGTGATAAAATATTAAAAGGAGCCATAATAGCTGCAATTGTTTGAGCATCTGTTCCTATTAGCATTGTTCCTGTTAACTCAATTGTTACAGATACCATGATTGGAATATGTGGAGCTGCATCATTTAGTGCATGAAGTGCTGCTTTTATTTGTAGTGGATCTTGACAAGTTTCAAGTAAAAATATATCAGTTCCACCATCAGCCAAACCTTGAGCCATGATTTTATAACCCTCATACATATCATCATATTTAATATGTCCAAGTGAAGGAAGTTTTGTTCCAGGTCCAACTGAACCTAATACAAATCTTGGTTTTTCACGCGTTGAATATTTATCACAAGACTCTTTTACAAGTTGAGCACCCAATTTTGAAAGTTCATAAGAAGTCTGAGGAATATCGTATTCATCTAAAACCCAATTCATTGAACCAAAAGTATTTGTTGTAATCAAATCTGCACCTGCATCCGCATACGCATCATGAATATTTCTTAAAATGTGAGGAGCTGTAAGATTTAGAAGTTCATTACAACCTTCTAAATCTTCACCTTCATAAATCCATTCTTCTTGTTTTATATCTGATATTTGAAGCTGTGTTCCCATAGCTCCATCAATTATTAGTACTTTTTCATTTATTATATTTTGTATTTTATTTAACATTTTATTCTCTATTTTAATTATTTTATTATGTAATATTATTAGCTATA
>CAJQLJ010000023.1 GCA_905479135.1 uncultured Campylobacterales bacterium | reverse complement strand
GCAATTAAATCAACCTCTTCCAAAAAGCTTAAAGCTCTATATACTGTAGCTATTCCAATATTTGACTCTGGGTATTTAGCCTTTACGTCATTATAAACTTCTTCTGCACTTAAATGATCTTCAGCATGAGTTAAAATACTTAAAACAATTTCTCTTTGTTCTGTATATTTAAGACCTTTTTGTTTTACTATTTTTTTTAACTCTTCAATCGCTTCTTCACTACTAATCATATAAATATGCCTCTTATAATTGTATAATTTAAAGTAGTATATCAAAAGTTTTTTAAAATTACAAATAGTAATTATTATCATTTTATGTAATCATTATAATAATAATTACTAAAATCAAGATATCATAAGCAAACTATAGTTATAATAATCATTATTAATTACAAAAAAGGTTAAATATGACTCTTGATAAATTAAATATCGGTGATATATCAGTTATTAAAGCTGTAAATTGTGATAGTGAATTAAAAAATAGATTTTATTCATTTGGAATTGTAAAGGGTTCAAAATTATCAGTTGAAGAAATAACACTTGCAAGAAGTACTATGCAAATTAAAATTAAAAATACAAAAGTAGCGATAAGATTGAAAGAAGCATCTAAAATAGAGATATTTAATGAACAATAAAATAATAAAAGTAGCGTTAGTTGGTCAACCAAATGTTGGAAAATCTATGCTTATTAATTCAATCTCAAATGCAAGATTAAAAGTAGGTAACTTCTCAGGGGTTACAGTTGCAAAAGAAGAAGTATATTTAACATATAAAAATTATAAAATAGAAATAACTGATTTACCAGGTGCTTATTCTTTAAATGAATATACAATTGAAGAAAAAGTTACCAAAGAATATCTAGATAATTCATCTTATGATATTATTCTGAATGTTTTAGATTCAACAAATCTTGAAAGAAACTTATTTTTGACATCAGAATTATTAGCTTTGGATAAAAAAATGATCATTATTCTAAATATGATTGATGAGGCACAAAAAGAGAAAATACAAATAGATGAAAAACAATTAAGCAAAATCCTTGGCAAGCCATGTTTTAAAACTAGTGCTGCAAAGAATATAGGAATTCAAGAAGTTCTTGAATCAATAGTTAGTAAATATGAAGATGAAAAACTTCCTTCAAAACTTATATTTTCAGATGTAATTGAAGAAGAAATAAATAATATTTCAAATTTGTTTAAAGATACAGGATTTAAAACTAATTCTACATATAGAGAATTAGCACTAAAGCTTTTAAAAGAAGATAAACAAACTTATAAAATGTTTCATGATCAACCAATTTGGCTAAGACTACAAGCTATTTTAAACAATGCTTTTGAACATTTAAATATTCATTATGATACTAAAAATGTAGAGGATATTTTCAATGACGAAAAATTTGCTTTTGCTAAAGGCGCTGTAACTGAAGTAATTAAACACAACATATCGACAAATAAAACAATAACAGAAAAAATTGATTCAATTTTAATTCACAAAATATTTGGTATTCCAATCTTTCTTTTCTTAATGTGGGGTTTGTTCCAATTAACTTTTGTTCTTGGAAATATTCCAATGGATATGATTGATACATTTTTTGCAAGTTTAATTGATACAACAAAAGAACTTTTAGGAGATAATGAGCTTTCTTCTATTATTGCAGATGGTGCAATTGCTGGAGTTGGTGCAGTTATTTTATTTCTTCCTAATATTGTAATTTTATTTTTAGGAATTGCCTTACTTGAAACAACTGGATATATGAGTAGAGTTGCTTTTCTTTTAGATGGTTTTTTTCATAAATTTGGATTACATGGGAAATCATTTATTCCATTAGTTACTGGTTTTGGATGTTCTGTTCCAGCTTATATGGCAGCACGAACTTTAAAAAATGAAAAAGATAGATTACTTACTTTATTTATAATAGGATTTATGTCTTGTGGAGCAAGATTACCTATATATGTTTTACTTACTGGTGCATTTTTTTCACCTGAAAATGCTGGAAATATAATATTTCTAATCTATATATCGGGTGCATTACTAGGTTTATTAGCTGCAAAAGTATTAAAAATAATAGTGTTTAAGAGTGAAGATGAACCTTTTGTAATGGAAATGCCAAAGTATAGAATGCCCTCTTTTAAACTTATTAGACATACAGTTTCAAATCAAGCTTACATGTATCTAAAAAAAGCTGGGACATATATATTGGCAGCTTCACTACTAATTTGGTTTGCATCAAATTATCCAAAGTATCCATTAATAGAAGAAAAATATTCAATAAAGATTGAACAAGCTAAGAGCGAAGAAGAACAGTCCTACTTAAGTGGGAAACTTGCATTACATAACTTAGAAAATTCATACTTAGGAAAAATTGGGAAATTTTCAGAACCACTTTTTGAACCATTAGGATTTGATTGGAAAATGTCTGTAGCATTAGAAACAGGATTAGCTGCAAAAGAAATTGTTGTATCAACTCTAGGTATTTTATATGGATTAGGAGAAGATAATGATGAGAATTCTAGAAGTTTACTTGAAAAGATAAAGAACAATATACCTTTTGCATCAGCTGTATCGTTTGTCGTCTTTGTAATGATTTATTTACCTTGTTTAGCTGCCTCAATGGTTTTTGCTAAAGAAGCTGGAGGATGGAAGTATTTAGGATATTTATTTATTTTTACAACTGTAACTGCATGGATTTTTTCATATATAGCATATAACATAACAAAATTGATCGTATAAGAATTTTCTTACACGATTAATTATTGTAATTTAAAACTTGCAATATATGATTTTTCATTTTCAATAACTTTAAAAGTCCAAGAACCTTTTAGTCTGCCGTTGATATATCTATAATCATAAATTGATGCATGCCCAGCAGGTATTAACATATTTCTACTTCTTGAAACATCACCTTGTGGATCTATCCACTGAACAATAATCTTTCTATCTTTTAAAGTTCTATTTGTTTCAAATTTACAGATTATTGAATTTTCATCTTGTAAAATCAAACAATCAGCAGATGGTTCAATTTTTAGATTTATATCTTCTGCATTTGTAATTGTTACAAAAAATAAAAAAGGAAATAAGTATTTAATCATTTATATTCTCGCTTTCGCTCTTATCAACATTCATATATTTTAATAATAAATGTTTTATAGGAGCATAAAATGTTGTCATTGACACTATAGCAATAACTAATTGAGATATTTTGAAAAGATTGCTATTTTCATCTAGTAATAAAAGTACACCATAATAACTCAATAATAAAGAAATTATAGCACAAATAATAATACTTATAATCACAACGATATTATAATTCATAATTCTCCCAAACTGTTTTTTCATCTAAACTTGGTCTATTAACTAAAACTTCATAAGGTTTATATGACTCTTTATAACCCATTGAGTAGTGATCTTTTATCCAATAGCCTAAATATATATAAGGAACATTCATTTCTTTTGCAATTTTTATTTGTGCTAAAATTGAGAATTTTCCTAAAGATAAATCTGCATAATCATGATCATAATAACAATAAATTGAAGAAATAGCATTAGGTAAAATATCAACTAAAGCAACACCTATTAATTTATTATCTCTCATATATAAAAACTCTTTTGCGTACTCTTCTTTAGATTCTACATATGATTTAGAATATTCATTTGCTTCAATTGGAGAATAAGGCCAATCTTTTTTCTTGTTCATATATTCATGATATTTATCATATAACTCTAAATGTTCCATTGTCATTGATGGAGGTCTAATGTAAAGCTTTGTATCTCTGTTTTTATTTATAACTCTATTTTCAGATTTAGAAAACTTATAATTTGCTACATCAATTCTCATAGAAATACATTTTGTACAAGATTTACATTCAGGTACAAAATGCATTTTTCCAAAACGTCGCCAACCCCGTTCTAGCATCTCTTGATAAGAACTTGGAGGACATGAAAACATATACTTATATCTAATATCAGATACTTTATCTTCAAAATAAGAACATTCTCTTTGTTCTTCTAAAAACTCAATATCTTTATTCAAAATATGCATAATTATTCGTTTATTTTTTCTTTTATTTCTTTAGCTAAGGCTGTTATTTTTACAATTTTTTCATTATTTGATAATGAATCATCTATAATATGCTTAACAAAAGCACTTCCAACAATTACACCATCAACACCTTTTGCTTTTTCTTTACAAGTGTTCTCATCAACACCAAAACCAATATATAAAGGAGTTTTAGTATATTTTCTAACATTTTCAATAACTTTTGACAAGTCTTCACTTTGACCACTTCCAGTGATTCCTGCATAAGCTACCATGTATATAAATTCTTTACTGTATGAAATAATTTCTTTTATTCTCTCTTCACTATCCGTAGGAGCAACAAAAGAGATATTTGCTTTATTGTGTTTTTCATATAAAGGTAAAATATTTTCTGCCATTTCAAATGGAAGATCAGGGATAATTGTTCCTTTGATTCCAAATTCATCTGCTTTTTCTAAAAAATTTTCCATTCCGTATCTAAAGAAAGGATTAACATAACCCATCCACAATGTGTTCATTTGAGGTGCTATTTTTGAAGAAACTTCAAAAAGATCATTTAACTTAAAACCATTATTTAAAGCGATTAAATTAGCTTTTTCAATAACAGGTCCATCAGCAACAGGATCTGAGAAAGGAATTCCTAGTTCAAGAGTATCAACTCCAACTTCCTTCATGCTCAAGGCTAAATCTACTGTAAAATTATTATTTGGGTATGAGGCTGTTATATAACCTACTAGTTTTTTATCTATATTCTCACTCATTAAAACATATCCTAATTAATTAATAAATTACATATTATCTAAACTCATGTTTAATTTGACTTTATAAAAGTTCATAATACTAATATTTATTTATAAAAAAGATTTTTGTGATAAAATATCTATTAAGTTAAACAATGGGATAAAGATAAAATGAGTATTATAAAAAACGATTTTGAAAAAATGAATGTTTCAAAGATTAAAAATTCTAAAAACAATAAAAAACTTACTATGATTACAGCATACGATGCTCTTTTTTCTAAACTTTTTGAGGAAGTTGCAGATATGATTTTAGTAGGTGATAGTTTGAATATGAGTTTTGCTGGTATGCCAGATACTCTATCAGCTACACTTGATCAAATGATTTACCATACAAATGCAGTATGTAAAGGTGCTCCCAAAGCTTTTGTAATTTTAGATATGCCTTTTGGGACATATATAAATGAAAATGAGGCTTTACAAAATGCTGTAAAAGTTTATCAACAAACACCAGCTGCTGCAATTAAAATTGAAGGTGGAGAAGACAGAGCTCATATTATAAAACATCTAACTTCAAATTCAATAGCTGTAATGGGACATATAGGACTAATGCCTCAATATGTAAGAAGTGAAGGTGGTTATAAAGTTAGAGGAAAAACACCAGAAGATACAGAACAACTAATAAATGATGCAATTGCTGTTGAAAAAGCAGGAGCATTTGCTCTTGTATTAGAAGGTGTTATGAGTAAAGCTGCTTTAAAAATTACACAAGCTGTAGATATTCCAGTAATTGGTATTGGAGCAGGAAATGTAACTGATGGACAAGTATTAGTTTGGTCAGATATGTTAGGTTTCTTTGAAGATTTTAAACCAAAATTTGTAAGACGCTATTTAAATGGTGCGCAATTAGTAAAAGAATCTGTAAATAACTACAGAAATGATGTTCAGGATTCAACATTTCCATCAAAAAGTGAAGAGTACTAGAATATGGAACGAATAGTAGAAGTTGAATCAGTTTCATTCGAAGAAGAGAATAATGAAGTAAGTTTAAGACCTTCTTCTTGGGATGATTATATTGGTCAAGAAAAAATAAAAAGAAATCTAAAAGTATTTATTGAAGCTTCTAGGAAAAGAAATGAAGCCCTAGATCATATACTCTTCTACGGACCTCCAGGCCTTGGAAAGACAACAATTTCTTATCTAATTTCAAATGAAATGAATACAAATATTAAAATTACAGCTGGACCTATGATTGAAAAGTCTGGAGACTTAGCTGCAATTTTAACAAACCTTGAAGAAGGTGATATTTTATTTATTGATGAAATTCATAGATTATCACCTGCTGTTGAAGAAATACTATATCCTGCAATGGAAGATTATAGATTAGACATTATTATAGGCTCAGGTCCTGCTGCACAAACTGTAAAGATTGATCTACCAAGATTTACTTTAATTGGTGCAACAACAAGAGCAGGAATGCTATCAAATCCTTTACGTGAAAGATTTGGAATGCACTTTAGAATGCAATTTTATAATCATCAAGAATTAGCTAAAATTATACAAATAGCATCTGAAAAATTAAATAAATTTTGTGAAAATGATGCAGCAGATGAAATATCAAGAAGAAGTAGAGGAACTCCAAGAGTTGCCTTAAGACTTCTTCGACGGGTAAGAGATTTTGCAGAAGTAGAAAATGAAGAGAGAATAAATCTGTCTAGATGTAAATTTGCTTTAGATGAATTAGGGGTTAATGAAAGCGGCTTTGATGAAATGGATATAAATCTTTTAGAACTTCTAGTTTCAAATAAAGGAAAACCTATGGGACTTTCTACTATGGCTGCAGCTCTTAGTGAAGATGAAGGAACGATTGAAGATGCAATTGAACCATATTTACTTGCTAATGGATTTATTGAAAGAACAGCTAGAGGAAGAGTAGCTTCTATTAAAACATACGAAATGTTTAGACTTTCACATCCTGAAAGTCAAAAACTAGATGAGGTAGGTACTTTATTTTGAAACCAGTTTACTTTTTAATATTTATTGCAGCTATTACTATATTTTTTATGGTAGAACTTTTTAATCCATTTTTAAAACCAATGTTTGTCGCACTACTTTTAACTGTTGCCACAAGTTCTCTAACTTCATATTTAGAAAATAGATTAAAAAGTAGAGCTATATCTTCAGTTGTTATGACTATTACACTTGCATCAATATTTTTTATTCCTGTAATGTATTGTATCTTTGCATTTATCAACTTTTTTAATCATGTAGACAAACAAGCATTATTTAACTTTTTTGATAACATAAAATTTTGGGTTGAAAATATTCCCAATGATTTTTTATTTTTAAAAGAACAACTTAGTCAAATCTTAGCAAAAATTGATGTAAGAGAAATTGTACAAAAGATACTATCAACTAGTGCATTTCTTGGTAAAAACTCTGCAGGTTTTATGATTGATATGCTTATGATTTTAATATTTTTCTTTTTCTTCACTTTATATGCAACAGGTTTATCAACTTTTATAAAAGGATTATTACCAATTAAAAAAGATGATTCAATTACACTTTTTTATGAATCATCAAATGTAATGACAGTAGTTTTATATTCTATTTTAATAACTGCAATATTCCAAGGTTTCTTATTTGGATATTTTTTAACTTTTTACAGATATGATGGATTATTACTTGGTGTTTTATATGGATTTGCATCATTAATTCCTGTAATTGGTGGAATTATTATGTGGTTACCTGTAGCAATTTATGAAGCAATCACCGGTTCAATTACAAATGCAATTGTTATTGCTGTATACTCAATACTAATGATTTCTGTATTTGCTGATACTTTTGCTAAACCAATTATTATAAAATATATAAATCAAAAAGTAGTAAAAACTCCTACTAAAGTCAATGAAATTTTAATATTCTTTTCAATAGTAGCTGGACTTTCAACATTTGGTTTTTGGGGAATGATTATTGGGCCTGCAATGGTTACATTTTTTATATCAATTATGCATTTA
>CAJQLJ010000022.1 GCA_905479135.1 uncultured Campylobacterales bacterium | reverse complement strand
TTCTCATTCATAGTTTCAAAACTAAATTTAATTGGATCTTTTATATTTAAAACTAAGTTACCTAATTCATATTCAAAATAGTATATAAAAGGCATTGTAAATGGATTAGTTATCCATACAAGTAAAAAGGATATTGGTAAGTTAACATTAAATATAATAGCTAAAAAAGCTACTAAAAGCATTTGAAATGGCATTGGTATAAATGCTACAAAAACTCCAATAAAAACACCACCAAGAATTTTTCTTCTTGATAAACTCCATATTTCTCTTTTGTAAAGTAAATTACCAAAGATTTTTAAAATCTTTTGACTTTTAATTTTGTCATGAGTTGGTAAAAGTTTTCTTAATTTTGCTCTAGGCATTTTTCCTCTTTTTTATACAGTTGTATATTATATACAGAAGTTTATTAAACTTCAACAAAAAATTGTATTTTATTCTTATAAATAGGGGATTGTATAAAAACGTATTTTAGATTAATTGAATAAGTAATAATAAATAAAATAGTATAAGAAAATATTTTCTATAAAGTTAATTTTTGATTAAAGGAGTATTTATATCAATATTTTACACTCATTTAAGTTATACAAAATAGGTATATTTAATTATCTTTAAGATATTAATAAACCGTACATTTATACTCTACATGAATTATATAGTAGACTCTATAGAATTAATAATTTTTTGAAATTAATATTAATAAAAATCTTATATTTAAATAAATTAAAAATCTAAATAATTTAACATAATGTATATATTATATATACTTATAAAGATATACAAATTTGATATTTAAGAAATGGTATTTATACCTAATTAAGACAAATAAAATTTCTATATGGTAGAATTGTAAAAAATCAAGGCTATAAAAATATGATTAAAACAACTCATGAAATATCAAATGAAGATGGATATATAAAGTATAATTTTTTTGAAATACATCCTATTTTAGAAGAAATAATTAGTGATGATTATTTTACTTATGGAACAAAAGAGTTTAAAAAACAAAATTTTTGTGAAGATTTGTATAAAAAGAATTTCTATGATAAATATGATGAATTAAATTATAAAGAGGTTTATGAAAAATATATTAATAATGAAAATTTCAAAGCTAAAGCAATGTTTATTTATTCTGTAATAGATTTTGATAAATATAGAAAGTTTGTAGAATTAAATAAAGAGATTAAAAACCCAAATGAACTTACATTAAATTATAGTGTTTTAGATAGTACAGGTGTTAAGATAGATATTTATAATTTAAGTATAGTAGATATTTCTTTTGTTTTTTAAAAAACCTTATTCTTCTATTCTATCCTTTACATCTGTTATGATATAATTTCGCTTACAAAATATTAAGGCACTTGTATCATGGAAATAGAAGAAGTAAAAACACAAAAATTTATAATAAAATTTTTCCCAGAAATTATGATAAAAGGTACTGCAGCTAGAAGGCAGCAAATAAATCAACTTTCAAACAATCTTATAAAACTTTTAAAAAGAGTTAATGAAAATATAGAATCAAAAAAATTCTCAGATAAAATTGAGATAGTATGTCCCATAGAATATTCAGTAGAAACAAGACAAATACTTCTGCAGACACCAGGTGTTGGTGTTATTCTTGAAGCTGTACAATATAATAAAATCAATACCTTAGATGAAATTAAAGTTTTAGTAAATGATATTTTAGGTCATACTGTAAAAAATAAAACATTTGTTGTTCGAGCTAAACGTACTGGAACTCATGATTTTAAATCCATTGAAATAGAAAAAACTGTTGGTGGATACATGCTTGCACATAATGATGCAAAGGGTATTAATTTAAAAAATCCTGATATTAAAATCAATATTGAATTAGTACATAATCAATTAAATGTTGTAACACTAAAACATAATGGACTAGGAGGTTTTCCAATTGGAAGTCAAGGGCAAATCCTATCTTTAATGTCAGGTGGTTTTGATTCTACGGTTGCTTCATATCTTACTATGAGAAGAGGAATTAAAACACACTTTATTTTCTTTAATTTAGGTGGGGTTGCACATGAAATTGGTGTAAAGCAGGTTGCATCATTTCTTTGGAATAAATTTGGTTCTTCACATAATGTTTCGTTTATTACAGTACCGTTTGAAGATGTAGTTAGTGAAATATTTAGATCAACAGCTGAAACTTATATGGGAGTTACACTTAAAAGACTAATGTTAAAAGCTTCTGAGAAAATTGCAAATGATATGGAAATAGATGCATTAGTAACAGGAGAAAGTGTTGCTCAAGTATCTAGTCAAACATTAAGAAATCTTTCTTTAATAGATCAAGCTACAAATAAACTAATATTAAGACCACTTTCAACAATGCATAAGCAAGATATTATGAAAATTGCTAATGATATAGGAACAAGAAGATTTGCAGAAACTATGCCTGAATATTGTGGAGTTATTTCAAAAAACCCAGTTATTCATGGTTCATTTAAAAGAATGGATGTTGAATCTAGAAAATTTGATTATTCAGTTTTAGACGCAGCAGTAGCTAAAGCTGTTAGAGTAAAAGCTTATGAATTAGTAGAAGATATCTCTGATATTAGTCAAATAGAAAGCGTTAGTGATATTTCAAGTGGTAAATATACAATTATAGATATAAGACAAGGTGATGATTGTATTAAAACTTCTTGTGAAACTTTAAAAATACCATTTCATAAATTAAAAAGTGAATTTAAAAATTTGCCTCAAGAAAAAGAATACTTGCTTTATTGTGATAAAGGTATTTTAAGTCAATTACATGCACAGTATTTAATTGATGCAGAGAACTTTACAAATATAAGAGTTTACAGACCATAAACTCTTATATCTTGTAGACTATATTTTTAGTCTTTAGCTTGTTTTTTTATCTCTTTTTCAATAATTATGAAACCAAAAGGTATTAGCGAGTAAACAAATAGTTTAAAACTAAGACCTAAATTCCACTTACATTTTACCATTACGTGAAGTAAAGCAAAACAAAATAATATAAATAATACGCCATGACCCATTCCTACAACTTTAACAGGATATGGATTATCTCCTAAATACTTGATAGGCATTGCTACAAATACTAATAATAAATATGAAAGACCTTCTATAATAGAAATTATTCTAAATCTTCCAAATGCTGACTTTAACATTTCATTCCTTTTTAATTAAGGTTTGATTATATAAAAATATACTTAATGATTGAATGAATATTTATTGATAAATGGTATAATATTAAAAAAGAGTTGAATATGGATACAAGTAAAATTGTTTTGGGACTATTAGTATTGTATATACTAGCTGATATTACAAAAACTTATTTTTTCTAAAAAAGAAGAAACTAGTCTTCTTTTTTATTTTAAATCACATTTCTTTGAAAGAATACAAGCAGGACAGAAGTTAGTTAGTCCAGCAAGCAAAGGAATAACACCTAAATAGAACCATGCATTTCCTGTAAAGAATCCAACACCAATTAAAATAAGACCAATTATAATTCTAAATGGTCTACATACTTTTCTCATTTTTTCGAAAAAGTTCATAAGTTTTCCTTATTATAAAATTTAATTTTTTATAATTATACCTTATAAAACTTATACTCATTTTAAACAATAAATATTTTATTAAAAGAAAAAGAGGATAAAATATAACTTACAAAATACTATAATTTTAAAAAGGATTATTATGGAAAATAATACAGCAAGAATTTTATGGACAAGTGATAATAAAGAAACATCACTGAATATGATATGTTTATACGCACATAATGCAAAATTATTAGGATGGATAGAAAATGTAACTATTCTTATATGGGGAGCTTCTCAAAAACTAATAAGTGAAGATGAAGAAGTACAAGAGAAAATAAGACAAATGGTAAAAGACGGTGTTGAAGTAATAGCATGCAAAAAATGTGCACAAAACTTAGATGTAGTTGATGCTATGGAATCATGCGATTTAAAACTATATTTTACAGGTGAGTTATTAAGTTCATGGGTAAAAGAAGGTAGAAG
>CAJQLJ010000021.1 GCA_905479135.1 uncultured Campylobacterales bacterium | reverse complement strand
TTTAAATTTTAACTAACTCAGATGTGTTGTTAATAACTAGCTTAGCAACACATCCTTTTTTACCATCTTTTCTATTTTTCAAAGATATTCTAGCTCTTAAAGAATCAGCTGCATTTTTTGCTAAAAATAAACCTAATCCAACACCACTTTGATTTCCAAATCTTTTAAAAGGTGCAAATAGATTTATCTTCTCATCAATTCCTAGACCTTCATCAGTAACTGTAATAACAATTTTTGCTTTGGTCTTTTTTAATCTAATGGCAATAGATTTTTCATTTGGTGTAAATTTTATTGCATTTTGTACAAAGTTTTGAATTATTTGATTAAATAGTGTTATTTGAATAGATGTTTGTAGAAAGTTTACATTTGAGAAAAATGTAATGATTATATTTTTTTGAGCACTAAGCATCCTATAGTCATTTGATTTTTTCTTCATATACTCAACTAAGTCTAAATCAATTGTCTGTTCAAACTGTGCGCCCTCAGCACGTCCAATATCTAAGATTGAAGAAATCATAATATTCATATCATCGATTTGTTTTACAGTAAGCTTTAGAGTTTCTTCATATGATTCAATTTCTCTTTTTTTACGTAAGGTAACTTCATTTTTTAGTTTCATAACTGCAAGTGGAGTTTTTAGTTCATGTGCAGCTCCTATGAACAACTCTTTTTTAAACTTTACATATGTTTCTATTCTATTTGTTAAAAAGTTAATAGAATCAGATAATGAATGAAATTCAACAGGTAAGTCTTTTTTTTCTATTTGTGTTAAAGAGTTTTCATCCATGTTTGAAAGTTTTTTATTGATCTGAATAATTGGTTTAAGTAAAGACCTTGATACTATAAGTGAATATAAAAGCATTAAGATAAATCCAGGAATTGCTAGGATAAACAAGTTTTTAAAAATGATTGAATATACCAATTCTCTTTCAAAGTTTATATTTCTAATTATACGTATATATTGATTGTTTTTTATATCAATTGGATAGATAAGTTTTATATAAAAATTGTCTTCTTTTTCATATCTGTAAAATTTATAATCAGGAAGTTTTACATCATTTATTATATCAATAGCTACATTATCATTTTGAATAGTTTTAAAATTATTTTTCGTAAGCTTTTTATTTAGTAAAGAAAAAGATATTTTTCTTGCATCTTGAAGCATAACTTTTTGCATATTTGCATAAACAGTACTTCTTGTATATTCGTAAAAAATAAATGATAGAGCAATAATAAAAAGCGAAGTAGCAATAATTAGTTTAGTATAAAACTGTTTATATATACTCTTCGCTTTCATTAAATAAGACTTTAAATATTAAGCTTTAGCTTTTGCAGATTTTTCTTCTTCTGTTAAGTTAGGGTAACAAAATCTGTAACCTCTTCTTCTAATTGTTTCAATAGTTGAAATATTTAATGGCTTATCCATTTTTTGTCTAATTTGGTTAATAGCAACTTCAATAACATTTGGAGTAACTAATTCAGGTTCTTCCCAAATAGCATCTAATAATTGCTCTTTTGAAACAATTTGATCTCTATGTCTTGCAAGGTGAGTTAATACTTCAAAAGGTTTACCTTTTAATTCGATCTCATTTCCAGCATATTCGATTTTTTCTTCATCAGGATTAATAATCAAATCATCAATCTCAATTACATTAGTTCCACCAAATCTTAATCTAGCTTCAATTCTTGCAAGTAAAATATCAAAGTCAAATGGTTTTTTAATATAATCATCTGCACCAGATTTTAATGCTTCAATTTCTGATTCTTTATCATCTCTTGCTGAAATAATAACAACAGCAGTTCTTGAACTTCTATTTTTAACTAGTTTACATAACTCGATTCCATCACCATCTGGTAACATCCAGTCTGTTAAAACTAAGTCATAGTTTCTAATATCTATAAAGTATTCAGCATCTTTATAATTTTCAGCAGCATCAACTTGGTAACCAAAATCAGCTAAGCCTTCTTGAAGTGTTCTATTTAAAGTTATTTCATCTTCTATAATTAATATTCTCATAAGTTTTGTCCTTTAAATTTAAGTTAAGTTTAAATTTTGATGGAATGATAGCATAATTTTTCAGATAATTAAAGCTATTTTAAAGAAAATTTTAAAATTTCTTTAAGTTAAGGATATTTCACTCTTATTAGAACATAGAATTAACTTTCTATTAATCAAGAAAGGATAAAATAATAAAAAATAAAATTTACAAGGAAAAAAATGAAAAAAATAATTTTAAGTTTAGTAGCAACACTAGCAATTACTACTGCATCATTAAATGCAGCTGACTATTATGCTTCTGTTGATGGAGAGCAAATAACAAAAGCAGATGTTGCTTTAGTCTTACAAGATCCAAGAATAGATTTTTCAAAATTACCAAAAAGTGCTCAAACACAAGTATTAGAACAAATAATAAATAAAAAACTTTTAGCAAAACAAGCTATAAAAGATGGAATTGAAAATGATGCATCATATAAAGATGCTTTAAATAAAATGAAACAAGATTTAGCATTTCAAGTGTGGCAAAAAAATGAAATAGCAAAACACAAGCCATCTGAAGCAGAAATTAAAAAGTTTTATGATGAAAATAAAGAAAAGTTTTTAGTTCCTACAACTTTAAAAGCAAGTCATATTTTATTAAAAGAAGAATCTGAAGCAAAAGATATTATAAATCAAATCAATAAAGCTTCAAATAAACAATCAACATTTACAGAACTAGCAAAAACAAAATCAATTGGACCTACAGGAAAAAATGGTGGAAAATTAGGAGAGTTTGAAGCAACTCAAATGGTTCCTGAGTTTTCAAAAGCAGCACAAGATATGAAAGTGGATTCTTATTCACAAACTCCTGTAAAGACACAATTTGGATATCACGTAATATATTTAGAGTCTAAGAAGAAAGGTAAATCATTATCTTTTAATGAAGTAAAAGGTAATATTTCACAAATGTTAATAGGAAATGCTTACAATAAAAGTGTAAAAGAAATTTCTGACGAATTAAGAAAAACAGCAACAATCGTAATTAAATAATAAAAATTGATTTCAAGGAGACTAGTTTGGGTGTATTAGATGTAGTAGAAGCAGGAGTTTTAACAGGAAGTGAAGCAAAAAAGTTATTTAGCTTTGCAAAAAAGAACAAGTTTGCAATTCCAGCAGTAAATGTTGTTGGAACAGATTCTGTTAATGCAGTTTTAGAAGCAGCAGCAAAAGTTAATTCTCCAATTATTATTCAGTTCTCAAATGGAGGAGCAGGATACTATGCAGGAAAAGGTTTAAAAACTAAAGATGCAGCAATATTAGGTGGAATTTCTGGTGCTAACCATGTTCATACTATGGCTAAAGCTTATGGTATTCCTGTTATTTTACATACAGATCACGCAGCTAGAAAACTTTTACCATGGATTGATGGTTTATTAGAAGCTGGAAAAGATCACTTTGCAAAAACTGGCCGTCCTTTATACACTTCTCATATGTTAGATTTAAGTGAAGAGCCATTGGAAGAAAATATTGCTACTTGTGTAGATTATTTTAAAACTATGAATGAACTAGATATGATGATTGAAATCGAGCTTGGAATTACAGGTGGAGAAGAAGATGGTGTTGATAACTCTGATGTTGATAACGCATTATTATATACTCAACCAGAAGAAGTTTCATATGCTTATGAAGAGTTAAGTAAAGTTAGCCCTAACTTTACAATAGCAGCATCTTTTGGAAATGTTCATGGTGTTTACAAACCAGGAAATGTTCAACTAAGTCCTAAAATTTTAGATAACTCTCAAAAATTCATTCAAGATAAACATAATACTGAGATAGAACCTGTTGATTTTGTATTCCATGGTGGTTCAGGTTCAGAACTTTCAGAGATTAGAGAAGCTATTGATTATGGTGTTATTAAAATGAATATTGATACAGATACTCAATGGGCAACATGGGATGGTGTTCGATCTTATGTTGAAAAAAATCATGCATATTTACAAGGTCAAATTGGAAATCCAGAATGTCCAGATAAACCAAATAAATCATACTACGATCCTAGAAAATGGTTAAGAGCTTCACAAGAATCAATGATTGCAAGACTTGAAATTGCTTTTTCTGATTTATGTGCTATTAATAAAAACTAAAAAGAAGACTCAAAACTTAAAAAGTTAAGAAACTTTTCTTAACTTTTTATATGAAACTCCCTATAATATACCCTTGAAAAAGGAATATAAATGAATATAATACTATCAAAAGAACAAATAAACAAAATAGAATCAGATATAGAATTAATAATAGTAAAAGAGTTGAAAAATCTATCAAAAGAAGAACAAAAGATATTAAAAAAAATATCATTTGATTTAAATTCATTTGATACGTATTTTGATGTAAATACTAATAAGTTTTATGTTTCATGTCAAAAACTAAAAAAAGAAGATTTAAAGCTTTGTTTCTCTAGTGCAATTAGAAATATCAAAAAATTAAATATCAAAAGTGTAAAGTTAGATTTAATTCAAAATGATAAAGAATTAAATATAAATGAAATAGTTGAAGGTTTAGTTTTAGGTTCATATGAATTTACAAAATACAAATCTGAAAAAAAGAAATTAAGAAAAATCCTAATTACAATTTCTACTCTAAACTCAAAAAATGATGCGAAGGTTCTAGAAAAAGCTTTAGCAAATGCCTTAGCAATAACATCAAGTGTAAATATGGTAAGAAGTATTATAAACACTCCTCCTGAAGACTACTTTCCAGCTACTATGGCAAATGATGCTAAAAATATCGCAAGTGAAAATAACTTACAATGTATTATTCATGGAGAAGATTATTTAATAGAAAATGGAATGAACGCAATGTTTAATGTAGGCCGTGCTTCAAGACATGAATCAAAACTTATACATTTAACATATAAGCCAAATACTGAAAATGAATCAAAAGGAAAGATTGTATTAGTTGGTAAGGGTTTGACATATGATAGTGGTGGTTTGAGTTTAAAAAGTGGTGCTGGAATGGTATCTATGAAGTGTGATAAAAGTGGAGGAAGTGCAGTCTTAGGAATAATGAATACATTAAAAGCACTTTCTTGTGAATATGAAGTTCATGGAATTATAGGTGCTGTTGAAAATATGATAGGTGGGGATGCTTATAAACCCGATGATGTATTAGTTGCAAAAAATGGAAAGACTATAGAAGTAAGAAATACTGATGCAGAAGGAAGACTTGTTTTAGCTGATTGTTTATGTTATGCACAAGATGAGATTAAAGATATTGATTATATTTTTGATTATGCGACACTAACAGGTGCTTGTATAGTAGCACTTGGAAATGAAACTATTGGAACAATGGGACATAGTGATAAGTTAAAAGTAAAAATGCAAAAAGCAGCAAATTCATCTGGAGAGCTAATAGGAATCTTAC
>CAJQLJ010000020.1 GCA_905479135.1 uncultured Campylobacterales bacterium | reverse complement strand
TTTTCGATGCAAAAGTTCAAAACTCTTTAGTTTCAAAAGAAGATTTAATAAAAGCAAACAATTGGAAAGTTGAAACAAAACAACCAAAATATGAATGTCATTATGGACCTGCTGGTTGTGCTGATCCAAAATATGTAACTAAATAATAAATAGTTAATTAAAAAAAAAGATAAAGTTTTAAACTTTGTCTTTTTAAATGTTTAGTTATCAAGTTCTAATTTAACTTCACTTAGATTATAAGCATTTAAAAGAACAAAAAAAGGTAAAAGATGAATAAAGAAACATATAAAAAGATACTACTACCATTTATAGTGTTATTAGTATTACTTCAAGTTTGGTCTGGTTTGGCAACTATAGTAGAAGATTTCCCTACACCTAGTGATACATATGTGTATGCATTTGGAGGAGTTACGGCTGATGGTGATGAAATAGAGGGTGTATTATCAGATCCTTTTTATATAGAAAATCAAGATGATAAAGGTTTATTTTGGCAAATAATAGCATCTTTAGAAAGAGTATTTGCTGGTTTTATCTTGGCAATTATTGTAGGAGTTCCTGTTGGCTTACTTGTAGGAATGAGTAAAAACTTTCAATATGCACTAGAGCCATTTATTCAGATATTTAAACCAGTTTCTCCATTAGCGTGGTTACCGTTATTACTTTTCGTTTTCCAAGATATTAATGCAACTGCAATATCTACAATTTTTATTACATCAATTTGGCCTATTATTATAAATACCGCATTAGGTGTTAAAAATGTAAATGAAGATTATTTAAATGTTGCAAAAGTATTACAGTTTACTTCAATTGAAAAAGTAACTAAGATTATTTTACCAGTTGCTGTTCCTTATATTTTTACTGGTATGAGACTTTCACTTGGTATTGCATGGCTTGTTATTGTTGCAGCTGAGATGTTAACAGGTGGTATTGGTATTGGTTTCTGGATTTGGGATGAGTATAATAACCTTGCTTATCACAATATTATAATTGGTATTATACTTGTTGGTCTTATTGGATTTATTTTAGATGTAATGATGGGAAAAATTGCAGATTACTTTGATTATAGAAAAAAAGCGTAGGATAAAAAATGAATAATAAAAAATTTTTAGAATTAGAGAATATACATAAAAGCTTCCCTCTTGGTGGTGGGAAAGAGTATGTTGCTGTTGTTGATGTAAATGTAAAGATTGCAAAAAATGAAATTATTTCTATTATTGGACATAGTGGGTGTGGTAAATCAACTTTGTTAAATATGATTGCTGGACTTGATGCACAAACTAAGGGTAATATAATTTTAAATAATAAAGAGATAAAAGGTCCAGGTCCTGAACGTGCTGTTGTTTTTCAAAATCACTCACTATTACCTTGGTTAAGCGTATATGAAAATATTGAAATGGCAGTTAAAAAAGTTATGCCTGAATTATCATCTTCTGAACTAAAAGAAAGAGTAGAGAAATTTGTTTCAATGGTAAATTTAGACCATGCAAGAGATAAATATCCTGGTGAAATTTCAGGTGGTATGAAACAGAGAGTTGGAATTGCAAGAGCACTATCAATTAAACCAGATGTATTACTTATGGATGAACCTTTTGGTGCACTTGATTCGCTTACTCGTGCAAATTTGCAAGAGCATTTAATGAGAATACAACAAAGTGTTGAAAATACTGTGATAATTATTACTCATGATATTGATGAAGCTGTTTTATTAAGTGATAAAGTTATTATGATGACAAATGGTCCCAAAGCTACTATTGGTGAAATTCTAGAAGTAAAATTAGATAGACCTAGAAATAGGGTTGAATTACAAAGTGATCCTGAATATATTAGATGTAGAGAAGCTATTTTAAGCTTCCTTTACGAAAAATTTGCAAAAGATGATGAATAAAAAACATTAAAGAAGGTAATTAATACCTTCTTAACAAACTTTTTTAAAGTTTCTCTCTTAATCCTCTATTTAAATAAAATCAAAACTGAAAAATCATACGTCATATTATAACTATAATTATAATCAAGTAAATAAATCAACATGAATATAAATTTTTAATATAAATTGTATACTAATTATACAGCTAGTATGTTTACTTATCAAGTGGTATGTTTTATAATACACGTATAAAAAATTTAAAAGGGGTCTTATGGAAAATTTTGCTGATGTAAAATATATCTTAGATGGTTTCCTGTTTGTATTTGCAGGAATTTTAGTAATGTGGATGGCAGCTGGGTTTGCTATGTTAGAAGCTGGTTTAACGAGAACAAAAAATAATGCGACAGTATTAACAAAGAATGTTGGATTATTCGCAATTTCTTGTATTATGTTCTACTTTGTAGGATATAACTTTATGTATGGTGATGGTAGTGCATTTATAGGTTCTGGTGCAATGTTAAGTGGAAAAACTAATGAAGCTATGGGTTATCCTGTAATGGCTGACTATTTCTTCCAAGTAGTTTTTGTTGCAACTGCTGCTTCAGTTATTTCTGGAACAATTGCTGAAAGAATGAAATTATGGCCATTCTTAATTTTTGTTGTTGTTTTATCAGGTGTTATTTATCCAATTCAAGGTCACTGGACATGGGGTGGTTCTGAACTTGGTGGAGTACTTGCTGGTTTCTCTGATTTTGCTGGTTCAACTATTGTTCACTCTGTTGGTGGATGGGCTGCTTTAGCAGGTGTTCTTATTTTAGGAGCAAGAAAAGGTAAATACGGTAAAAATGGACAAGTTAGACCAATTCCAGGTTCAAATCTTCCATTAGCAACTTTAGGTACATTTATTTTATGGATGGGTTGGTTTGGATTTAATGGTGGTTCTCAATTAGCATTAGGTTCTAAAGCTGATATTGATGGAATTGCTATGGTAATCGCTGATACTAATATGGCTGCTTGTGCGGGTGCTTTAATGGCTGCATTATTAACACAACTTTTATACAAAAAAGTTGATTTAACAATGGTATTAAATGGTGCGTTAGCTGGTTTAGTATCTGTAACTGCAGGTCCTGATTTAGGTATGGTTGTTTCATTTGTTGTAGGTATTGTTGGTGGTGCACTAGTTGTAATCGCTGTTCCATTATGGGATAAGTTAAGAATTGATGATCCAGTAGGTGCTTTATCTGTTCACTTAGTAGCAGGTATTTGGGGAACATTAGCTGTAGGTATCTTTAATCCAGAAGTTGCAATCATTGCACAACTTAAAGGTATTGTTGTAATTGGAGCATTTGTATTTATTTCTTCATTCATTGTATGGAAAATTTTAGATATGGTTGTTGGATTAAGAGTTGATGAAGAGACAGAAATTGAAGGTCTTGATATTCATGAAACTGGACTAGAAGCTTATCCAGAATTTAAAAGAGCGTAGGAAGTAGAATATGAAAAAAATTGAAGCAATAATTAAACCTTTTAAACTTGAAGATGTAAAAGACGCATTAGTTGAAGCTGGAATTACAGGTATGAGTGTTTATGACGTAAAAGGTTACGGTAGACAACAAGGTCACTCTGAATTATACAGAGGGGCTGAATATGTAGTTGATTTTTTACCAAAAATTAAAATTGATCTAGTAGTTGCTGAAGATATGGTTGAAACTGCAATTTCAGCAATAGTAGAAGCTGCTAAGACTGGTAAAATTGGTGATGGTAAAATTTTTGTATCATCATTAGATGAAGTAGTTAGAATTAGAACTGAAGAAAAAGGTCCTGAAGCTATATAATTTTTATTTATAATTCAAGAAAATATACTTTTTTCTTGAATTGTATACTTTTTATACAATTAATCTAAAACAAATACTTTTTATACCTATATAATATAAATAAAACGATTACAAGGATTATTTATGAATATAGAATCTGTCTCTTATATAATTGATACGTTATATGCAATTTTTGCAATGACATTAATTATCTTTATGGTTCCTGGCTTTGCTATGTTAGAAGCTGGTATTGTTAGAACTAAAAATGTTACTGCTGTGTTAACAATTAACACATTAATTTATGCTATTGCCTCATTAGCATTTTTACTTATTGGTTACTCAATTGCATTTGGTGATTTTGGAAGTGATAGTATGAGTAAATGGGCTGCATTTATGTTTCAAATGGCATTTGTTGGTAAAGTTGTAAATATCATGTCAGGTGGTGTTAGTGAAAGAGCTAAAGTTGTTCCTCTAGCTATATTTACTGTTATAATGGCTGCGGTTCTTTACCCTCTAATTGTAAATGTTACATGGGGAATGAACTTTTTAGATGGAACTATTCTTTCTTTATCAATGTACGATTTAGCAGGTTCAACTGTTATTCACTCAACTGGTGGTTGGGCTTTACTTGCTGCTATTATTATAATTGGTGCAAGAAAAGGTAGATATACAAAAACAGGTGGAATTAAAGTTATTCCAGCTTCAAATATTCCTTTAGTTACTTTAGGAGCTTTTCTTTTATGGATTGGTTGGTTTGGATTTAATGGTGGATCAGTAGGTTCAATTGCCTCAAAAGATAATGCGGATGCGGTTGCTCTTACTATTATGAATACAAATACAGCAGGTTTAGCTGGTGCTTTAATGGTTGCTATCTTTATGCATTTTAGGTATAAAAAACTTGATTTAACAATGATTTTAAATGGTGCATTAGGTGGATTAGTTGCAGTTACTGCTGGACCTGATTTATATAATATTTATACTCCAATTTTAATAGGAGCTGTAGGTGGAATTATTGTAATATTTGGTGTAACTTTCTTTGATAAAATAAAAATAGATGATCCAGTTGGTGCTTTATCAGTGCATTTATTAAATGGTATTTGGGGAACATTAGCTGTTGGTATATTTGCATCAAATGGAGCAGATATTACTTTATTAGGACAATTAAAAGGTATTTTACTTGTAGGTGTATTTGCTTTTGTGTCATCTTATATTGTTTTATTTATAATTAATAAAATCATGCCACTTAGAGCGGATAATGATGAAGAGATGCAAGGTTTAGATGTTGAAGAATGTGGTATTGAAGCTTACCCTGAATTTAAAAGAGCTTTCTAATTAGATATAAATTTATACAAAATTTGATAGAATAACATAATTAAAAAGGATTAACTTTGAAAAAAATCGAAGCAATAATAAAACCATTCAAATTAGAAGATGTAAAAGACGCATTAACAGAAGCTGGGATTACAGGTATGACTGTATCTGATGTTAAAGGTTATGGAAGACAACAAGGTCACTCTGAATTATACAGAGGGGCTGAATATGTTGTGGATTTTCTTCCTAAAATAAAACTAGAATTAATTGTAGCCGAAGATGATGTAGATAATACTATTCAACTAATTACTGATTCTGCAAAAACTGGAAAAATTGGAGATGGAAAAATTTTCGTATCTAATATTGAAAAAATTGTTAGAATTAGAACAGGTGAAGAAGATGAGGAAGCTATTTAATGAGTAGCGTAACTACTTTTGAAATAAATGAACCTTTAGATATGCATATCCATCTAAGGGATGATGATATGCTAAAGCTAGTTGGACCTTTAACTTCAAATACATTCACAGGCGCTCTAATCATGCCTAATTTAGTACCTCCAATTACAACTAAAGAAGCATTACTCTCTTACAAGAAAAGAATTAAAGAAGCATGTAAAGATGATATTTTCGATCCTCATGTGACACTATTTTTTCAAGCAGATTATTCATTTGAATTTTTAGAAGATATTAAAGATGAGATTATTGGAATAAAACTTTATCCTGCTGGAATTACTACAAATTCTGAAACGGGAGTTTCTTCAATGGATGTAGAAGTTTTACGACCAACTTTAGAGTCTATGTCTAAACTTCAGATTCCTCTTTGTGTTCATGGTGAAACTAATGGTTTTGTTATGGATAGAGAAAGAGAATTTATGCCAATTTACGAATCAATTGCTCAAGCATTTCCTGATTTAAAAATTATTATGGAACATATTACAACAAAAGATGCTGTTGAATTACTTGAAAAATATGAAAACTTACATGCGACAGTTACTTTACAACATTTATTAATTACTCTTGATGATGTTGCAGGAGGAATGTTAAAACCTCACTTATTTTGTAAACCAATTGCTAAAAGACCTGAAGATAGAACTGCACTATTAAATGCAGCACTTAAAGCACATCCAAAACTTATGTTTGGTAGTGATTCAGCTCCTCACCCAAAACACAAAAAAGAGTCTTGTGGTTGTGCTGCTGGTGTATTTACATCTCCAATTGCTCTTCAAGTATTAGTTGAGTTGTTTGAGAAACATGAGTGTCTTGATAAGCTAAATGCTTTTGTTTCATTAACAGCACAAAGAGTTTATGGATTAAGACCAAAAAAGAAAACAATTTTACTTGAAAAGAAAGATTTTATAGTTCCTTCTTCATATACATATAAAAATGAAAATGTAGTACCAATGTATGCAGATGAAACCTTAGCATGGAGTATTAAGAAGAATTAATACTTTTTGATAATTTCAAGCTTTGTAATAAATTATAAAATCATAAATTTATCAAAAAAAGATATAATTTAATTATAAAATTTATTACAGGGCATTGATTTGAATATTTATATTTATGGTAATGATAGTTTTGAAAAAGAAATTTATAAAACATTAGAAAATGCAAATATAAAATCAAAGCTTCCTAAAAATAGTAAAATTGAAAATATAAAAAGTCTTCGTGTCTTTAAAACTATAATTCAATCCCATCCCAATGATATTTACTTAATTGATGATGAAAAAATCATTAAAAAAAATTCACTAATTAAAAGAATAAAATTTTTTAGTTCTCCAAATAATATTGAAGAAGAGTTTTTATTAGATAATGGAATAGCAGATATTTCTGTAGATTCATTAAAAGAAATACCTAAGTATATTTTGAAAAAATATGAACAACAAAAAAATACAAAAACTAATACTAATGAAGTTAATGAGCTGATCAAAAATAAAAATAAGTTTTCAGAATTTGATTCTTTAAGTGAAGATGATATTTTGAATGCTTTAGATAATAAAAATACTTCAAATTCAAATCTTGATGATGTTATAAAGCTTGTATCAAAGTTATTAAATAATAAAACTTTAGAAATATCAATAAAAATAAAAAAATAAAAGAGAAATAGTATGATTGTTGTAGTAAGAAGAAATAAAAAAATAAAAGTTATAAAATTTCTTTCTTTTGTTATTTTAATTGGAATATTTAGTGGATACTATTTTTATATAAATAAAGAATCAGTACAAGAAAATAATACAAATATAAACAAAAAGATTCAGACACAAGAAAAGAAAAAATACAACAAAATTGTAGAAAAAAATATATTAAACGAAGTTGAAAAAATAGTTGATTTAATAGGTCAAAAATATGTGCATGATATCAAGATTATTGAAGAAAATATTGTTGTATTTTGTTTACTTGAAACTAATACAGATGCTTTAAAAGTAAGATATGGTTCTACTGTTTTAATAGAAAACACAATTGATGAAATAATTGTTATGATAGATATAAAAGATCTATTTAGAAGTAATTAAACTTAGAACAATAAATTTTTTAAATCAATATTTACTTCTTTTATATAAGCTCTAATATTTTTAGGTATTTTTTTAACTCTACATTTTTCTTTAAACTTTTTATCCATAACAAAAGTTGATTTTGGAGATATCCAAATAAATTCACTTTCTATACTAATACAAACTTTGTCCGATATTGTAATCTCTTTTTGTCTTAAAATTTCTTTCCTTTGTGCTTGTGAGAGTAAAAGTCCTCTTTTTTTTAATGATAAATCAATTAGTCTAATATTTAAATTCTCATCACTCAAGTTATCAAATATTTCAAGTTGTGATATTTTATAAATAGGTTTATTTGTTATATTTAAAGATTCAATATCTTTTTCTAAGTACTCAAAGGAGTTTTTAATACCTTCTTGATATTCATTTAAAAGCCTATCTGAAAAATTATGTCTAAAATAGTTTCGTCTATATCTTTCATCATAATTACTTTTATCTACAAAATACTTTATATTATTTTCTTTAAGATAATTTTCTAATTCATTTTTTGATATATTAAGAAGAGGCTTAAATGATGTATAAAATTCATTTTCCTCTTTGTCTTTAAAAGCAATTAGTTCAACTAGTCCAGCACCTTTAGTTAGTTGCATCAAGAACCATTCTAATTTATCATTTAGTTGATGTCCTGTTAATAATGTATTGTAGAGGTTTTCTTTTATAATTTGTTTGAAAAAATCATATCTTATATCTCTTGCTATTTTTTCAAAATTGGATTTTGATTCTAAATGAACCTCTTTGTAAAATATTTTTTTCTTATATTTTAAAGCTAAATCTTTGGCATATTGAAGTTCTTCTTTTGATTCTTCTCTTATATTATAATTTACAATTGTTATATCAAAATCAATATTTTGTTCAAGTAACAAAAAAAATAGTGCTGTTGAATCAATACCAGCAGAGAATGCTAGTAAATTTTTTGATTCTTTTATTGCACTAAAATCAATATTCATAAATCACTAATCTACTTAATTACAGTTGCAAGTAATTTATCTCCTGATAATTCACTAACACGTACTGTATAAATTTTTCCAAACTCAAGTTGTTTTGGATCGTTTTCATCATATAATTCATTATCATTGATATAAATTTCTCCATCAATATCAGGAGCCCAAGTTGTTTTTCTAGCACTTAGTAAAAATTCATGTTCATCACTTTCTCCATCAATGTAAACTTCAAATGTTTTTCCAACTTCTGATTCGAGTGATTCTTGAGTTGTTTTTGCAATAATTTCACCAATTTCATCTGCTCTATTGTCAATAATCTCTTGATCAATTAAATTATTAGATTTAGCTGCATGTGTTCCTTCTTCTGTCGAATATGAAAATACATTTGCTCTATCAAATTTATAGTTAGAAATATATTTGCATAAAGCTTCGTGGTCTTCAACTGTTTCACCAGGATGTCCAGCTATAAATGTTGTTCTTACAAAAGAATTTGGTTTTGATTTCATATGATCCATCAATTCAATCAATTTTTCAACACCTTTTCCTCTTTTCATAATTTTTAGCATTGAAGGCGTTATATGTTGTAAAGGCATATCAAAATAGTTTTGAAAAATTTTAGAATCAGCAATTTTATCAATTAAGTTTAAAGTTGTAGTTGATGGATAAAGATAAAGAATTCTAGCTGTTTTAATCCCATGAACTTTTTCAACTTCAAAGATTAGTTGTTCTAAGCCATCTTTTTGACCTTGATCTCTTAAGAATGATGAAGAATCTTGAGAAATAAAAGTAAAGTCTGTATATCCTTTTGATACTAAGGAACTTACCTCTTTAACAAGCGATTGAAGTGTTCTAGAATGAAGTTTACCTTTAAAACTAGGAATGGCACAAAAAGAACAGGCTTGATTACATCCTTCACTTAATTTAACATAGGCATGATATGAAGAACCTGTTATTACTCTTTCATTTGTATCAGATGCTAAAAACACTTGATTAGTAAAGGCACTTCTTTTTTCATTTACTAATTCATCAATTTTGTCATAATCTCCAACACCAGTAAAGATATCAACTTCTGGTATTTCTTTTTGTAATTCTTCTTGATATCTTTGTGTTAAACAACCTGCAACTACTAGAACTGATTCTTCTTTTCTTTGATCATGTAAGTCTAAAATAGTATTAATACTCTCTTCTTTTGCTGAGTCAATAAAACCACAAGTGTTAACAATTAATACATCTGCTGTAGTTGCATCATCACTTATTTTATATTCTTTTAATTTCCCTAACATAATTTCAGAATCAACAAGATTCTTTGTACATCCAAGAGATACTAAATGTAAAGATTTTTCAGGATTTTGTGTAGTGAATTTCATATAAAGTTCTTACCTTAGTTTTTATGCAATTTTAACATAAAACTAAAAATATAAGATAAAATAAAGAATAGAATGAATCTATTCTTTATTTAGATGATATTATTTAGCTTCAATACCTTGAATTTCAATATTAAGCTTGATTTCATTTCCAACAGTTAATCCACCAGCTTCTAATATTCTATTCCAAGTAATACCAAAATCTGTTCTATTTATTTCTCCAATTAATGCAAATCCTGCTCTATTATTTCCACGTGGGTCTTTAATTGTTCCACCGTTTTCAAATTTAAGCTTTATATTTTTAGTTACACCTTTCATCGTAAAATCTCCATAAACATAATCACCATCAACTTTTGTTAAGTCAAATGTAATTGATGGAAATTGGTCTGCATCAAATATATCTGGAGCAATTAAATGAGTATCTCTTTTTTCATTATCAGTGTTGATAGAATCTACTTCAATTTCTCCATTTAGAGATATTAGTTTTTTTGCTTTTTCATCATATTCAAAAGAACCAGTAAAATCGTTAAAGTTTCCTTTAACATTAGTAATCATTAAGTGTTTAACCTTGAATTCAACATTAGAATGACTCAAGTCTACATTATAATTACCAGCAATTAGTGTTGTAAGTGATAACACACTTATACTTATCAATCTTTTTATATTCATAATAAATCCTTTTTTTAATTATTTAATAAATATAGCATTATAAAACTTAATTTTAAATCCAAATATTATCTAATAGTCTAGTTTGTTCAAATCTTACTACGATTAGTATAATTGTATTGTCTAACTCAATTGTTTCAATCTCATTAAATTCTCTATCTACTATAGCTATATATTCAACATTGAGATTTTTCATCATTTCAGAAATTTTATTTGTTAAAATACTTGTATTTTTTTCATTCTTTGCAACTAATGAAGCTGCTAAATATAAAGACTTGGATAATAAAAGTGCATCTGATCGTTGTTCATTATTTAAATAAACATTTCTTGAACTCATAGCTAATCCATCATTTTCTCTTACTATTTCACAAGGTATTATATTAATTGGAAGAAATAAGTTCTTAACCATTTGTGTTATAAGTGAAAGTTGTTGAGCATCTTTTTTACCAAAATATGCATTTGTAGGTTGGACAATCCCAAATAGTTTAAGTACTACTTGTAGGACTCCGTCAAAATGTCCTGGTCTTGCTAATCCTTCAAGTATATAACTTTTATTTGGTGCTTTAATTAAAATTTCTTCTTCTGAATACATAGTAGAAATTTCAGGCATAAATAAATAATCAACTTTACAAAGCTCACATATTTTTTTGTCAGCTTCATCTTTACGTGGATAAGTATTTAAATCTTCACCAAGAAGAAATTGTGTAGGATTTACAAAAATTGAAACAACTACTATTTCATTTTCTAGTCTTGCTTTTTTTATAAGTGAAATATGACCATCATGTAATGCACCCATTGTTGGAATGAAACCAACATTTGAATTTATGTTTTTTCTTATATCTTGTAATTCTTCAATAGTTTTTAATATTTGCAAAAAATCATCCTTTTTTTAGAGCAAGAATTATATCAATTTTGAGTTTTACTTTCAATCATAATTTGGATTTAATTTAAGAAGTATCAAATCGGCAATCATATTACCTATTAATGTTAAAAATGCTCCGATTATAAGTATTCCCATAATAACAGGATAATCATGACTTAATGCACTTTGAAAAAATAGTAAACCCATTCCATCTATTGAAAAAATTGTTTCAAGTATTACAGAACCTCCAATTATTCCAGGAAGTGAGAGTCCTAAAAGTGTAATAACAGGTGGATATAAATTCGGAAGAATATAATATCTTAAAATTTGTTTATTGCTTAATCCTCTTGATTTTGCAAAAAATATATAATCTGATTTCAAAATTTCAATAGTTAAAGATCTAATATATAAAGTTAAACTTCCAATTCCACCAAATACTATAATAAATATTGGTAAAATCAAATGCCATGCGTAGTCTAAATAATAATTTAAACTTCCATCATCAGGAACAGAATGTAATCCTGCAATAGGAAGTACTTCATAGGTAATAGCAAACACTAGTACACCTAATAGTGCTAGGTAAAAAGAGGGCATTGAGAATGATAGTAGAGATAACTGAGATGCAAACTTATCAAAAATACTATTTTTATTTAAAGCAGCTTTAATTCCTAAATATAATGATAAAACGAAAATTAAAAGCATCGATATTACATTAATAATTAATGTAATCGGAATTCTTGTTAATATTTCATCCTTAACCATAGATCCACTTGCAAATGATATCCCAAAATCTAACTGGATAATAGCAAGTATCCATGAATAAAACTGAATATATAAAGGTTTATCTAGACCATATACAGCTTTTAATTGTGCTATTGATTCTTCTGTAATATTTGGATTCAAAGAACCACTTGCAAAAAATGAATTGGGTGCTAGATTAATTGCTAAAAAAGATATTAGACTAATAATAAAAAGCATAATAACTAAATATGAAAGTTTTCTAAAAAATAATTTCAAGTGCTTTAATCTCCTTAATATTCATTTGTGATAGTTATTATTCTAGCATTTGTTATATTATTTTAATCTAATACACTTTTTATTGATACTTCAATATCAGAAAATAAAAGCTCTTTTTTATTTTGATCTAATTCTTTATCTTCTAACTTCTGCAATAAATCACAAATTTCATCTAGAGAAACATTAAGACAAGAGTTTTTAATATAATGTGCTTTAAATCTTATATTTTGATTATCACGTTTTTTTATGTAATCTTTTAATTCTTTTATGTCTTTTTTTATAGTCTCTTTAAATTTATCAACTATTAGTCCTACGATATGTTGGCTAACTCCAAGTCTATTCTCTATTTTCTCAAAGTCTATAGAATATTTTTTAACTTGCTCATTTTTTTCTAAGTACTTCTCAAATATATTTATTAATAAGTTTTTATCTATTGGTTTACTTAAGTAGTCATTCATTCCAATATTAAGTAGTTTTTCTTTATCACCTTTAATTGCATTTGCAGTTATTGCAATAATTGGAATTTTTTTAATATCATTTTCTTTTTCATATAATCTAAGCTGTTTATATAACTCTATTCCATCCATTACAGGCATATTTATATCTGTTAATATAACAGAATAATCATTTTTCTTATACTCTTCTAATGCATTTAATCCATTTTCTTCTATTGTGTAATCTAAACCAAAATCTTTTAAAATATATTTCATTAATTCTTGACTTGAGAAATTATCTTCAACTACAAGGATTTTACCTTTGTAAAATTTCTTTTCTTTTGGTACTTTTTCAATAACTTCTTTTGATTTTTTATTAGTTAAATTATTCAAAATGTCATTAACTTTTGATGGATAAAAAGGCAAAGATATTATTTCTTCATTTTCATATTTTTCTATCTTTTGGATATCTGCTTCTTTTTCAACTAAAATTAGCAACGATCTAGAAGGGTATTTTTTTCTTATTTCCTCTAGTTTATTTGTTGAAGTAAAACAATTAACTAAAATATCAATATTTTTATCTTCTTTATTCACTAAAATAAATGATTCTAAGTACTTTTTTAGGTGATTATATAATTCATTATTTTTATTATCAACTTTAAAGTTTATGTTATTGTTATGATTTTTTTTGTAAAAATGAATATCTTCATTTATTTCAAACACTAAATCAAAGCTAAAAGTAGAGCCCTTGTTTATTTCACTTTCAACCACAATTTTTGAACCTAAAGAGTTTATAATATGACTTGAAATACTTAAACCTAAACCTGTTCCTACAAACTCTTTATTTGTGTTATTATTAATTTGGGTGAAAGGATTAAAAATGAAATCTATTTTTTCTTTTTCAATTCCAATTCCTGAATCAATAACTTGGAACTTTATATAAGCTTTGTTTTTTTCTATTCTTTCTAGTAAAATATTCATTTCAACAAATCCATTTTCTGCTGTGAATTTGATTGAATTACTGATAAGATTTGATAAAACTTGTCTTAGTCTTACTTCATCGGTCATTACGGATAAAGGGATCTTACTGTCTATATTGAAAATAAATCTTATATTTTTGTCATTTGCTCTTTTTGAGAAAAGTTCTATCACACTTTCACCAATTAAATAAATATTAGATTTAATATATGTAATATCAAAATTACCGTTTTCGATTTTAGATACGTCTAATATATCATTTATAATAAAAAGTAGAGAATTAGCACTACTATTTATTATTTTTGCCTGCTTTTTATTTTCTATTGTGAGTTCTTTAGAATTATTTAATAAATCTGAAAATCCAATTATTGCATTTAAAGGTGTTCTAATTTCATGAGACATATTGGCTAAAAAAGTTGATTTAGCTTCATCTGCCCTTTGTGCTTTTTCTAGTGAATGAAATTGTGTTTGGAGTAATGATTTTATATTGCTTGCCATGGTGTTAAATGAGTTCTCTAATTTTCCTATTTCATCATTTGAAGTTATAGGTATACGATATTCAAAATCTTTTTCAGAAAACTTTTTAGTCCCTTGAAGAATATTTTCTAGTTTTGAAGTTATATAATTAGAAATCCAAAGAGCAATTGAGATTATTAAGACTATCATTATAAATGTTACTACAGATAACTCATTTATTAAGGAATGTATAAATTCTTCAATTTCAATTTTATTCTGATTTACTACTTCTTGCATTTGTGCTGTTTGTATTTTTAGAATTTTTGAAACATTATCTTTTGTTTTATTGGCTGCTGAATGAAATTCATCAACATTAGCTCCAATTGTAACAAAACCAAAACCTCTTTTAGTCTTTCCATAATTACCAGTATAATAAGGAATAGTAGCAGCGGTTGAAAGTTTCCAAACCTTACTCCAATAAATTATAAAAGAACCATATCCTCCATGTTGAGTTACTTCCATCCAGCCTTTACACTGTGGTGCAAAATTCAAGTATCGACAATCTAATCCAACATTACCTTCTTTTAATAATTGTTCCATATTAGGTTTCTTTTTTAAACTTTGTTCTTTAAATGCTGGATAATTTTTTAGGAAATCATTTATTTCTTTTCCAGAGTCTTTGAATTTTAAAGCAAGATCTTTACTTATCCATGGCATCTCTCTTTTCCCAGTTTCTTTATTAAAACCAGATATAAAGTAATCTCTTGGATGTGAAATACTTCTTCCTTTATCATCCCACATAAAAGCATAATTTCCTTTACTTGCATCTGAAATATTTTGTATAGCATCTGCAGTTGTAGGTTCTGTTGTATCTGTAAATTGCATAAGGTGTTCATGATCTAATGCTAATGAAATATAGCCTACTTTAGTTCTATCTTTAAAAACAGGAGTAACAAATCTTATTATACCTTTGAATTTTTTTCCTAAAGGATTTTCTTTTCCTGCGTAGGCATGATCTTGTGGTTTAAAATCAATTTGTAATTTATCTGTTTTTGTTTTAGTAAATGGTCCCACTATATTAGACTTTACATATTCTCCAATTACCTGGGAAACATATATTTCATCTTTTTTTAACTTTTCAAGTTCTTTATAATAAGTTTCAGAATTAATGTAAGTATTTTTTTTATTTGAAATATTCTTTAATTTTTTATTAATTTGTGAGACTTTATAAATCTCATTTCCATCTAAGTCAAAATATGAAATTTCTTTATAAATCGGTATTGATTTTTTCTGTAAAATTAGAGGATCTGTAAAATTAAATTCTTTTTCATTGTCTTTTAATTCTGATTTATTACTAAGTCTTTTGATTTTACTGGGTAATTGTGAGCTTATCCATTTGTTAGTTTTTTCATCATAAATATAATCTTCATGAATTATAATATTTCGTTTTTTAGTTTCATAAAATTTTTTTAATATCTCATTATTTAAAGGAATTTTTGATAAAAACAAAATATCTTTATCTCTTTCATATAAAAAGTCTGCAACTTTATTTGCAATTTCAAATGAAATTCTTTCTATTGCAAATTGAGATTTTTTATCAAGATTTTTAATACTATCTTCAATAGATGCATTTGCAGTATTTAAAATAATTTCTTTATTTTTATAAAAAAGATGTCTTGTATTGTTTTGTACATATTTTTCAAGGTTAATAACACCTATATATGCTATATAAGCAATTAGTAATAGAGGAATTATTTTAATAATAACGAAGAGTGAAATTAGTTTAACTTTTATACTTAAGTTTTTCAAATGTTATCCTAAATAATTTGTTTAGATTTCAGAAAAAGAGTTATATATTTTTATAACCTCTTCCTTATTCCTTATAAATAAATTTACAAGATGGGGATCAAAATGTTTTGAACTTTCTTGTATTAAAAAATTAAATGCATCATTAAAATGTAAAGCTTTTTTATACGGTCTTGTTGAAGTAAGAGCATCAAAAACATCAGCAATAGCTACGATTCTTCCAAAAATATGAATACTATCTGCCTTTAAGCCTTTAGGATAACCTGAACCATCAAATTTTTCGTGATGAGTTAAAGAGATTATTCCACCAGCTTTTAGATATTCACTTTTTGAATCTTTAAGAATTTCATATCCTATTACTGGATGTTTTTTCATTATTTGATATTCATCTGAATTTAATTTTCCTTCTTTCAAAAGTATTTTATCTTCAATACCAACTTTCCCTAAATCATGAAAAGGGGCAGCATGAAATATTAAATTCTGTTCTTCCTTACTTAATCCATACTCTTTAGCTAAAAGTTTTGAATAATGTGAAACTCTTGCAACATGAGAGGCTGTTTCAGGATCTTTGAATTCAGCTGTCTTTGCTAATATTTCTAAAGTTTCAAGTTCTCTTTTTATTAGATTTTTTGTTGCTTTTTTAACTTCATTTTGCAAAAGTTTGGCTTTTGATTCAAGGAGTATCTTATTTTTATAATTTGAAAGTAAGTTTAGTACTCTTGCTTTAAATACAATCGCATTTACTGGTTTACTTAAAAAATCACTTACGCCTAAATCAAAAGCTGATTTATGTATATTTTCATCATCTCCTACTGCGGTTATCATGATGATTGGTATATTCTTTTTATTTTTTCTAAATTCTTCTATAAATTCTAATCCATTAATATCTGGCATTATGTAATCAATTAATATCATATCCACATGATTTTTTAAACAATAAATCAAAGCTTCAAGCGGCTCTAAAAAACTTTTTATATTTAGACCCATATTTTTACATATCATTTCAATTGAAAAAAGATTATTCTCATTATCATCTATTGAAACTATCATAATATTTTCTAAATTCACAAAAAACCTTTTTAAATTATTTAATTTAAATAGTATACTTAATTAATGATAAATTTAATATCACGAGGATAAATTTTAACAAGTGCTTTGCTATAATCACCAAAAGTCAAGATTTATGTTAACTAACAAATAAAATATTTTGAATAATTAGAGGCTTAATATGATAGGTATAGATATAACATCAATTAATAGAATAAAAAGAATGTATGAAAAATTTGGTAGACGCGCGTATGAAAAATTTTTAAGTGAAGAAGAGATCTTATTAATAAAAAGACCAGAAACAGCAGCAGGGTTTTGGGCTGCTAAAGAAGCTGCTAGTAAAGCAATTGGTACAGGTATTGGAGCTAATTGCTCTTTTCATGATATAAAGATATCAAAAACTAAAGAAGGTGCTCCGAAATTAAAATATAAAAAGAAAGTACGCAAAAAATTTAATATTAAAGAATCTTATGTTTCAATAACTCATGATGAAGGTTTTGCAATTGCAGTTGTAAAGAACATTCTAAAAAAGTAATTATTAACGACTTAAATATCTTTCTAATATAATCTTAGCAGCAATAGAATCAATTCTACCGTCTCTTTTATATTTAATTTCCCCTTTAATTAAATCTTCGGCCTCAATAGAACTCATATTTTCTTCTTGAAACTCATACGGAATCGTAAGTTCCAAAAGTGATACAAAGTGTTTTATTCTTTTTTGCATATCAAGACTTGAGCTAGGAAATCCAACAATTAGTTTTTTGATATCCCATTCTTTTAAAAAAATATTTACATCCCTCGCAGCTTGATTCCTATTTTTTCTTAAAATCGGATCTTTAGGAGTTACAATATTTGAACCAACGCAAATAGCAACTCCAATTCTTTTTAGACCCACATCAATAGAAGCTATGCTCAAGAAATTACCTCATTAGCTACATCAAATCTATTTGCTGTCATTAAATGAATTTTTGGATGTAGTTTATTGATTTCTTTATAAATATCTTGACTTAATTGCATTCCTACTTTATACTCTTCCTCTGGCGATATTTTGTGAGCATTTTCTAATTGGTTAATCCAATATTGAGGTACATGAATACCTGGAACTTGAGCTTCTAAAAATAGCGCAGTTCGAAGTTTAGTAATAGGGAATAATCCGAAAATTAATTGAGATTTCTTTTTATCTCCATCAACATCAGCTTTTGCTTTATTAAAAGATTCTAATAGTTTTTTTGCATTTTCTATGTCAAATAGAGGTTGAGAGATAATTCCTAAAGAACCATTTTGTATTTTATTATGCATTTTTTTTTCAAGTGTTGAGAAATTTTTTGCATAAGAATTTACAACTGAAAATGGAAATATTTGCTTTGGTTCGATTTTAAAAGGATGCCCTGCAAAATCCATTCCATAATTAAACGATTTTATTATTTTTAAAAGCATTAAAGAATTTGCTTCAAATACACCTTTTGCATGAGGTTGATCGCTCATTTTAGCTGGATCTCCAGTCAGTGCTAATATAGCACGTACATCAAAATCACTAGCTCCCATCAAATCAGATTGTAGAGCAATTTTATTTCTATCTCTCATACTCATAGTTGCTATTACTGGTTTCTCAAATTCCATTTGTAATTTTAAAGATGCAAATAATGCATTATATTTTAATTTCGCAAGTGGATTATCTGTACAAGAAAAACCATCTACTTTATTCTGTAATTTAAATTTTTTAATTCTTTCAATTATATTATGCATAGAAGGTTCATGTTGTGGTGTTGTTTCTAATGTTAAGTAATAATCTTCTTGAAGTTTTTGTAATAGTGTTTCAAACATAGTGAAAAACAATCCTTTTCGTATATTTAGTTTAATTTAGATAATATTATATCCTTAAAAGACTAAAATTAGGGAAAATTAATGAAATTAGCTGTTTTTGATTTTGATTCAACACTTATGGATGGAGAGACAATTGACTTTCTAGCAGATGAGTTAGGAATAGGACAAGAAGTTGCACATATAACAGAAGAAGCTATGTCAGGACGACTTGATTTTTTTGAATCTTTAACTACAAGAGTAGGCCTATTAAAGGGTTTAGAATATCAAAAAGCTGTTGATATTTGTAAAAACTTACCTTTGATGCCAGGAGCAAAAGAATTGATTCCAGCTTTAAAAGCAAAAGGTTATAAAGTTGTATGTTTTTCAGGTGGTTTTAGAATAGGTACTAGTCCTGCTAAAGATATATTAGGTCTTGATGCAGACTTTTCAAATATACTACATGAAAAAAATGGAGTTTTAACAGGTCTTGTTGGTGGAGACATGATGTTCTCTCACTCAAAAGGCGATATGATTCAAAGACTTCAATCATTATTAGGAGTAACACGTGCAGATACTTTAGTATGTGGTGATGGAGCTAATGATTTATCTATGTTTGCTCACGCTGATACAAGAATTGCATTTTGTGCAAGAGCTGTATTAAAAAAAGAAGCAAATATTATTATAGATGAAAAAGACTTAACAAAAATATTAGAAAAGATATAAGGAAAATAGATGAGTTTAAAAGAAGATATTAATTACTCTTTATGGTGTGATTTTATAGAAAGAGATTTTTTAGAAAACAGATTCCAAGAGATATTAGAAGATAAAACAATTCAAGGTGCTACATCAAACCCAGCAATTTTTGAATCATCAATTTCTAACTCCGTTGCATACAAACAACAACTTGATATGTTACAAGCAAATAATGCAAAGACTATATATGAAGAATTAGCCCTTACAGATATTAAAAGGGCTGCTGAAATACTTTATCCTTTACATAAAGAAAATACAGACGATGGATTTATTTCTATTGAAGTGGATCCTTTATTATGTGATGATGCAAAAGGTACAATTGAGGAAGGATTAAGACTACACTCTTCAATTAGTGCTGAAAATGTTATGATTAAAGTTCCTGCTACAGAAGCTGGTTATATTGCAATGAAAGAATTAACTTCTAAAGGTATTCATGTAAATGCGACATTAATCTTTTCACCTGCTCAAGCTATTAAATGTGCAGAAGCCTTAAACGAAGGAATAAAAGATTCAAATAAAGATATTAAAGCAGTAATATCAGTTTTTGTTTCTAGATTTGATAGAATGTGTGATGGTGAATTTATAAGTAAAGGTTTAGAAACTTCTAAATTAGGAATTATAAACGCAATTAAGTGTTATTATGAAATTAATAAGTTTAATAATACAAATATTAGAACATTGTTTGCAAGTACAGGTGTAAAAGGAAACGAATTATCTCCAAGTTATTATATTGATAATTTAATTTTTCCAAATTCGGTAAATACAGCTCCTTTATCAACTATTGATGATTGGGTAAAAGATGGAATTAAAGAAGAAACAGAAATAATAAGTGAAGATGAGTGTAATGAGTATTTTCAAAATTTAGAAAAAAAGAATATTAACATTGAAAAAATATACAATGATTTGTTAACACAAGGTTTGGATTCATTTAAAGTTTCATTTAAAGATTTATTAGCAAAGTTAATTAACTAAGTAAAAATAAGATAATATTTTAAAAATACAAGAAAAAGGCAAGAAATGAAGAAGTGGCAAGCAAATAGCTGGAGAGATTTTCCAATAAAACAACAACCAACTTATGCAGATCAAGAAAAGTTAAAAAAAGTTGAAAAAGAATTGGGATCTTATCCTCCACTTATATTTGCAGGTGAAGCTTTAAATTTAAAAAATCAATTAGCTGATGTTGTAAATGGTAAAGCTTTTTTACTTCAAGGTGGAGATTGTGCTGAATCATTTGCTTCTTTTGATGCTAACAACATAAAAAATTTATTTAAAGTTATGATGCAAATGTCAGTTGTTTTGACTTTTTCAGGTGGATGTCCTGTTGTAAAAGTTGGACGAGTTGCTGGACAATTTGCAAAACCTAGATCTTCTGATTTTGAAGAAGTTAATGGAATATCACTACCATCATATAGAGGTGATATTATTAATGATATTGATTTTAATGAAAAATCAAGAGCTGCTAAACCAAAGAAATTGTTAAAAGCATATAATCAAAGTGCTGCAACAATGAACTTGCTTCGTGCATTTTCTCGTGGTGGAATGGCTGATTTAAATCAAGTACACTTATGGAATACTGACTTTGTAAATGATAATACTTTAGGTGAAAAATATGATGAGGTATCTTCAAAAATTACAGAAGCACTTAATTTTATGAAAGCGTGTGGAATTACAAGTGAAACTACACCTAACTTAGCACAAACAAATTTATTTACTTCTCATGAAGCCTTATTATTAAATTATGAACAGGCATTAACTAGAAAAGATTCAATAACAGGGGATTGGTACAATTGTGCTGCACATATGTTATGGATAGGTGATAGAACTAGAGATTTAAAAGATGCACATATTGAATACTTTAGAGGAATTAAAAATCCAATAGGATGTAAAGTAGGTCCATCTATGAAAGAAGATGAATTAATTCAATTAATCGATACTTTAAATCCAGAAAATGAAGCAGGTAGACTTAATCTAATTGTACGAATGGGTGCAAATAAAGTAGGAGATTTTTATCCAAAGCTTCTTGAAAGAGTAAAAAGAGAAGGTAAAAATGTATTATGGTCATGTGACCCAATGCATGGAAATACTATTAAAGCTGATAATGGTTATAAAACAAGAGATTTTGAAGCAATATTAAGTGAAGTTAAGCAATTTTTTCAAATCCATAAATCTGAAGGTACATATGCAGGTGGTATACATTTAGAAATGACAGGTCAAGATGTAACTGAGTGTACAGGAAGTGCAAGTTCAGGAATTACAACTGAAGGATTAGCTTCAAGATATCATACTCAATGTGATCCAAGATTAAATGCAGATCAAGCTTTAGAATTATCATTTATGATTGCAGATACACTTAAAGAAGCTAGAAAAGATTTAATTGTATAACTTCTATATAAGTGAAATATTTAGTACAAAAAAAGGGAGATAGTTAAAACTATCTCCCTTTTTTATCTTTAGTACTTATTTAAATCATTTATAAAAAAGTTTCTTTATAAATATCTTCATTAAATGCTATTAAAACTTTTCCATTATATTCAATTACAGGTCTTTTAAAAAGCATAGGTTCTTTTTTTAACCACTGTATTTTTCCATTATCATCTAAATTTAACTCTTTTAATTTTAAGGTTCTATATTTAGTTCCTCTTGAATTAAATAGTAAATTTAAATCTGACTTTTCTACCCATGAATCTATTAGCTCTGAACTTGGTGATTCTTTTTTAAAATCAAAAAATTCAATTTCTATTTCGTTGTCCTTAAAAAACCTTAAGGCTTTTCTAACAGAATCACAAGTTTTTATTCCATAAACCTTTAACATATTCTTCCTATTCTATGATTTTTGGTACTACAAAGTATCCATTTTCACTTTTAGGTGCATTTTTTAAGATATGCTCTGAAAGCTCTAAATCTTGCTTAGAAATATCTTCTCTTAATGGACTTCCACCCTCAATAGTACTAAATGTCGCTTCTATTCCCGATACATCAATTTCTTCCAAATTTTCAACAAAATTAATAATATCAGCAAGTTCTGCTTTTAAATTCTCTTTTTTTGACTCATCTATTTCTAAACTAGATAGTTTTGATAGTTTTGCAATTAAGTTATCATCAACAGTCATATTTATCCTTATAATTTCTAATATTTTTATTTTAACATAAAATTAAAAAAACCTTCTTTTAATCTTGTTTTTTATTATGATCTTTTTGCGTAAAAATCTTCTTTAAATTCAATCCACTTATCAGCTAAAATTGCTTCTCTAGCTTTAGTCATTAAGCTTAGATAGTAATGAATATTATGCATTGAACCCAATCTAAAGTATGTCATTTCTCCCGCTCTATAAAGGTGATTCAAATATCCTCTTGAAAAGTTTTTACATGTATAACAATCACATAAAGGATCAATTGGTCCCATATCTTCTTTAAAAACAGCATTTCTTACATTTATTCTTCCAAATGATGTAAAAAGTGTTCCGTTTCTTGCGTTTCTTGTAGGCATTACACAATCAAACATATCAACACCACGCTCAATATTTTCAATCAAATCTTCAGGAGTTCCTACACCCATTAAATAACGTGGTTTATCTTTTGGCATAAATTCAGTTGTCCATTCAACAGTTTCATACATATCTGCATTTGGTTCTCCTACACTTAGTCCACCAATTGCAAAACCATCATAGTCTTCCATCGCACATAATTGCTTTGCACTCATTTCTCTATATTTTTTACTAGTTCCACCTTGAATAATTGCAAAAATATTTTGATTAACTCCGATACCTTTAGCTTGTTGGCTTTTATGATAATCTATTGCTTCTTGTGCCCATGCAGTTGTTCTTTGAATTGATTTCTCAATTCTTTCATCTGTGTTTGGTAATGCAACCAAATCATCTAATATCATCATAATATCTGAACCTAGATCATATTGTGTATCAAGTACACTTTTTGGTGTAAAGAAGTGCTTACTTCCATCAATATGTGATTTAAACATAATTCCATCTTCATGCTGTTTAGTATTTTTACTAAGAGAGAAAGCTTGGAATCCTCCTGAATCTGTTAGAAAAGAGTTAGGAAATTTTGAAAAGCCGTGAAGTCCTCCAAATTTTTTAACTATTTTACTTCCTGGTCGCAAGTATAAATGGTATGTATTACCTAAGATGATTTTTGCACCCATTTCTAACATATCATTTGCATCAAGAGTTTTTACTGTTCCTTGAGTTCCTACTGGCATAAATACAGGTGTTTGAATTGTACTATGAGCTGTTTTTATTGTACAAGCTCTAGCTTTGTGATGTGATGTAGCGTCTATTTTAAATTCCATTAAATTTATAGTAACCTTTCTTTAAATTAAAATTATTATAGCTAAATTAGATTAATATATTAAATCTTATCTGAAAGCTATTTAGGTGTGAACTAGTATAAAATTTGTTTTATTTCTGCTGTTATTAATTTTAAAAAGATATAATAAAAATATGAAAAAAATCTTGATTATTTTAGACGGTATTGTTGCAAAAAAATTAATGCACAGAATCGTAGAAGCAAATACTAGTGATAATGCATATGATGTTATATACATGAGTGATGTTATCCTTCCTGTTCAAAAGCCTTCAAATTTTACTTTTTATAAATTTGATCCAACATCAAAATCAAAACTTGCTATGGTTTTAGATAAAAATATTCATACTGAAGTATTAATCGCTCTTAATTCAAAAGATGAAATGATTAATGTAACTAAGAATATTAGAAGTCATAAGCAAAATTTACAGATTACAGTATTAGATTATTGGGGCTTAGATTATAAGGATCAATATATTAATGTTTATAAAGGTATTGAAGTTTTAGCAAATGGTATGGTTGAAAGACTCCCTAATATTCCTGTTATTGCTCAAAATATTGGTTTAAAACAGGGTGAGATTATGGAAATCCGAGTTCCTTTTGGAAGTTCCTATGCATATAGGTATTTAGGTTCAATTGAACAAAAAGAATGGAAAATTTTTGCTCTTTATAGAAATCAACAATTAGTAAATATAAAACCATCTTTAGTTCTAAAGCCTAATGATATAATCTTAGTTATTGGAAAACCTTATGTGTTAATGCAAGTTTATAATGCAATTGGTAAAACGCAAGGACAATTTCCTATGCCTTTTGGTCATAATATATATTTGTATCTAGATCTTTACTTACAAAATGATGAAAGTGTTAAAAAAACTATTGATGAAGCTAAAACACTAAATCAAAGATTAAAGAATAATAAATTAATAATAAGACTTACAAGACCAACAACTCCTGCTATTATGAATTATATAAAAGATAAATTAAAAAACATTGATAGTATTGTTATTAGAATAGATTATTCAAATAAAGGTTTTAAAAAAATTTTAAAAGAAGATTTTAGAAAGTATGATATAGGAATGATAATTCTAACTGAAGAAATGTTTAAAGAAAAAAACTCTTTAGATATGGTCTTTGATTTTAAAGTACCTATCTTTAAACTTGGAAAAGAGAATTTAAAATCTATAAAACAAACTGTTGTTTTATTAAACGATACACATTCTTATGAACAAATATCTCCTATAGTATTTGATGTTGCAAGTCAAATTAAAACCAAAACAAGAATTTTTGATTTAGATCCAATTGGTGAAGACGAAGATAAAACTATGTTACTAGATCATTTTGAAAATTTAGCAAAAATATTTAATGAAAAGATTGAAATAGTATCAAATACAAAAAATCCAATCAGAGAGTTTAAAAAAGAGAAAAATATACTTCAAATTTTACCTCTAAAAGAAGAAATGCTTAAAAAAAGATTTTCATGGAAATTCTTTTATACAAATACAGATTTTATATCTTTTGATATGAATAAATATAACCAATTATTAATTCCAATAGTTGAAGAAAAAGATTAGGAAAACAAAAAATGAATTTTGAAAAATACCCTTTTGAAAGATTGGCTGAAGTTTTAAGTGATATTACTCCAAATGAAAAATATGAATTATCTGCATTAACTATTGGTGAACCAAAGTTTGAAACACCAGATTTTATACAAGAAACTTTAAAAGAATCAACTACTTTACTAAAAAAGTATCCTGCCTCTGCAGGAATTCCTGAGCTTAAAGATGCAATTATTAATTTTGTAAATAAAAGGTTTGATGTTACTTTAAATAATACACAAATTATTCCAACTTTTGGAACAAGAGAAGTATTATTTAATTTTCCACAATTTGCATTATTTGATAAAAAAACCCCAACTATGGCTTTTACAAATCCTTTTTATCAAATTTATGAGGGTGCAGCAATAGCTAGTCGTGCTGAAGTTATTCATATTGATTTAACTTCAGAGAATAATTTCAAAGCAGAATTAGATGAAGATCAATTAATAAAATGTGATTTAGTTATATTAAACTTTCCAAATAATCCTACGTCTGCATCTATGAGTAAAGAAGAGTTAGGGTCATGGGTACAAAAAGCTTTGAAATATGATTTTATACTGATTAATGATGAGTGTTATTCAGAAATTTATTTTGATGACAATAATAAACCAGCTTCACTTTTAGAAGCTAGTATTTTTGTTGGAAATGATAAATTCAAAAATGTTTTAGTAATGAACTCTATTTCAAAGAGAAGTTCAGCCCCTGGTTTAAGATGTGGTTTTATTGCAGGGGATGAAGATATTTTAAAAAACTATATGCAATATAGAACTTATATAGGATGTGCTTCTCCTGTTCCCTTACAATACGCAGCAGCAGCAGCTTGGAATGATGAAAGTCATGTGGAATATTTCAGAAGTATTTACAAAAAGAATTTTGATTTAGCACGTGAAATACTTGGAATTGAAACTCCTCAAGCAACATTTTATATTTGGCTAGAAGTTGATGATGAAATTAAATTTACAAGAAACTTATATAAAGAAAAAAACATTAAAGTGCTTCCAGGGTCTTTTTTAGGTAGAAATGGAATTGGAAAAGGTTATGTAAGAATTGCACTAGTTGAAAATGCAAAAAAAACAGAAGAAGTATTAAAAAGATTAAAGGATTTCATTGATGGATAAAGCACAATTAAACGATGCAAGAACAAATCCAGATTTTCTAAAGTATTTAGAAGAGGCTAGAGTTAAGTCAATTGCAGAAAAAAACATAAATGTAATGTATGAAACATTAGATTCTATGTTAATTTTAGATTTAGAAGAAGAAAATATTAACAAACTCTACGAAGAGATTTTAAAAACATCTTTTGAAAATGTTGAAGAAATAGTAAATAAAAATGAAAAATTAAAATTAGAAAATGAAAATCTACTTTATGTAAGAGCTTTTTTTGAACATGCAATAGAAAAATGGTCATATGATAATTTTGATGGAGCAAAAGAGTTGATTTTTGTTTTAGCAAATATAATTGATGATGAACCATTGGAAAAAGCATTAAATCTATTATTGATTGTTTTATCAACAAAAACTCAATTGGACTTTTTTTACGATACTAGTGTTGATCATGAAAAAGAATGTATTGAAGAGAAATATGGATACTTTATTATGAATTTTAAGTTCGATGTAGATGGATTTTTAAATGACAATAAAGAAACATTAGAGAAAGAGTATAAAAATTTAAAACATTTATTGGAAAGTTAATGAAAGTTCATTTTATAGGAATAGGTGGAATAGGACTTTCTGCATTAGCCCGATTTTTAAATAATGATGGTCATGAAATTAGTGGTTCTGATATGAAAGATTCACCAATTACAAGTGAGCTTCAAAATGAAGGTATTTGTGTTTCATGTCCTCAAGAAGCTTCTAATATTAAAAATGATTTTGATTTAGTAATATATTCAGCAGCCGTAACAGATGAAAATCCAGAATTAATTGAAGCCAGAGTTAAACAAATAAGAACACTTTCAAGAAAAGAAGCTTTACCTATTGTCTTAGGTGATAAAAAAAATTATTGTGTTGCTGGTGCTCATGGTAAATCAACGACAACTGCCATCTTAGCTTCCATACTTCAAAGCTCAGCTTTAATTGGTGCAATTTCAAAAGATTTTGGATCAAACTTTAGATATGTAAATGATTTAGTTGCTTTTGAAGCAGATGAATCTGATGCATCTTTTTTACTCTCAAATCCTTACTGTGCAATTGTAACAAATGCAGAACCTGAACATATGGAATATTATCATTATGATTATGATAAATTTTATGAATCATATGAAAGGTTTATCGCACTTGCAAAAAGAAGAGTATTAAATGCTGAAGACAAAGATATCCAAAAATTAAAAATTGAAGAAGGAACTTATCTTTATCCAAGTATTGATATTAAGAACTTATCTTATACATTAAAAGATAAGGAACCTTGTACTAAATTTGATTTAAAAAATTTAGGTACATTTGAAGTTTGGGGTTTTGGGTATCATATTGCAGTTGATGCTTCTTTAGCAATTTTAGCAGCACTTAATGAACTTGACATTGAAAGTATTAGAGCTAACCTTTTAAAATATAAAGGTATCAAAAAAAGATTTGATGTTGTACAAGCAAATGATAAATTTGTTGTAATTGATGACTATGCTCATCATCCAACGGAAATAGAAGTTACTATGAAGTCAGTTGAGTTATATGATAACTTAACAAATCTAAATAATAGAATTGTATTATGGCAACCTCATAAATACTCTAGAACAAGCGATAATCTTGAAGGTTTCAAAAAATGTTTTAGAAGATGTGATGAATTAATTATTTTGCCTATTTGGACAATTCCTGGTGAACAAAAAATTGATATAGACTTTGAAAAAGAGTTTGCAGCTTATCATCCAATTTTTGCAGATAGAATTTCTTCATTTAATGGTAGAATAGACTTAATAAAAGATGAAAAAATTATAAAAAGTTATGATGAAGGTATATTTTTAGGTGTTGGAGCAGGTGACATAACTTATCAACTTAGACATTAACTATTAAACTGCTTTAATATTTAAATAAAGCAGATTATACTAAAATTATATCAAGCTTTAAAAGGCAGATATTATGAAAGTTTTAGTTAGAAATTTTTTACAAAAAGAGTCAACTTCAGGTATTATTTTAATGTTTGTAACTGTGATTGCATTAATATTTAGTAATACATTTTTATCAGAATTTTATAATAACTTCTTACAAACTACTATTGAATTTAGAATAGGAACTATTTTAGAAATATCAAAACCATTAATTCTTTGGGTAAATGATGGACTAATGGCTATCTTCTTTCTTCTTATTGGTCTAGAGATAAAAAGAGAAGTATTACTTGGACATTTATCTACATTTTCAAAAATCGCGCTTCCTGGTATTGCTGCTATTGGCGGTATGTTAGTACCTGCTTTAATTTATGTTTTTTTTAATTATGATAATGAACTTGCTATAAGAGGTTGGGCTATTCCAACTGCTACAGATATTGCTTTTGCTTTGGGTATTGTTTACCTTTTAGGAAAAAAAGTACCAACATCATTAAAAATATTTTTAATGGCTTTAGCAATATTCGATGATTTAGGTGCTATTTTAATAATAGCATTTTTTTACACTTCAAGTTTATCTCTTAGCTCTTTATTTTTTGCATTAATTTGTATAATTATATTAATCATTATGAATAAAATGCAAATAACACGAGTAAGTGTTTATGCTTTAATTGGCTTACTTTTATGGGTTTTTGTACTGAAATCTGGTATTCACGCAACTTTAGCTGGAATTATTTTAGCTTTTACAATTCCTTTAAATGTAATAAATCACAAAAGAAAACGAGTCTCTCCTGTAAAAAGCTTACAACACTATATTCATTTTTGGGTAGCTTTTTATATTTTACCAATTTTTGCATTTGTAAATGCAGGAATTGATTTAAGAACTTTAGAAATTAGTCAAGTTTTTAATCCTGTATCTTTAGGAATTATTTTAGGTCTTTTTTTAGGTAAGCAAGTAGGAGTATTTTTATTTGTTTATTTAGCAGTAAAATTTAATTTTGCAAAACTACCCAAATATACATCATGGACACAAGTATATGGGATAAGTGTACTTACAGGAATAGGTTTTACTATGAGTTTATTTGTAGATTCACTAGCTTTTGAAGACTCTTCAATGTTTGCATACACAGATAAACTAGCTATTTTAATAGGCTCAATATTATCAGGTCTTTTTGGATATTTTATTTTATTAAGATCAAAAGGTAAAAAGTATAATACTATGTCCTAAGATATAGAAACTTTAGCATTTCTTATTACAATTTTACCATCTAATTCATATTCAAGTACTCTATTACCAAATTTTAAAATAGCTTCTTCATAGCTTGGGTTTCTTTCACAAAAAAGCAAAAGTTCATCTTTTGTTTTTTCTATTTTATTAGTATTAGTAATTTGTGATATAAACTCATCAATATCATATATAGAATGAACTAAACCTTTTTTTACAAGTTCTTGTGTCCCTAAACTTTCGTTTATTCTATGTGGTAATGTGTATATTTTTTTCTTCATTTTTAAGGCGTATTCTACAGAAGTTAGACTGCCTGAGTTTAAATCAGCTTGAGTTACTATTAAAATATCTCCTAATGCTACAACAATCTCATTTCTTAAAACAAAGGTATAGTTTCTGGCTTTCATACCTTCTTTATAAGCAGATAGCAATAAGCCATTTTGTTCTATATTTGAAATAAGTTTTTTATTTACACTTGGATATCTTATATCTAATCCGTTTGCAACTACTGCAATTGTATTATTTGAATTTGCTGCAAAATGAGAAATGGCATCAACACCCATAGCTGCACCACTTACTATACATATATTTAAAGCAGATAGCTTTGATGCTAACTTATGAGTAAATTCTTTTGTATATGCACTAGGTCTTCTTGTTCCTACAATAGATATTTTTTTCTTTTTTAGAAGATTAGTATTTCCAATATAAAAAAGTTCACTAGGGTATTTTTCCATATCATTTAATTCTGGTATATCATAAGTTAGTTTTTTAATCATAAAAAGCCTTGTAAGTAAGTTTATAATAATATTATTAATTATATAACTTAAAGCTTAATATTATTTAATTAAAGTATAGGAAGTTCATTTATAAAAATAGGTTCAATATCTTTTAGTAGATGTTTTGATTCTTTTAGTACTTTTATTGTTATTGAATAAGGGTGTCCAATTGCAATAGCGTAACCTCTTTTATTTGCAATTTTGATAGCTTTTTTTAATTGGTTTTGAATATATTCAAAACTTTTTTCATTATCTAAAAATGTATTTCTTACAATATAAGGCATATCATATTTTTGAGCATATTTTTGAGCGACACTTTTAGCTGTTGTTCTACTATCTACAAATACAAAATTGTATTTTTTTAAAGCTTTGAATAATCTATCCATAGCTTCATCATTTTGAGTAAATACTGAACCTGTATGATTATTTGTATATCTAGCCTTGGGATATTGTTCTCTTATTTTTTTGACAATAGCATCTATTTCTTGATATGTATTATTTACATTTAATGTGATTTTCTCTTTAGATTTAAATTTAGGAGATGCTTGCATAGGAAAATGAACCATATATACAGGCAAATCTTGTGCAATTTTTGCAGATTTTAAATGACCTTCTTGTGGAGGAAGAAAAGCCATAGTTACATCATAACCAATATCTAGAATTGCTTTTTTTTGTCTATCGTTACTTACATCATCAATTATTACAACAAGTTTGGGCTTGTCTTTTACTAAAATAATTTCTTCTTTCTTTTTTTCCACTTCTTTTATTGCTAAGTGTTTCTCTTCTAGTTTTATTTTTTTTATTTCAGGTTTTATTTCATGATCACCTAAATAATCTTTTTTTAATTCATCTGTAATTTCTTTGAATTTTTCATTTTGTTTTTTTTCTTGTTTGAGTATATCATTAATATTTTTATTTGAATTTTTATCTGAAGGTTCATGTTCCATTATAAAATAGCTTAAGCCACTAATTATAAATGCAAATAAAAATATTAGTAGAAAATTTTTTACTAATACTAATTTTGAAACTGAGGATGCTTGTTTTTTAGATTTGTTTTGTTTCTTGCTCATGATTTGAGAAAATAAATAAGAAGAGTAAAGCTCTTCTTATTCAAGTATTAGTTTTTGTCTTGTTGTACGATTTTATTCGCAGCAATCCAAGGCATCATTTCTCTTAGTTCAACACCAGTTTTTTCAATTAGTGTTTCTCTTTGATTATTTCTTTCAGCGTTCATTCTTGGGTATCCAGATTGACCTTCTAAGATAAAGTCTTTAGCAAATCTACCATCTTGAATCTCTTTTAATAATTCTTTCATAGCTGCTTTTGACTCATCATTAATGATTCTTTTACCAGCAACATAATCACCGTATTCAGCAGTATTTGAAATAGAATATCTCATATCAGCAATTCCACCTTCAAACATTAAGTCAACAATTAATTTTAACTCATGTAAACATTCGAAGTATGCCATTTGTGGATCATATCCAGCTTCAGTTAATGTTTCGAAACCAGCTTGAACTAATGCAGTAGCTCCACCACATAATACAGCTTGCTCTCCGAATAAATCAGTTTCAGTTTCATCTTTGAAAGTTGTTTCAATAATTGCAGTTCTTCCACCACCAATTGCTGAAGCATAAGATAATGCTAATTCTTTTGTGTTTCCAGTTGCATCTTGATGAATTGCAATTAAATCTGGAATTCCTCCACCTTTAACGAACTCAGATCTTACAGTATGACCTGGAGCTTTAGGAGCTACCATCATTACGTTAATATTTGCAGCTGGTGCAATTCTTCCGTAGTGAATGTTAAAACCATGTCCAAATGCTACAGTAGCACCATCTTTTAAGTTTGCTGCAATTTCATTTGCATAGATATCAGCTTGGTTTTCATCTGGTAATAAAATCATTACGATATCAGCATCAGCAGATGCTTCAGCAACAGTCTTAACTTCAAAACCTTTAGCTTCAGCTTTAGCCCATGAAGAACCATTTTTTCTTAAACCAACAACAACTTCAACACCAGAATCTCTTAAGTTTTCTGCGTGTGCGTGACCTTGTGATCCAAAACCAATCATTGCTACTTTTTTTGATTTAACTAAATCAATATTACAATCTTTATCATAGTATACGTCTAATGCCATTATTATGTCCCTCTTAGTAAAATTTTAGAGATTATACTGAAAAAAAGTTAAAAACTTGGTAATTCGATATAAAAAATAGTAATACTTAACATATTTTAGCTAGGATTACAATATATATACACAAGGAATAAAATTGCTTAAAGAGCTTTTTACAAAGATACAGTCCCAAAATAATAGCTACACACAAGCTGAATTAAATAAAATTGAAAAATTTATTAAAAAAGATATTATTGTCATTTTAGATAATGGTAATTATGAACTAAATTCTAAATATAGAGTTGCAATTGTTAATGTTGGTAAAAATTTAGTTGTATTAGAAGATTTAATAAGTGAGCATAAAAATATTAAAATTGAATTTGATAATTTAAATGGTGCTTATAATGGAGATTTAGTACTAGCAAAGAGAGTTTTTAATCCAAGATCTAGAATTAAAGCTAATATCATAGAGATTTTAGATGGCAAAAAAAATGATGTTCTAGTTTACATTAAAGATAAATCTTTTTATACAGTAAAAGAGAACATAAAATTAGAAAATAAAGGTGCTAGTAAATATGAAGAGGGAGAGATCCTTCTTGTAGATAATCAATCTTTAAAACTAGTAAAAAACTTAGGAAATATAGAAGACCCAAAAGTTGATGAATTAATATCATTACATTTATATCACGAAGAGTTAAGATTAGAAAAGCCTTTAGAAGTTAACCCGAAAATGGATGATGTTAAGGTAAGAGTTGATTTAACACATCTTCCTTTTTGTACAATTGATCCAAACTCAGCAAGAGATCATGACGATGCTGTTTATTATGATGTAGAAGAAAAAATACTATATGTTGCAATTGCTGATGTATCTTATTTTGTAAAAGAGGGAACAGATCTAGATAGACTTGCTTTTTTAAAATCTACATCAGTTTATTTACCAGGAAAAGTTTTACCAATGCTTCCTAATGAATTAAGTGAAGATATGTGTTCTTTAAAAGAGGGTGTTAATAGATATTCATTTGTTTTTAAAATACATTTAGATTTAGAAAAAAAATGTGCAAAAAAAGCACAACTTTTTGAAGCAGTTATTAATTCACATAAAAAGTTTTCTTATGGAAGAATCGATAGAGTCTTAGAAGGACATTTAGATCAGTATTCTAGTGTTGAAAAAGCAATTTTTGATTATCTTCTTCCACTTTATAAAGTTACAAAAAGTTTTAGAGCCAAGAGATTAGAAAAAGGTTATGATTTTAGAACAACGGAACTTAGACAAAAGCTTAAAAATTTCAAAATTGTAGCCGTTGAGAGTGAAAGTTCAACTGCTTCTCATCAACTAATAGAAGAGTGTATGCTTTTAGCAAATATTGAAGCAAGTAAAAAAGTAAATACAGTTGGAATCTACAGAATACATGAAGAACCATCTTTAAAATCAATTTCAAGATTAGTCGATGATGTAAATACTTTAGGAGTTAAAGTAAGTATTCAAAGTGATGTGCACAATACGATTACCCATATTCAAACAAAAGCAAAGTCTTCTATGATGAGTGAAGAAATAGATGAACTTATTATCCAGTCTCAAACTCAAGCTAAATATTCTTCAAAAAACTTAGGACACTTTGGTTTAGGATTTTCTTCTTATTCTCATTTTACATCTCCCATTAGAAGATATTCAGATTTAGTTTTACACAGAATACTAAAGTCAAAACAAACTCCATCAAATATAGATGAAATATGTGAACATATATCATTAAACGAAAGAAAAGTTGATCAACTTGTTTGGGATTTTGAAGATAGAAAATATGCAAGATGGGCAAATGATAATATAGGAGTAATGATAAAAGTAAAAATCGTAGATACTGAACGAAATAAAGCCGTTTCTTATGATGCTATTTCTGGATTAAAAGTAACTATTGATAATATAAAAGGTCAAAAACTTTTTACAAAACTAAAAGTAAAAATTAAAGAAGTAGATTTAGTAACAAAGCAAATTATAGCAAGTATAAAATATTAGATAAGGAAAAGGATAAGATGTATAAAAATGAATTTGATAATCATTTAAGACAAAATAAAAAATTTAATGCTTACATGTTTTATGGACAATCAACATTTTTAGTAGAACACTATTCAAATATTGTAATAGCTTCACTAGGACAAAAAGATGAAATAGAAAAGTTATATTTTGATGAATATGATTTTAAATATGCAAAAGATAAGCTTCTTCAATCCTCATTATTTTCATCAAATAATATTTTATTAATAAAATGTGATAAAAAAATACCTAAAAAAGAAGTTGATTTATTAATCCAAGCTTGTAATACAAATCCTGATAGTACAGTTGTATTTTCTTGTATTGGTGAAACAGATTTTAGAACAATGGAAAAAAGTTTTACGGCTAAAACAAACTCTGCTGCTGTAAGAATGTTTTCACCAAATGATTATGAAGCTGTAAGAATGATTGAAGAAGAAGCTAAAAAATTAAACATAAATTATGAATTAACAGCATTAAATCATTTGTATTTTATGCATAAAAATGATTTATCTTTATGTATAAATGACCTTTCTAAACTTGCTATTTTAAATAAAAAAATAAGTTCCAATACTATAAATGAACATTGTTTTGGAATAGGTGCAGTTTCATTTGAAAACTTTTTACACGATTTATTAAGTGGAAAAGATATAGCAGATGATTTGAGGCTTTTGCTAGAAGAGGGTATTAATGAAGTATTTTTAATAAACCAAGTAACATCTTTTATTCAACAACTTTTTATGATATCTTCTTATGCCAGAGCAATAGGAACACCTAATCCTAAAGAGATATTAGGTTTTACACCTCCTAAAAATATTTGGGAAAAGAAATCTAAATTAGCAATTAATATTAAAGCAGAAAAGTTTCAAGAAATGTTAGAATACTTATTAGATATTGAATTGGAACTAAAGTCATCAAAAATTGATGATACTAAGTTGTATTTACAAGCAACTCTAAGAAAGTTTACAGTTTTATTTGGATAAAATCCATGACTTTATAAAAAAAGTACCCTTGCTGATATTAGTGAAAACTAGAATATTGGCATAATCTAGAAGGAGAAAATAGATGAGTAAATTAAGACATTATGAAACAATGTTTATTATTAAGCCTACGTTAACTGAAGAAGAAACTGTAGCTCAAATTGACGCTGTTAAAGCAACAATTGAAAAGAATGGTGGAGAAATTGTTGCATGCGACAACATGGGTTCTAGACAATTAGCTTATGAAATTGAAAAGCATAAAAGAGGTTACTACTTCTTAGCATATTTCAAAGGTGAACCTGCAGGAATTGCTGAAATCGAAAGAAATTACAGAATCAATGAAAATATCATTAGATTCATTTTCATTAAATATGAAAATAAAAAAGAGATTGCAGCGTGGACATATATGAGTAACGAAGCGGCTAAAAAAGCTAACTAATCAAAATTATAGGGATTTAGTATGTATAATAAAGTAATTATGGTAGGAAATTTAACAAGAGATATTGAGCTAAGATATTTACCATCTGGTGCAGCAATAGCAAAATCTGCAATTGCAACATCATTTAAGTATAAATCTGCCGCTGGAGAACAAAAAGATGAAGTTTGTTTTTTAGATTTTAATATGTTTGGAAGATCTGCTGAGGTTGCTAATCAATACTTACGAAAAGGTTCTAAAGTTTTATTAGAAGGTAGACTTGTATTTGAACAATGGACAGCACAAGATGGAACTAATAGAAATAGACACTCATTAAGAGTAGAAACTATGAAAATGTTAGATTCAAAAAGTGATTCTATGAACAATGGTGCTGGGGATAACCAAGGTTATAATCCGCAAGGATCGTATGATCAACCAGCACAAAATCAATACAATAACACTTCGAATACACAAAATGCTCAAAACAACTATGGTGGTAATACTCAAGCATCTAAAATGCCTGAACAAAAAATACCTGAAATAGATATAGACGAAGACGAAATACCGTTTTAGAAATAAAGGAAAACGACATGGCTGAAAGAAGAAAATACGGAAAAAAATATTGTAAATATACTGAAATGAAAGTTACTTTCATTGATTATAAAAACTCTGATTTATTAAAGATTTCTATGAGTGAAAGAGGTAAAATTATGCCTAGAAGACTTACAGGAAACTCTAAAAATTCTCAAGAGATGGTTGAAACTGCAATCAAAAGAGCTAGACATATGGCTTTAGTTCCATATATTGTTAACACAAAAAATGTTACTGATGCAGCTTTTGCTAGATAATCTCTAGAAAAAGTTTAATAAAAAAGGGAAGAAGTTTTTACTTCTTCCCTTTTTTTATATCTTAATTTGTTTACTATTTAGAAAAAAGTATTTATACCTTTTCCCAAACTACACCTGATGGTGTATCCATAAGTAAAATTCCAAGAGCAGTTATTTCATCTCTTACTTTATCAGCAGCTTCAAAATCTTTAGCTTTTTTAGCTTTAGTTCTTTTTTCTATAAGTGTTTCTATTTTAGTTTTTTCTTCATTACTTATTCCAAATTGGAAATAAGAATATGCATCAAATGAACCAATTCCCAGAATCTCTGAAATAAATTCTATGTTTGCAAGAAGTTCTTTTTTTAATACTTTATCTTTTGGATTAATGTCAAGTTTATCATTTGTATTTGAAATCATTTCATCAATAGCAGAAAGGGCTTTAGATGTATTTATATCATCATTTAAAGATATCATCATTCTTTCTTTAAACTCTTTATTTACAGTACTAGAAGTGCCACCATATACTCTTTTCTTAATTCTGTAAAGTTTATCAAGTCTCTTTTTTGAAGATAATAAATCTTCCTCATTAAAGTTAAAGTCTGTTCTATAATGAGTAGTTAATAAATAAAATCTAATAACTTCTCCACTATAAGACTTAAGTACATCTTTTAGAAAAAATGAGTTACCTAAAGACTTACTCATTTTCTCTCCATCAATATTTACAAAACCATTGTGCATCCAATATTTTGCAATTTCTTGATTTGATGAACATCTTGTTTGTGAGGCTTCATTTTCATGGTGAGGAAAAAGTAAATCAGCACCACCTCCATGAATATCGATTTGATAAGGTGAATCTTTATAGGCTAAATGTTTTTCAATCATAGCTGAACATTCAATATGCCAACCAGGACGTCCAGCTCCAAAGTTTGCTTCAAAAATAACATCTTCTTCTTTTGCAAACTTCCATAAAACAAAATCAGCTGAATTTCTTTTTTCCTTATTTGTTTCAACTCGTGCTTGTGAGTTTTCATCACTCGCTCTATTTGAAATAGAACCATATATATTATCTTTTGATGTATCAAAATATACACCATTTGAAATTATATAAGCTACATCTTTTGATATTAACTTATTAATCATCTCTTTCATAACTTCAAGATTTTGAGTAGCTTTTGGTTCTATAGTATTATCTAAAACATTTAAAGATTTCATATCAACTTTGTATGTATTTATATACTCACTCGTAATATCTTCAAGTGTCCTTGAAGTTTCATACATTTTTTTTATGATTTTGTCATCTATATCTGTAAAGTTTTTAGTCATTGTTACATCATAAGCATTCATATTTAGAACTCTATGTAGTAAATCAAATGCAATAGCTGATCTAGCATGACCTAAGTGTGAGTCATCATAAACTGTTGGACCACACACATAAATTTTTACTTTTTTTTCTTCTATTGATTCAAATAAAACTTTTTCTTTTTTTACTGAATCATAAATATATAAATTATTCATTTTATTTAAATAAAGCTTCTAATGATGATGTATCAGTCGTTCTTTCTTCATTTCTTTTATTATTACCCTCATCAGTAGGAGTTGAGCTTTCAATTTCAATTAATTCAATTTCGTATTTTGTAAGCATTGATGCAAGTCTAATATTTAAACCAGCTTTTCCAATTGCTTTAGATTTTTGATCACTAGGAATTGTAACTGTTGCTTTACCTTTATCTGTAAAAGTTGGCGCTTGAGTGATTTCAACTTTTGAAATAATTGCAGGAGATAATGCACGAGATATAAACATTTCAGGAATTGCTGAATATTCAACACAATCAATGTTTTCTCCACTTAATTGAAATGATACAGAAGAAATCCTAATTCCCTTAACTCCAACAACTGCACCTATTGGATCAATTTGTGGGTCAATACTTGTTAATGCAATTTTAGCTCTGCTTCCAGGAATCCTAGCACTTGCTTCAATTATTACTTTTTCATCTTTAAGTTCAGGTACTTCTAATGCTAATAAACATTCTAAGAATTTAGGACTTGTTCTTGAAATATCAATAATTAAACCATTACTTTTATCAATATTAACACCTCGAACTACTGCTTTTACAGTATCTCCAACTTTAAATGTCTCACCTTTAATTCTACTTTTTCTTTGAAGCATACCTTTTACTTCACCGATTTCGATGTAAGTGTTTTCTTGTCTATCAACTCTTGTAACTACACCTGATACTATTTTTCCAATTTTATCTTTGTATTTACCTAGTAGATTTTCTTCAATAAATCTTTGTATTCTGTATTCAAAATTATTATGTAAAATTGTTGCAGCATTTCTTCCCATATTTTCAAATTCAAGATCATAATCAATAAAATCACCAATTTCTAAATCTTCATCAATTTCTTTTGCTTCATCTAAATCAATAAAGTTTTCAGCATTAATTTCATTTCCATATTCATCTTCAACTTCACCAGTTAATTTGGCATCACCAACTGCTAAAACTTCTATCTTTTGTGATAATTGTAATTTTTTATTTTCTCTATCAATGTTAGCATCAAATCTTAATGTTTCATCTACCATTTTTTCTGCTGTTTTAATAAGTGCTTCTTTTAATGCATTTTCAACATTTTCAATTTGTAGACCTTTTTCATATGCAATTGAGTCTAAAATATCTATAATTTTGTCCATTAATAACCTTTAGTAATCTTTTATTTGTTGACATTGAAATGTAATGTTATGAATTCAATGTAGTGTAGACTTGCATTATATCTAAAACTCCTTTTATGAAAATAAAAGTAATTTTAGATATAATATTTAGCTAATTAAAAAGAAAAGGTTTACTAAATGGAATTATTAATTGCTAGAGAAGAATTAAGTAAAAAACCCAAAAAGATACAACTAGACAAGATCAAAGAAGAATTAAAAAAAGGTTCAAATACTGAATTATTGTATTTTGATAGAGATAACTCACATAAAGATATGATGGCTTTAGTTAATGCACTTGAAGATGATAATTATAATGTTTATTTCAGAGAAGTAAAATATGGCTTAGCAGATGATGAATATATGTATGAGCTTCATACACTTTAATAAAGTGATAAAAATATGAGTTCAAATAAAAAATTATTTATACAAACACTTGGTTGTCAGATGAATGATACCGATAGTCAACACATTGTAGCTGAGTTAGAAAAACATAAAGACTATTCTCAAACTGATGTTATGGAAGATGCAGATTTAATTATTATTAATACATGTTCTGTAAGAGAGAAACCTGTTCAAAAACTATTTTCAGAAATTGGTCAGTTTAATAAGAAAAAAAAAGATGGTGCTAAAATTGGTGTTTGTGGTTGTACGGCATCACATTTAGGAAGAGACATTATAAAAAGAGCACCTTATGTTGATTTTGTAGTAGGTGCGCGAAATATTTCTAAGATTAAAGATGTTGTTGATATTAAAGGTTCGGTAGAAATTGCTATTGATAATGATGACTCTATGTACGAATTTGCAACAGCAAATACTAATAAGTATAGAGCTAGTGTAAATATTTCTGTAGGATGTGATAAAAAATGTACCTATTGTATCGTTCCAAGTACTAGAGGAGAAGAACTTTCAATTCCTGTAGAAATGATTGTTGATCAAGTTCAAAAATCAGTTGAGCAAGGTGCAGTTGAAGTAATGCTATTAGGGCAAAATGTAAATTCTTATGGAAGAAGATTTTCTGATGGTAGAGAAAAATCTACTTTTACGAAACTTTTACAAGAAGTTTCAAAAGTTGAAGGATTAGAGAGAATTAGATTCACATCTCCACATCCATTACATATGGACGACGAGTTTATTGAAGAATTTGCAAAAAATAAAAAAATATCTAGATGTATTCATATGCCTTTACAAAGTGGTTCAACATCAATTTTAAAAGCTATGAAAAGAGGATACACTAAAGAATGGTTTTTAAATAGAACTGAAAAAATTAGATCATTAGTACCTGATTTAAGAATTACTACAGATATTATTGTTGCATTTCCAGGTGAAAGTGAAGAAGATTATCAAGATACTTTAGATGTAGTAAGAAAAGCAAAGTTTGATCAAATATTCAACTTTAAATATTCTCCAAGACCTGGAACTGAAGCTTTAAATATGGAAGATTTAGCAGTACCGGATAAAATTGGAAGTGCTAGATTAATAGAGCTAATTGAACTACACAAAAGACACTTAGAAGCTATTATGCCTACTTATGTAGGAGAAACTTTTTCTGTATTAGTTGAGAGTTTAAAACCAAATGGTGAAGTTTGTGGTTTTACTGATAATTACTTGCAAGTATTTGCAAAAGGAAGTGATGATCTTCTTGGTAAATTTGTAAATGTAAAAATTACTGACAATTCTAGAACATCATTAAAAGGTGAAATAGTTCATTAATGAAAAAATATTTTAAGATAAATATTTTACCTTATATATTATATTTTCTTGTAAAATTTATTTATTTCACAAATAAAAAAGTTTTTCATCACTTTAGAATCAAAAGTGATGAGTCTTTTGTTTTTGTTGCTTGGCATGGTGATTTATTAGCACAACCAAGTAATTATTTTAAGTTTAGACCAAAGGGTACTGTTAAAGCAATAATTAGCCATAATAAAGACGGCGAAATTATTGCAAAAATCTATGCTCTTTTAGGTGTAGGATTGATTAGAGGGTCTTCCTCTAAAGGTGCAGCTAAAGCTTTAATTAGTACAATTAAAGAAATTAAAGCAGGTTCTGATGTAGCTTTAACTCCAGATGGTCCTAGAGGTCCAAGGTTTAGTATTGCTCCTGGTGTTATTGCAATTGCTCAAAAAAGTAAGTCGAGAATTATAGTTTTAAATTCAAAACCATCTAAGTATTGGCAATTTAATTCATGGGATAAATTTGTTTTACCAAAACCTTTTGGAAAAATAGATTTTTATTTATCAGAGCCTTTTAGTATTGAAGATTTAAATATGGAAGAAGCAAAAGAGCTTATAAAAGATAAGATGATGACTCATTCAATAGCTTAAAAAGTATAACTAGGAAGAATATGTTTAATAAAAAGTCTTTATATATAAATGCTATTAAATATAACACACAATTAAAACTTGATTATAAAAAATTGAGTAATAATCAAATTATAGAAGCTAATAATTCAATTTTTTTAGTTGAAGATGAAATTTTAGAAAATGATATTGCTTATAAAATAAATACTTCACAAAAAGAAATCTTAAATACTTATATCTCTACACTTTTGATTAGTGATACAACTAAGTTAGTTCCAAAATCTTTGTCAGCAGAATTAAATGATTGTGAAACTTCTGAACTTAATAATGAATTTGATATTGCAGTTTCAAAAACTACATTATTTGAAACAGAAAATTATTTTGATAAAACAGGTATTGACTTTGTTTATTCAGCTTTCCATATATTAAATTTACATTTAGAAGAAAATATTTGTAAAAATCAATTGTTGATTTTTTTATTTAACAATAAAGCTTTTATTTTAATAATTGGAAACGATTCTTCTATAGTTTTTAATAAAACAGTTGATTTACCTACTTTTGAAGCAGTTAAAAAAACACATTTTTATGATGATGATATAACAGGTCAAAAACTTTTTGATGAGATTTATTATTTAGAATTAAATGAAATAATTCATAATACACTTAATAAATTTTATGAAAAATCAAATGATACATTTGTAGAAAAGATTGTAATCTTTTATGTTATAAAAGAGTTGTCAAAAGAACAAATTGAACAATTAAGTGAAGAATCACTTTTAACAATTGATTATCATCCAATAAATATAGATGAAGCAATTTTTGAGTTATCAAAAAACAAACATCAAAATAAAAGTTTTATAAAAGCTAGAAAAAAAGTTAAAAAAACAAATTTTAATAATTTATTTATTTTAATAGTTATATTAGCTATTTTTTTTGGTGCTTATAAACTTTTTGAGAATATTATAGAAAAGCAAGAAATAAAAAAAGAAGAAATAAAAAAATATGTTAAGTTACCTAATCATATAAATATAAATGATAAAATTGAAAATCACATAAAACTAATTTTCAATAAAATTCCATATGATGTTGTTTTAAAAAAATTGAAACTTGAAGAAAATAACTTAGAAATGACAGCAACATTATTAGCTGATGATACTTTTATAAAATCTTTAAAACCATCTTTAGATGATATTTATAAGCAAATTAATATAAAAGTTGAAGATGATAAAAAGAATATGATACTTTCAAAAATAATTGCCTCAAAATCATTAACTTTAAATGATATTATTTATAAAACTTATGAAGACAAATATATTACTGATGAATTTTTACCAATTTCAAGAGTTAGTGAACAATTAAAAATTTTGTTCCCTAAAGATACTATCATAAAATTCGATTCAAGTACAAAAGATATTATTAGTAGTTTCTTCTATTCAATTAGTATGTTAGTAAAAACTCCTTCAGAGTTTTTTGAAGTAATCAATGTATTAAATGATGAATTATATTCTATTAATATTGCTTATCCAATCATTATGGTAACAAATAAAGATGGCTTATTAAAAATAGATTTTAAGCTTGTATTTAATCAGCCTAAATAAAAATATGTATTGAGTTTAAAAACTAAAAACTTTACCAAGTTTTTAGTTCATTATAAACAGAGTCTCTCTCAACTGGTGTAAATCCAGTATTTTTAATCAAATCAACAAACTCTTTTAACGCTACACCTTTTGCACTAGTTGCACCTGCAGCACTTTGAATTGATTCTTTTTCAATTGTTCCATCAACGTCATTTGAACCAAACTCTTGTGCTATTAGAGCTAGTTTAACAGTTGATGTTGCCCAGTATGCTTTTATATTAGAGATATTATCTAGAACAATTCTGGCAATAGCATATGTTTTTAAAATTTCAATACCAGTTAATGGAGCTTCAATCTTTAAATAATTATTCTCTGTTTGATAAACTAGAGGAATAAAGGCATTAAAACCACCTGTTTCATCTTGTAAGTTTCTTAATCTAATCATGTGATCAATTCTGTTATCGCGAGTTTCTACATGCCCAAATAACATTGTAGCATTACTTTGTTTTCCTGCTTTATGCCATGTTTTATGTATCTGTATCCATTGATCAGAAGTAACTTTACCGCCGCAGATTTTTTTTCGTACTTTTTCATCAAAAATTTCAGCACCACCACCTGGCATAGAATCTATTCCATGTTTTATCATCATATCAATTAATTCTTGATAAGTAAGATTATATTCAGTACTTAAGAAGTGTATCTCTGCTGCTGTAAGTGCTTTTACATGAATTGAGGGAAAGTTTTCTTTTATCTTTTTAAATACATCCATATACCACTGCAAACCAGTACTTGGATTATGAGCAGATACAATATGAACTTCTTTAATATCATTTTTAGAAGAATTTTTTACAACTTCAAGTATTTCTTCATGTGTCATTGTGTATTGCAAAGGGTTTTTTCTACTTGCACTATAGGCACAAAATTGACAAACATCTTTACAGATATTTGTTGGATTTATATGTCTATTAATATTAAAGTATGTTTTTTTACCATGTTTAGCTTCTCTTATTTTATTTGCATATTTTGCAAGTGTAAATAAATCTAAATCATAAAGTTTAATAGCATCTTCATATTCTAATCGTTCATTATTTTCTAATTTTTCTATAATATTCATGTTATTCCTATTTACAATCAAAGTCTTTTGTATATTTGTTATATCTACCCATTAGAATAAAACCTGTACATGTTTTATTAGTATCATTATCATAAAATCTAACTTTGTATACTTTACTTTTATATCTTGTTTCTTTATCTTCTACACTTAATTTATTTATTACTTCTATTTTTTTAATATTACTGTGTCCCAAAGTAGCTAAAATTTCAGTCATTTTATCTTGCTTTAGTGTTTTTAATAATATAAAAACTCCTATTCCCGCAAGAATTAGAACAATTATAATAATAACTGTTTTTAAAGGTAATCTTCTTATTTCTTTATTATCCATTATTATTTTCCACTAGTGGTATAAATGAACATCGTTCCCCATCATAAGATTCTAATGTTCCATCTTCAATTCTATAGTACCAACCATGAATTTGTAGGCTTCCATTTTTAATTTTTCTCTCTACGTCTGGAAATGTTAATAAGTTTTCCATTTGATGAACTACTGAAATTCTTTCTGTTGCTCTATATAGTTTTTCTTTGTCACTTTTATCTTCAATAGCAAGAAGCGTATATTCTTTTGCTTTTTTCCCTAATTCTAGCCATTTTTTAACATGCACTAAATCAGGAGAATTTCCTATATCTTGATACAAACTCTTGCAAGCTCCACAATGAGAATGACCACAAATTATAATGTGTTTAACTCCTAATATAGAAACTGCATATTCTATTGCTGCAGAACTACCATGAAAATCTTCATCAGGACTATAAGGAGGTACAAAGTTTCCAACATTTCTTAATATGAACATGTCTCCAGGTTTTGTATCAAGCATTAGATCAGGTGTTATTCTACTGTCGCTACAACCAACAAATAGAATTTCTGGTCTTTGCCCATTTTCCACCAGATCTTGAACATTACCTTGAAATTTAGGAAAAGAAACTTCTCTAAATTTTTGATTACCTTTTATTAACTCATTTATTATCATTTACAATTCTCTTTTTTATAGTTTCACTTTAAACTTTTTAGTATTTCACAGACTTTTATCAGGTCTTTTTCTTCTATATCAATTTTAGCAATAAGTCTTATAATAGCACTTTTTACAGTAGGTTGTCTAATAGCTCCAACTAAATATCCTTTTTCTTGTAAAATAGCTTGTATTTCTTTTACTCTTTTATTATCAGCTATATCAATGGGAATAATTAAACTTTTTGATCTAATACCTAATATAGTATATATAATAGTTAAATTCTTATTTATCTTTTCTTTTAATGTTTGTTTATTTTCAATTATATATTTTAAAGACTCTAGTCCAAGAGCTATATCAAATAAAGAGGGTGCAGTTGAGTAGATAATAGGTTTTGCTCTATTTACTAAAAATTCTATGATTTCTTTTGATGCAAGAATATAAGCACCATAAGATGCATAAGCTTTTCCTAAAGTTCCCATTTTTACATGATATTTATTTGGTTTTATTTTATAATAATCAAAAAGTCCAAATAAATTGTCTCCGATAACTCCTGAACTATGCGCTTCATCAACTACTAAAATTGCTTGATATTTAGATGACACATCAAAAAATTCTTTTGGTGCAACATCTCCACCCATTGAATAAACACCTTCAATTGCAATAATTTTTCTACCATTTCTAGTACAAGATAAGATTTTTTCTTCTAAATCATTATAATCATTATGCTTGAATATAATAACTTGCTCAGGTCTTAAAAGTTTAGTGGCAAGTATTCCACTTGCATGGTATTCTTCATCTATGAATAAAGTATCATTTTTTCTGCATAAAGCTTCAATCATTGATATATTTGCAAGAAAACCTGAACCTACGGCTACAGCTGCTTCAAAATTATTAACTTTACATAATGTGTCTTCAAAATCTTTATGTATTTGATTATATCCGTTTACAAGCATAGATGCTTTAGGAGAGGTATATTGTTCTTCTAATACTCTTTCATAGGCTTTTTGAAAAATATCTTTATTTGTAGACAGACCTAGATAGTCATTTGAAGCTAACTCAATTATGTTTTTATCAAATACTTCACGACTTCTAAAACGGTTTGATTTTTTAATAGATAATAGTTCTTTTGAATACAAGAATCTCTCCATAAATGTTTAATTATGGTAACAAAAGATTACTAAATAAGACTTGAATGAGATGATTTTAAACTATGCTAGTTTATTGCTACTTAATATAGTTATACTTTCAGTACTAATTTTATATACAACTCAAAATATAAAGATGAAAGTTTCAACAACTATTCTTTCATCTTTTATAATCTTTAAACTATGTTTTCCAAGACTTTTAATACTTTATTTTGTAAAATAATAGATACTAATAGAACCTTATATGCACAGAAATTATATTTAATAAAGATACAAAGGGAATAAATTGAATAGTTTAAATTTGTTAGATAAGAATAAAAATTTTAATATTTTATTAGCAGGAATAATCGGTTTGTTTATCGGTGTTGGAGTTGCAAGATTTTCTTATACTTCACTTTTGCCTTCAATGTTAGAAGATAATTCTTTATCTTTAACATTTTCAGGTGTTTTAGCATCATTAAATTATGTAGGTTATTTATCAGGCTCAATTTTTGCAATTTTTATAAAAGATATAAATACAAAAGTTAAGTATTTTCGATTAGGTATTATTTTATGTGTTCTAACAACTGTTATTATGGGAATTACTACTAATGAAATATTATGGCTATTGGGTAGAATAGTTGCGGGATTTGGAGCTGCTATGGCTCTAGTAGTTGGCGCAGCTATTGTAATGACAAAATTAGATTTTGATGATAAAACAAAAGCTATGGGAATATATTTTTCAGGTATTGGAATAGCACTTGCTTTATCAGACGTAATAAGTAGATATGTTTTATATGTTTCATCATGGCAGACATCATGGATAGTATTGACTTTAAGTGGAGCATTAGTAGCATTTTATCCTCTATATATTTTATCATTTGATAAACAAATTAGTCAAAATAATGAAAAGCATCCACTAAATAAAGCACTTTTTTCACCTTTTGTTATAATTTTAATTGCTGCTTACTTTACAGAAGGTGTGGGATTTGTTATTCAAGGAACATTTTTACCTACAATTTTAAAATCACTCCCAGGTTTAGAACATGTTGCTGGTTTATCATGGTTATTGGTTGGACTTGCTGGAATTCCAGCTGCTATTATCTGGATGAAACTTGCACATAAATATGGAAGTGTTAATATAATTATAATTGCAATGTCTATTCAAATTGTAGGAATTTTAATTCCCACAATGACAAGTAATATATATTTAAATTTATTATGTGGAATACTATATGGTGGAACATTTACAGGTTTAGTTGCTTTATTTATGAACTTAGGTGGTAAATTATCAGGGAAAAACCCTGTTATGTTAATGGGTGCATTAACAACAGCATACGGGATAGGACAAGTTACAGCTCCTTTATATGCAGTAAGCTTAACCCAATGGAGTGGCAATTATGATTATGCTTTATATTTAACTGCAATAATTGTATTTAGTGGAGTTGTTATGCTATTAGTTTCCAAAAAATTTAAAAGTTATAGCTTATAATCTTATTTTAAATGCTTATATTCTCAAGTAATTCAATTTGCTTATCGACTACAATAATTACATCAATGCAGTATGCAACATCAAGTTTTTTAGTTTGTAAGTAGAAGTTAATACTTCTTTTTATTTTTGATAGTTTAGATGGAGTTATATTATTTATTGCAACTTCATAATCATTCGCTGATTTTACTTCACAAAAGTGATAGATACCATTTTTTTCTGAAATGATATCTATCTCACCTAATTTTTTAGCATAAAAATTTTGTTCAATTATTTTATAATTTAACTCTTCTAAAAATGATATAGCTTTTTTTTCTGCTTCATCACCTTTTTGCTTACTCATAAAAACTAATCATCTTGTTTATATTCAATTATATATCCAAGACCTCTAATATTCTTAATAAAATCTTCTTTTAGTGCTTTCTTTAATCTATTTATCTCTGCTCTAATGGTAGCATTATCAATCGTATCATCTTGCCATACAAATTCTCTAAACATATCATAATTTACAGCAGTATTTTTATATCTAGCAAGAAGTTGTATAATCTGAATTTGTCTTTTTGGTAAAATATGAGCTATATTATTGTATAAAAGAGCTAAATTATTTGTATTAAAACTATATGCATCTGAAAGTATTTTATTTTGTTTTGGTATTATTTGGGATTGAGACAATTTGTTTATTCTTAATGTAAGTTCTTTTAAATGAAAAGGTTTCTTCAAATAATCATAACATCCAAGTTCAAATGCCTTTGTTATTTCTTCAATATTTATAAGTGCCGATATAAAAATAGTAGGAATTTGTATGTTTTTTTCATGTAATACCTCTAATACTTCAAACCCATTTATAATAGGAACATTAATATCAAGTATTAATAATTCAAAGTCTTCTTCTTCAATAACTTTTAGACAATTTGTGCCATCTCTTGTAGTTCTTACTGAGTGATTTTTTGTTTGTAAATATTCAGTAATCGCTCTATTTAACATTACATCATCTTCCAGTAATAATATTTTCATATGGCCATCCTTTTAATATACAAATAAAATCATACTATTTGTTTGTAGTTTTTCTTAGATTTATTATTTTAAACCTATCACCCATTCCAGTAGGTTCTAATAATGTTTTTACATTTTGTGTTTGTCTTAGATATGTTGACTCATCTACATTTGCTTTTAGAATCTCAAGTAATTCAATAATTCCAAATTCAACCAAAGCTTTTAGTTGTGTATTAAATACAACTTTTTGAATATCATTATTTTTGAAACAATCTATTAAATAATTAAAATGTACATCATAAGTAATATCAGATTTCTTATATAATTTTTTTAAATCTAAACCTTCTTCAAATATTGGATAAACAGCATGTTTTTCATAGATCCTTGCCGAAAAATCATTTCTTGGATACTTATCTCCATAATCAAATGTTAAAAATTCAAAATTATTTATATTTAAACAAAGTGTATCCACAAACTCTTGATAATATAGTCCAACTTCTCCTTTTGTAATTCCATATTTCTTACAATGTTTAATGATATTTTTATCAATGCAATCTAAAAATTGTATTTTATGATTTTCTACAAAAGCTTGCTGTAATGTATTCTTGTCATTTGTAAAAACTAATTCACATGAAAAAGCATCAAATATTTCATTAGCTAAAACAAAAGCATTTTCAAGTTTTACATCTTTTATATCATTGTAATGATTTAAATTTATAATATCTCCAAAGGATTCTTTAATATATTTACTTTGTTGAACCTGTAAATTTTCAAACCTTTCAACTATAGAAAAGTTCAAGGTTTTAAGTAAATCAGGCTTGAGAGTATAAATAAACTGAATTATATCAGCTAATAAGTAACCATGATGAGCTCCAACTTCAAGAATTGTAGTATTTGAGGGTAAAAAGCCATCATCAATAGAGCTTATAATTTTTTTAGCAATTGCTCCACCAAAGAATGCTGAGGTTGAAACAGATGTAAAAAAGTCACCATCTTTTCCAATTTCTTTGTAATTTGAATAATAGCCATCATTCCCGTATAACCAATCGTTAAAATATTCACTAAATTTTATCATTATTTATTGTATCGAAATTTATTTACATATATCTATTAAATCTTGCTTTGGATTTAAATCTGCATTTGGACTATTATTTTCAAGTGCAATACCATCTAGCTTTTTATTTATGTATTTTTGCAAATTTTTATAAAATAATTGTATACAATATAGTAATTAATATGTAATCAACTTGTGTTATATTTAATTATAATAAATTAAAGGAAAAACTATGCAAAAAAGAACAAAGATACTAGCAACAATAGGGCCAGCAAGTCATAGTGTAGAGAAAATAGAGGGGATGATAAAAGCAGGTGGAAATATGTTTAGATTAAATTTTTCACATGGAGATCATGAG
>CAJQLJ010000019.1 GCA_905479135.1 uncultured Campylobacterales bacterium | reverse complement strand
CACTTTTTCTTATTTATAGTAAATGTCCTGCTAAATTACCACTTGAAAAAGACCATTGAAGATTAAAACCACCACAAGGTCCATCTAAATCCATTACTTCTCCACAGAAATATAAACCTTCTACTAATTTACTTCTCATTGTTGTTGGATCAATTTCTTTTAGTGTAACACCACCTCTTGTAATCATTGCTTTTTTAAAACCGACTGAATCAATAACAGTTAGAGGTGTATTAGTTAATATTTTAATCAAATTATTCCGTACTTCACCATTTTGTTCTTTAAACTTTAAAGTTATATCAGCATTTACTATTTTGCATAATTCTTTTGCAACAGATAAGGGAACTAATATTGCTGCATTATCTAATACATTTGAATCAGGATTAGAGCTTGCATGTTTTTTTATAACTTGTAAGACCTCATCTTCGTTTCTTCCTTTTACCATATTTATAAGTAATGGTACCTCATCATATTTTTCTAATAAAGGTGTAATTTCTCTTGAAAAATCTAAAATTACTGGACCTCGTAATCCTTTTGATGTGAATATTAAATCGCCTATTGCTTTTAATTTCTTTGCTTTTTTTAAATCTATTTTTACAATAGCTTTTGCAATAGTATCAGCTGTGCAATTTGCTACCCATGTTTCTTTTGTATAAACAGGAAGCATTGCTGGATATAAATCTGTAATTTTATGACCAAGTTCTTTAGCAAATTCATAACCGTCGCCATTTGCACCTAAAACTGGGTATCCTAATCCACCAGTTGCTACAATCACATTTGGTGCATTAAAAATTGTATCTTGCGTTTGTACTCCAGAAATTCTATTTTCATTTATTAGAAGTTTTTTTACTGATTGATTACATTCAATTTCTACACCTAAAGTATGTAGTTCTTTTTCTAAAGCTTTTATTATTGTAGATGAGTTGTGAGTAACTGGAAAAATCCTAAATCCATCTTTTGTATCAGTTTGAACTCCTATGTTTAAAAAGAATTCTCGTAGGCTATCTCTATTTAACATATTTATAGCAGTTGTCATAAATCTACCATTTTTACCAAAAGAATTCATAAATTCTTCACTACTTAATGTATTAGTAAGATTACACTTTCCTCCACCAGTTGCTTTTAATTTTGCACCAAGAGCTGGTAGTTTTTCTAATAAAAGTACTTTTTTACCTTGTTTTTTTGCAGTAATACTAGCAATCATTCCAGCGCCACCTGAACCTATTACTATTACATCATAATTATTTGTTTTCATTTGCTAATAATAACTAAAGATTGTTAAATATAATCTATTATTTTGATATACTCCTTTTATGAAAATAAGACTCGGTACATTTAACCTATTTCAATTTGTAGAACCTCCTTACTCTTGGTATATTAAAAAAGACAAATTTACCAAACTTCAATGGGAAGAAAAAACTCAATGGATTAAAAATCAAATTATATTAATGGATTGTGACGTGATTGGATTTCAAGAAGTTTTCTCTTGTGATGCTTTAAAAAATATTGTTAGTGAATTAGGATTTAAATATTTTGAAATTACAGATACAGCAAAAATAAGTAAAGATAATTCAAATGTTTATATAAGTACAACAGTAGCTATTGCTTCAAAATTTCCTATTTCAAATATAAAAGAAGTAAAGGCACATATTCCAAGTATTAAAAAACACAATTATGAAGGCTTTTTTAAATTTTCTAGACTTCCTATCAAAGCTACAGTTATTTTTCCTAATGAACAAGAGGTACTTATTTATATATGTCATTTAAAATCAAATAGATTAAATGAGTTTGAATATACATTTAAGATAGAAGATTCTTTAGAGCACAAAAAAAGTTTAATTAATAAAGCCTTAAAAAACAAATATTCTAGTTCCTTAAAACAAAGATTATGTGAAGCATCTTCATTATTTTTTGATATAAAAAAAGAAAAGAATACGCCAAGTGTATTGATGTGTGATTTAAATGATAAAGAGTTTTCTATGACTATTGATGCTTTATGTAATGATGCTTATCATGATGAAAAAAGAAAAGAGAAATTAGTTCTATTCGACGCATATACTCAATATGAAAAGATTTTATATAACCCTCATCCTGAACAAAAAGATATAAAAAGAACTCCTACAAGTTTTTTTGCTGGAAAAGGAAATGTTCTTGATTATATATTTATTTCAAAAGATTTTAATAAGAAGAACAAAAACTGTATTGCGAAAGTTTCAAATTATACTATTTACAATAAACATCTAAAAGAAAATCCTGATGGTTCATTATTAAAAAGTGATCATGCTCAAGTTGTTTGTGAATTAGAATTTAAATAAGTCTGTTTCGTTAATTAAGTGTTTACAATCTCTTTACAAACTATTAACAATAAAAGCTTATAATTGATTTAGCATTTAAATTAAGCTGCAACTTAAATTTATAAAATGCAAATAAACCTATAAAGTTTGTTCTCCATAGTTAAAGTTAAGACAAAGTTCTCCTAATTTGTCTTAACTTTTTATTCTACTTTCGTAAATATTTTAGTGTTGTAATAATAATATCATCATCATCTTTACTTGGACTTTTTATAGTCTCTTTAGTCTCGTCACTTTTTGTAAATGTGATATTCATTTCATATGAACTTATTGTTTGAATACCTTTTTGTAAACTCAATATTTTTATCATAATTAATTCTAAGAATTGTTTTGTAGGTAAATCAGGCTTTCCAAATCTATCCTCCATCTCTTCTTCAATTTTATAAACTTCATCTTTTTGCGTAGTTTTTGAAAGTCTTCTGTATAATTCTAATCTAACTCTATCTTCAACTATGTAATCATCTGATATAAATGCTGAAATTGCTAATTTAATATCTACGTTTTTCTTTTCTTCTTTTGCATCACCACTTAAAGTTGCTAGTGTATCTTCTAACATTTTTAAATATAGTCCGTATCCAATCTGTTTTATATGACCACTTTGTGCTTCACCTATAATATTTCCACCACCTCTGATTTCTAAATCTTGATGAGCTAATGCTGTTCCACTTCCTAAATACGAATTTGATTCTAGTGCAAGTAATCTTTTAATTGCATCTGATGTGATTTTCTTTTTATCTTCGACTACGTAATAACAAAATCCTTCTTTGTTACTTCTTCCTACTCGTCCTCTTAATTGATGTAAATCAGCTATACCAAATCTATCTGCTCCATCAATAATAATCGAGTTTGCATTTGGAAGATGCAGACCTGATTCTACTATTGAAGTGGCAAGTAAGATATCAAATTTCTTTTCTTCAAAAGCATCAAGAATTTTTTCTGCATCAGCTGGTTTAATTTTTGAATGAATAATCTCAACTTTTATATTTGGAACAATATCTTCAATATCTGCTTTTTTTGCTTCAATTGATGCAATATTATTATGAACATAGAAAAGTTGACCACCTCTTCTTTTTTCTCTTAAAACTATTTCTTTGATTAGTTTATCACTATATTCTTTTACATAAGTTCTAACTCCTAATCTCTCACTAGGAGGTGTTAGAAGTGAACTCATTCCTTTTAATTTTGAAAGTGCAAGATTTAATGTTCTAGGAATTGGTGTTGCACTCATTGAGAAAATATGAACATCTTCTCTTAAGTTTTTAAGTTTTTCTTTTTGCTTTACACCAAACTTATGCTCTTCATCAATTATTACTAAAGCTAAATCTTTTGCTGTAATGTTAAGTAAAGAGTGAGTTCCTATCACAAATTGAATTTCTCCTGAGATTAAACCTTTTTTAATCTCACTTTTTTCTTTTGCAGTAGATTTCCCATCTAGTTTAGCCATAGAAAAACCATACTCTTCAAATCTTTTTTGCATTCCATGAAAATGTTGTGTAGCTAAAAGTGTTGTAGGACATACAAAAATAGCTTGGTTTCCATTTAAAACAGTTGCCAAGATTGCATTCATTGCTACTTCTGTTTTTCCAAATCCTACATCACCTGAAAGAAGTCTATCCATAACTCTACCAGAACTTAAATCTTTGAAGATTTCTTTTACCGAACGGCTTTGGTCTTTTGTATAATCAAATCCTGAGCTTTTTCTAAAATCACTTAAAATTTGTTTATCAACATCTATCTTTATACCATTTACTAATTCTCTTGCAGCTGCTAGTTTTATAATATCATTTGCAATTGCAAATAATCTATCTTTAACTTTTTCTTTTAACTTAGCAAAAGAGCCCTTACCTAATTTATCAATAACAGCGTATGAACTACCATCTGCTACATATCTATCTACTAAGTCAATATTTTCAACAGGAATTAAAAGCTTATCTTCTCCTGCATACTGAACAATTACAAAATCTCGTTTTGCACCCATAACAGTTACAGGTTCTATTCCTTTATATTGTCCAATACCGTGTTTTTCATGAACGACATAATCATTTACTTGTAATTCATCAATAACAAGTTTTATTTTCTTTTTTCTTCTTTTTTTAATTTCTTTATTTAAAGAAATTATTACTTCATCATCGCTTACTAAATTTATAATATAAGGTTCAAAAATATAATTAATATTTGAATCATTCAAGTCTAAATCAAAAGCTTTTACTTTAGCTTCAGTACTTGAAATTATAGTAATTTTTTTACTTTTATGAAAAGAGATAAACTCTTTTACATTTGCAGGTGCTATTTCTTTATGAGTTCTACTTTTATATACTTGAGGGCTTAGTAAAAACTTATCTTTATTGATTCTTTTTTCTTCAAAAACATAAACTTCTTCTAGTTCATCTAAGGACTCTTGAGTTATAAAACAATTCATATTTGAGGGTAAATACTCACCTAAATCATTTAAGTACCAAAACCCTAAAGAGTGAATATCTTTTATAAAAGCATCACTTGAAACTGTTTGAATTTCATTTGTTATATTTTCATAAGTCTCTTCATCTAAAGCTAAAAAAGCAGGACTTATATCTATACTTTCAATTTCTTCTTTAAAAGATTTTTGATCTTCAATATCAAATTTTCTAATACTTTCAACTTCATCATCAAAAAGTGAAATTCTATATCCAACATCACTTCCTAAAGGACAAATATCAATAATATCTCCTCTAATAGATGCTTCTGCTTCACTTGTTACAATATCAACAAAATAATATCCCCATGTATAGAGTTTTGATTTAAATTCTTCTAAATTTATAGTGTCTGCAAAGTTTATAGTATATGAATCAAAACACTTAGCTTTTGGAAGTGGGAAAGAAACTGTTCTAATTGGTGATATTAGAATCTTATTTTGTTTTTTATATGAATAAAACTCATTTAATGCTTTAGTTATTTCTTGTAGTTCACTTGAAAAAGATAATAAATCATCACCAAAATTTGCTCTAAAATCTGATAGTACAAAAGGAGTGAAACCTAAAAAAGAGACAATATCACTAGCAATTTGTGCTTGTTTATCGTCATTTACTATTAAAAGTTCACACTCTTTTAACTTTTTATCGTCTTTTAAATCCTTTAAGAATTCATATATATTGTTCACTATTTATTTTCTTCTTCTTTTGATAACTCAAAATCATTTGTATTGTGATCGTAATAATATGCAGGATAAGGTGTCTCATTTAATAAAAAAATTAAGTTTGCATCGTTGAAACCAGCCTTTTCTAATCCTTCTTTAAAAATTTGTAAAATAAATGCTTTTGTTGTAATCAAAGTTGTAGTTGAAGATGATGTATATACATTTTTTTCACCTTCAACTATTTTAAAACTTTTTCTTTTTAAAAACTTATTAAGTTTTTCTTCATCTTCTAAACCACTAACATCTAATAATACTAATACTTCTACATTTTCCATATTTATAATTCCTATATTTATCTCATAATATCTATTATTTTTTAAAAAGATATTGTAGTTAAATAAGGTTTAATTTGGGATTTAAGTATCTATTTAAGAAAATGACTTATTTAAATAAAAGTTGAAATAAATCCAATTAGTCCACCAAATACTGCACCCCATATTACTAACCAATATAAGTGTTCTTTTATAATATTTTGAACCATTTGCTTAACCATTAGAGGAGTTAATTCATCTAACCTTTTATTTACAATAGTACTTAATTTATTATAGATATCATCAGATAATTGATCAGATTTAAGTGCTTCATCTAATACTTCTTGAAAAGCTTCAGTTTTTGTAATATCTATTATTGAAGATTGAAGTTTACTTGTAAATGGTTTTTTTAAAGGTTCAAGTGCAGCTTCTCCACCAAACATTCCTAGCATTCCACCAAAAGATGATTCCATTACAGATTCTTTTAAAGATATATAAGCTGGTGTAAAATCTGTTTTATTTAATATCTTTTCAAAATCTATTGTACTTTTTGCACTTTTCATCTCTTCTTGAAAAAATACTGATAAGTTTTCTTTTGTAAAAAACTGCATCATTAATAAATCATGAATTGAAGATTTAAACTTAGTAAAATTCTTTTCTATTACACCTGAGCCATAAAGGTATGGTACTTTATCAAATAACATATGAATAGCTAAAGTATTTGTAATTGCTCCACTTAGTGCAAAAAGACCAATTGCAAAAATAGTATCGTTGCCGTTTGAATAACCATAGGCCATTATTAAAACTGTAATTATATTTGTTATATCTGATTTATTCATATAAAAA
>CAJQLJ010000018.1 GCA_905479135.1 uncultured Campylobacterales bacterium | reverse complement strand
TAAAAAAGATATAGAACTTTTTAATGGAGATAAAATTTCATTATTACCCCCTGTATGTGGTGGATAAAAGGTAAAATATGAAAAGTTTAGAATTATTTGAAGGGAATTTACCAGTTGAGAAAATTACAAATACCTGGTATGCTAAATATAAAGAATCTAATTATGGAGCTATTATATCATTTGTAGGTGTTGTAAGAAATGAAAATGAAATTGACGGTTTGTCATTCGATATATATGAACCTATTTTAAACTCTTGGTTTAGTGCATGGGAAGAAAAAGCTAAAAACTTAAATGCGATTGTTTTGATGGCACATAGTCGTAATGATGTTTTGAATCATGAAAGTTCATTTATTGCGGCAGTTTGTTCTCCTAAAAGAAGAGTTGCCCTTGAACTAATTGATGAATTTGTTGAAGATTTTAAAGCACAAGCTCCTATATGGAAATATGATATTATAAATGGAAATAGAGTCTATGCAGAAGATAGAAGTACAGCAATAAAAGGTTATGGTATTTTGTCATGAGAGTAGATTTACATAATCATACAACTTTATGCAACCATGCAACAGGCTCTAGTGAAGATTATTTATTAAGAGCAATAGAATTAGGTATTGATGTTTATGGTTTTTCAGATCATGCTCCTATGCCATACGATCCAAAATATAGAATGGATATTTCACAAAAACCTATATACGAAAAAGAAATACTAGATTTAAAAGAAAAGTACAAAGATGATATTCAGGTTTTACTTGGTTATGAAGTTGATTATTTAGACGGTTTTATTTTAGATGAGATTGTTAATGCAAATGTGGATTATTTAATTGGTTCAGTTCATTTCTTAAAGAATAAGAAAAATATGTGGGGCTTTGATAATCCAGAATTTATAGGTGTTTATAAATCAAAAGATATTGATACTATATGGAGTGAGTATTTTGATGCAATTGAAGCTATGGCAAAAACAAATCTTTTTGATATTGTTGGACATTTAGATTTGATAAAAGTTTTTAAGTTCCTTCCAAAAAAAGACATAAGAGTTCTAGCAAAAAAAGCACTACTTGCTATAAAAAAATCAAATATGGTAATAGAACTTAATCCTGCTGGACTAAGGAAACCAATAAATGAAACTTATCCTTCAAAAAGTCTTCTTGAATTAGCTTATGAATTAGATATTAATATTACATTTGGTTCCGATGCACATGCTGTGGATCAAGTTGGTTTTAAATATGAAGAAGTAAATTTACTTGCAAAGAGTATAGGCTTTAATAAATGTATGACTTTTAAGAACAGAGAAAGAACTTTAGTCAACTTTTAAAATTTGAGTACATTAAGAAAAAATATACTTTTTTTTGTACTTGTATACTTTTTATACAGTAATTTTAGCTTAGTTTTTTTTATTTTTGATAGAATTATAAGATATAAATTCAAGGAGCTATACCAATGGGTAAATTTGTTAACAATACAGAAGAGTTTTTTAAATATTGTGAAGAAAATGAAGTAAAATTTGTAGATTTTAGATTTACAGACTTAAAGGGAATGTGGCACCATATTTCATATATGATGAGTGCAGTTACTGAAGATCAATTAAATTTTGGTATGCCTTTTGATGGATCATCTGTTGATGCATGGCAACCAATTAATAAATCAGATATGATTTTAAAGCCTGATGTTGGAACTTCTTTCTTGGATCCATTTACAGCTGATTCTACAATTATTATGATCTGTGATGTTTATGATATCTATAAAGGTGAAATGTATGAAAAATGTCCAAGATCTATTGCTAAGAAAGCATTAACACATTTAACTGAGTCTGGTGTTGGTGATGTTGCATACTTTGGACCTGAAAATGAATTCTTCATTTTTGATGACGTAAAAATCGTTGATAACATTAATGAATCATATTATAAAGTTGATTCTGAAGAAGGAGAATGGGCTTCATCTACAGATTATGAAGGTGGAAACATGGGTCATAGACCTGGAACTAAAGGTGGTTATTTCCCTGCACAACCAACAGATTCAATGGTAGATTTAAGAGCAGAAATGATGTTAGTTCTTGAGCAAGTTGGTCTTGAAGTAATTTTAGGACACCACGAAGTTGCACAAGCACAAGGTGAAATTGGTATTGTATTTGGAGATTTAATTGAAGCTGCAGATAATGTACAAAAATATAAATATGTATGTAAAATGGTTGCTCACTTAAATGGTAAATCTTGTACATTTATGCCAAAACCACTTTATGGTGATAATGGTAATGGTATGCACGTACACCAATCAATCTGGAAAGATGGTAGAAATTTATTCTATACAGAGGGTGAGTATGGAAACCTTTCTGAAATGGCTAGACATTATGTTGGTGGAGTATTCAAACATGCTCGTGCAGTTGCTGCATTTACTAATCCATCAACTAACTCATACAAAAGATTAATACCTGGATTTGAAGCACCTTCAATTCTTACTTACTCTTCTCAAAATAGATCTGCTTCTTGTAGAGTTCCTTATGGTGCTGGTGAAAAAGCAACTAGAATTGAAATGAGATTCCCAGATTCAACTTCTTGTCCTTACTTAGGTTTTGCTGCAATGTTAATGGCAGGACTTGATGGAATTGCTAATAAAATTGAACCAATTGGTCCAATGGATGAAGATTTATTTGAAATGCCTTTAGATGAAATTAGAGAAAGAGAAATCCCTCAAATGCCTCACACTTTAAGAGGTTCATTAGAAGCATTAATTAGAGATAATGATTTCTTACAACCAGT
>CAJQLJ010000017.1 GCA_905479135.1 uncultured Campylobacterales bacterium | reverse complement strand
TAGCTCATCACTAAAAAGAGTATCAATATACTCTTTGTTTTTATTGTTCCATAATTCTTCATAATATAATTTTACTAAATTTTTATTTGTTAATTTTCTCATTTTTTCTCTATTTATAGTTCTATTCAAAATTATAGAATAAGAAGAATTATAAAAGAGTATTTAATTACTTAGTTTATCTTCTAAGGATAATTGACATTTTTCATATGATGATTCACAAGCTTCAACACAAGCTTCATTTTTCTCATCAGATTCTATTGCTTCACATTTTATAATACATGATTCGAATTGTATTTCACAATCAACATTTTCATTTAAATTACTATTTGCACTTAAGTATAAAGATAGAGCAAAAAAAGTAAGTAAGATTTTTTTTAACATTTAAACTCCTATATAACAAATTTAACTTTTGTGTAAGTTTTATTTGTTAGTATAAAAAATGCACTTAAATAAAGCGCATAACATAAAGTTTTCAAAAACTATAAAAGCGCACCGCCAAATGCATATATTAAGTTTTTGAGAACGGCTGGAAACATTCTTCTTATTCTAAGATGGAATTATAAACCATAAAAAAATATTTTTTCCTAAAAGTTTTCTTAATTTTTTTTTCAAGCAATTAAATGCCAATAAATAGCCACTAATTTGAATAATTTTTTTAAATTTTTCTATCTATCTTATTCATGTAAAATAAGTTTTTTAGAAAAAAAATAAAAAAACAGCAAAAAATAAAGAATTAATATGAATACTTTTCATAACTTATTAGTCTGTTATTACAAAACTGATATAATCCAACAAAATTTGAAAACACAACTATTGGAGTTATAATGGGTAGAGCCTTTGAATATAGAAAAGCATCAAAATTAAAAAGATGGGGAGCAATGTCAAGATTGTTTCCTAAATTAGCAAAAGCGATTGAAATGGCAGCGAAGGCTGGCGTTCCAGATCCTGAAATGAATTCTGCATTAAGAACTGCTATTTTAAATGCTAAAGCTGAAAATATGCCGAAAACAAATATTGAAGCAGCAATTAAAAGAGCTAGTGGAAAGGACTCTGCTAACTATACAGATGTAAATTTTGAAGGTAAAGGTCCTCATGGAGTACTTGTATTTGTAGAAACTGCAACTGATAATAATACAAGAACTGTAGCAAATGTAAAAATGTACTTTAATAAAAATGGTGGTTCTATGGCACCAACTGGTTCTTTAGAATTTATGTTTGATAGAAAAGCTTTTTTTGAGTTTAATAAGCCAGAGGATATGGATTTAGAAGAGTTAGAAATGGAATTAATTGATGCTGGACTAGAAGAACTTGAAGAAGAAGATGGTGTTGTTCTTGTAACTGCAGACTATACTGATTTTGGTACTTTAAATAAAGCATTTGAAGATTTAAATATAGAACTTACAAAAGCAAAGCTAGAAAGAATTTCTAACAATCCACAAGAATTTACAGAAGAACAGCAAGAAGAAATCGGAAAGTTACTTGAGAAACTTGAAGATGATGATGATGTTCAAGCTATTTATACAAATATGGCATAAACTTACTGTTATAAGATAAAAGCAATAGAAAATGCTTTTATCTTAATAATAACGTTTTGAATATCTTTAATTCCCATTTAAAATCACCTCTACTAATAGCAAGTCAATTTTTGCTCCAATTATTTTATTCTTTTTGAACTGTTTAATTTGTTATTTCTTTGATAAGTTGTTAGGCATTAATTACATTATAACAAAATTATAAAAGTGATTTAATACTTAATATAGTATTCTTTCAAAATATTTAAAGTAGGTCTATAAGGAATAATTAAAATGCAAGATATTGTAAACATGATGAATATCACAGATATAAATGACTCACAGATAAAAGAGTTTATTTCTTTGAGAAAATCAGCGCATGATGAAAAATATGTAGTTGTTGAAAGTAAAACAGTTTTTAAAAAACTATTTTCAACAAATAAAAAAATACATAAAGTTTTTACAACATTAGAGCATTTAGATTTTATTAAAGAAAACTGTAAAGAGATAGATTTCCCAATCTTAATAGCTAATAATAAAATTATGAAAGAAATAGTGGGACATAAAATACATCAAGGTATGTTAGCTCTTATTGATAAACCAGAGTTTATTAGCTTTGATGAAATCAAAGGAAATATTGTAGTTTTAAATGGTCTTACATCTCCTGAAAATGTAGGTTCAATAGTACGTTCATGTGCTGCTTTTGATATTGGAACTTTAATCATAGATGAAAAGACTTGCTCTCCTTTTATAAGAAGATGTATCAGAGTTTCTACTGGAAATTTATTTAATATTAATGTTTATAAATCAAATGATTTAAAAGATGATTTAACAAAACTAAAAGGGCAGGGCTATACTATCTCAACTACTGCAAATGCTTCTAATGCTATTAGTTTACAAGATTACACCTTTCCCTCTAAGTCAGGTATTGTAATTGGAAATGAAGGTTTTGGAGTAGATGAAGAAATATTTGAATTATCAGACAATATACTAAAAATTGATATACATGAAGAAGTTACAAGTTTAAATGCTGCTATTGCTACATCTATTGTATTGTTTAAGATGAGTAAATAAATACTCGTCTTAAATAATTGTTAATTTAATTATATCTGATAATCAGTAGGGTTATCATCCCATTCAAAAATAAAACACATTGGTAACTTATTTTTTCTATTTAAAATAAGTGCTGTTATCGTACCTGAAACCATTATTGAAATAATAGCTAAAGCAGAGGCAAAAGCAAGTGTTGAAAGACCTGTAAGACCTTGTCCTACTGTACAACCTATTGATAAAACACCACCAGTTCCCATAAGTGCTCCACCAATCATATTGTATTTTGTTCTGTTGATATTTTGAGCTGCTGTACATCCAAAACTATACTTTTTATTTATAAATGACATTATAAAAGTACCTAGTAAAACACCACAAACTAATGAAATAGGAAATGAAAAATCATTTACTTCATAATACATAAATAATTCAAGAGTTTTAGCAGTTGGATAAACAAATGTAATACCGTCAAGAGCTATTTCTCTTTCCATACTTTCAGCACCAATACTTCCTGAAATATACCAAGCAAGTGAAATTAAAATACCAATTACAACACCATCCCAAAGAGTAAATATTCTTTTAGCTTTTTTGATTATAAATAATAAAATAGCTACTAAAACAGCTAAAACTATGTATATATTCATAGTTATATTTGGTATATAAGAAGACAGATGAATCAAAGTTTCATTATTAACAATTGGTGATAATACACCGTACAATAAGCCTTTTGTAGTTGCATATGCAAAAATACCAATAAAAATAATAGTGATTAAAGAGTTATTATCTCCTTGTGCAAATTTTATTAGTTGTCTATTTCCACAACCATCTGCTAACATCATACCAATACCAAATAACGCACCACCAGCAATAATTACAAAGTAATTAATATTTTCTTTATAATACTTTGATTCACTTAAATCGATTTCAAAAATTGAAGACATAATAGCAGTTGCAATAATTGCAACTATCATTGCCATTATTACAGAAGCTCCTCTTTTTGTTGATTTTGTAAGAATATAATCTTTTACTGAACCTGAAAAACAAAATTGTTGTTTTTGTGCAACCATTCCAAAAATAGTACCAAGTATCAAACCTAAGATATTTACGGTTTCAAATATTTCTAATTCAAACATATTATTTATCTATTCTCATTTCTTCTAAAACTTCTAAGATTTCTTCTGCATCTTGGTCTTTTAAGTTTTTATTTTCAATATCTAAAAGTACTTCATCAAAATATAATTTTATATCTTCCATGTATTTTAATTCATCTTTATCTTCTTTTGTACTTTTTTTACCTTCAACTATATCCATTAATTCATCAATATTTTCATCAATTTCTGGTATTACATCTTCTTTTAGTAGTTTTTCAAGTTTTATTATCTTGCTCATAAAATTTCCTATTTTTTTGAAAGTATAGCTAAATTAATTTCATTGCTTCATTTATTTTTGATTTTTTGTCAATTGTCTATATAAATAAAACTGTTTTGTGAATATTTGTAAAGTTAAAAGGTTTATTTTCTAAAATGTATATTTTAAATTAAAGTTTGATTACGTAAATTCCTTCAAATTCAACACAGACTTGATTGTTTTCAATTATTTTTGACACAATTTTTATTGAAGCACTATTTTTTTTATTGATTTTTTCTTTGAGTATTGATATTTCTTCTTTTGTTGGTTTTTTCGTATAGCATGATATGTTTTTTTTCACAGGTTTTAAATAAGAAGTTTGATTCTTAATAATAACAATATTATTACTATCAATATTTAATTCTTTTGAAATCAACCAACACATACTCCATCCTGAAATTATTGTAATAGTATTTAAGCTTCCACCAAAAGCTGTTCCTTTGTCATTTATATTTATATCCAAAGGTGCAGAAGTTAATAATTCATCTTTATTATATGAATTTAACTTTAATCCCATTATTTTAGTTATTGGTATTTCCTTGTGTAACTTATCCTCTAATTCTTTTCTCAATGTAATCCTTCTTACTTTTTATAATAAAATTATAATAATAAAAGCTTAAAATTATCTCTATAGAAAAATGACAAAAGTTGTACAATCATAAAATATCTACATTGAAATAATAATAATAAAATTTAGTGTGTATAAAAGTAGCTATTTAAAGTTAAGCTTTAAACTCCTTATAATAGCGAAAATCAGATTTTTATATTCATTTGTTCTTAATAAATAGATATATTGTAACTTTTATTTACAAAAATAAAAACTTGTACATCTCTTTACAATAATTGTACATATTAATTTTATGCTTTATGATATAATCTCAGCAACAAAATAAAACAAATAGGAGACAATATATGAGTTTATTAGTAAATTATAAAGCACATA
>CAJQLJ010000016.1 GCA_905479135.1 uncultured Campylobacterales bacterium | reverse complement strand
TCTTTTTCTAGTGCAGGCTTACATGGACACAATCTATTATCTGCAGCCTTTTGCTCTTCTTTAGTTTCACCAATAACCATAAAACAGGGACAATACCTTTTTCCATATATCATTTTATTTCGTGCTAATCCCATTTGGATTGATTCATTTACTTCATCATTTGGATTATAAGTAAAATTAAAGTTTTTCACAACTTTATTAGTAAATTGCTTAGTTAATTCAAATTCAGTTTGAAACTCTTCACTATTAGTATCTATTTTTTTTATCATTTTAAATATCCTATAAATTATTAAGAACGTATCTTAGTATAATATTCATTAGTTTTATACATTATGACTTTTTAAAAGTTCTAATATATAAATTTTCGACTTTAGTTCTTGCCCAAGGAGTCTTTCGTAAAAATTTTAAAGAAGATTTAATTGAAGGATTATTATAAAAACAGTTTATTTTTATTCTTTTATCTAATTCTTCCCATCCAAACTCATCAACCAACTTAGTTAAAATCATTTCTAATTTTATTCCATGTAGTGGATTGTTTTCATTATTACCTGCCATTTTTTTCCTTTGTAATTAAAATTCTTTTAAATTCTCAGATGATTTTTTAACACTTGAAATAAAACTTGTTCTATCTATTGTCTTTGCACCCAATGATAATAAATGTGGTGTTGGTATTTGGCAATCTATAAAAGAAAAACCTTTTTCTTTTAATCTCTTTATCAAAAAATATAAAGCAACTTTGGAAGCATTATTTTTTTTTGCAAACATAGATTCACCACAAAAAATATTTCCTATATTAACGCCATATCCTCCACCAACTAACTCTCCATTAAAGTATGCTTCAAAAGAATGAGCAAAGCCCATTTTATGTAGTTTAGTATATGCATCAATTAGTTCATCTTGAATCCATGTACCTTTTTGATTTTCTCTGTTTATATTTTTACACTCTTTCATAACTTGTGTAAAATTTGTATCAAACTTTATTTCAAATATGTTTTTATCTATAATCTTTTGAAGACTCTTTGATATTTTAAAATCTTTAAACTCCAATATGCATCTAGGATTTGGACTCCACCATAATATAGGGTCAGATTCGTTATACCAAGGAAAAATTCCATTTAAATAAGCAGTCATTATTCGTGATGGATTTAAATCTCCCCCGTAAGCTAATAAACCTTTGTCATTGGCATAGATTGGATTTGGAAATATATATGAGTTTTTATCTAAAGGATAGACATCCAAGTACAAGCCTTATTTTTTGAAGATTATACCTAAAAAAGAAGTTTATATAAAGAAGAGATATCTTCTTTACATATTATAAGTTTGAAATAAACTCTGCTAGTGCTTCAATTTCTGCATTTGTTTTATTTATAACTTGACTTTTCATAACACCTTTCATAACACCACCGTAAGAACCATCTTTATAACCATTTAAAGCAGCAATAACTTTTTCTTTATCCCAAGCTTTAATAATTTGTGATTTTCCTAATGCTGCTTTTTCACCATTTTTACCATGACATACTGCACATGCTCCAAACAATATTTTTGCATTAATAGATTGCGTTTCATCATCTAATTTAGTATTTAATACTAAAGCCTTTACTTCATCAATAGCTTCTACAATTACATCATCTTTTTTAACTGTTATTACTTCTTTATTTACTTCTGGAACTACTTCTTCTTTTTTGACAATAATTATATCATTAGCAACTTTTACTTCTTCATTTACGACTTTTTTGTCTTCTACACATCCTGTAAACAATAAAACAAGTACAGAAGAATATATTAATAAATATTTCAATTTTTAATCCTTTTAAAATAATTTAATATATTACTTTATTTATCTTAAAAAAGTAGTTAATTTTCTATCAAACAATATATTCAAAAATAAATTCATCTTTAAAGTCAATATTAACAATTCCACCTTTTTTAAGTTTACCAAATAAAATTTCATCTGTTAATACATTTTTAATCTTATCTGAAATCACTCTGTTAAGTGGTCTAGCTCCCATAGCCTTATCATAACCTATACTAGCAAGCTCTTTTTTTGCTTTAGTTGTAATATTAATCTTAATATTCTTATCACTCAACTGCACTTCTAAATCACTGATAAATTTAGCAACTACTTTTGATACAACATCAATTGATAAACTTTCAAAAGAAACAATACTATCCAGTCTATTTCTAAATTCTGGTGCAAAGAACTTTGAAATTGCTTTATTTTCGTTTAGATTATCATCTTTTGCAAATCCCATAACACTGGCTTCTGTTGCACCTAGATTTGATGTCATAACAAGTATCACATTTTGGAAGTCAGCTTTATTTCCTGAATTATCTGTTAATTCCGCATTATCCATAACTTGTAACAATACAGACATTAAATCAGGATGTGCTTTTTCAATCTCATCAAGAAGTAAAACAGTATGAGGATGTTTTCTAATAGCTTCAGTTAATAATCCACCTTGTTCGAAACCAACATAACCAGCAGGTGCTCCTATTAGTCTTGAAATAGTATGTGCTTCCATATATTCACTCATATCAAATCTTTCAAAATGAACACCTAATTGTAAAGATAATTCTTTTGCCACTTCAGTTTTACCAACACCAGTAGGTCCTGTGAAAAGAAAAGATCCAATTGGTTTTTTATCTAAGCCTAATCCTGCTTTATTTCGTTTAATAGATTGAACAATAGTCGTTATTGCATTATCTTGTCCATAAACTCTTTTTTGCATATTTTTTTCTAATGATTTTAATAAACTCAAATCAGATTTTGTTGCAGACTTAGCTGGGATATGAGCCATTTTTGAAACTGTATTTTCAATATCTTCTTGAGAAACTGTAATATTCTTTTTTGATTTTGTTTTTAAAGTTGATACTAAAGAAATTTTCTTAGAAGCTCCAACCTCATCAATAACATCAATTGCACAATCAGGTAAAAATCTATCAGTGATATACTTTTTACTAAGTTCAACTGCACTTCTAATTGCAGCCTTTGAATACTTAATACCATGAAACTCTTCATATTTTGATTTTAATCCATCTAAAATCAAAATTGAATCTTCAATTGATGGTTCTTCTACATCTACTTTAGCAAATCTTCTAGAAAGTGCTTTATCTTTTGAAAAGTCATTTCTATACTCAGCAAAAGTAGTAGCACCTATACATCTTAATTTTCCATTTGAAAGCATTGGCTTTAATATATTTGAAGCATCCATAGCAGATCCACCTACGCTTCCAGCTCCAACAATTGTATGAATTTCATCAATAAATAAAATCGCATTAGGAACTTTTATAACTTCTTGTAGTAAAGATTTTAATTTTTTTTCAAAATCTCCTCTATATTTAGTTCCAGCAATCATAGAACCCATATCAAGTGAAAATACTTTAGCATCATGCAAAAATTCAGGTACTTGTTGTTCTGCAATTTGTAAAGCTAAACCTTCCGCAATTGCTGTTTTCCCAACACCTGGTTCACCTACTAAAATTGGATTATTTTTCTTTCTTCTACTTAGTATTTCAATAACTCTTGAAATCTCTTTTTCTCTTCCAATAACAGGATCAATATCACCTTTTTTTGCAACAGAAACTAATTCAC
>CAJQLJ010000015.1 GCA_905479135.1 uncultured Campylobacterales bacterium | reverse complement strand
AAACAGATCTTCTAATCTCATTAGGTGCCCGATTTGATGATAGAGTTACAGGTAGATTAGACGAGTTTGCATCGAAAGCAAAAGTTATCCATGTAGATATTGATCCTACAAGTATCAGTAAACTAGTAGATGCTCACTATCCAATTGTTGGTGATTTAAAAAGAACTGTAATTGGTATGCTTGAATCTCTTGAAGATTTTGATTTTAATGATTATTCGAATTGGGTTGAATTATTAAGAGAATATAGAGAAAAAGAACCATTAAGATACAACGATTCAAATGATGTAATTAAACCACAATGGCCGATTCAAAGACTTGGTAAATTATTAGGTGAAAGAGCAATTATTTCAACTGATGTTGGACAACATCAAATGTGGTCAGCTCAATTTTATCCTTTTTCTTACCCAAGACAATGGATAACATCTGGTGGATTAGGAACAATGGGATTTGGTTTACCTGCAGCAATGGGTGTTGCTCGTGCTATGCAAGGAACAGATAAAGTTTCTATAAATGTAACTGGTGATGGTTCTATTTTAATGAATATTCAAGAACTGATGACTTGTGCTGAATATAATATTCCTGTAATAAATGTTATTTTAAATAACAACTATTTAGGAATGGTTAGACAATGGCAAACAATGTTCTATGGAAATAGATTATCAGAAACAGATTTATCAGCACAACCTGATTTTAAAATGCTTGTTGAATCATTTGGTGGAATAGGTTATAGAGTTACTACTAAAGATGAATTTGATGCAGCAGTAAAAGATGCAGTTGAGAAAAAGAAAGTAGCTATGATTGAAGTAATTGTTGCAAGAAATGAAGAGGTTTTACCTATGGTTCCAAATGGACATGCATTAAATGAAATGACACTATTAGAAGGGAGTGAATAATGCACAATATTAATCACTATTATGATACTCAAACTACAAGACAAGTAATTTCAGTTGTTGTTATGAATGAACATAACGTTTTATCTAGAATTGTTGGATTATTTTCTGCTCGTGGTTATAACATTGATTCATTAACAGTTGCACCTATGGAAGGAAGTAAATACTCTAGAATGACTATTGTTACAACTGGAGACAAAAGAGTAATTGATCAAATTGTTAAACAATTAAATAAATTAATTCCTGTACTAAGAGTAAATGAACACAGAAATGTTGTTGAAAAAGATACTGTTTTAATGAAGTTTTCTATTGAAAATAACTTGTCAGATATTGATGTTATTGCTCGTGCTTATCATGGTTCTATACAAAATGTTACTGATGAAGCTATCATTGTATCAGCAACTGATTCCTCATCTAGAATTATGAATTTTATTAAAGTAATGCAAAAATTCAATCCACTTGAAGTAGTAAGAAGTGGTATTGTAGCTATGGAAAGATAAGAAAACTTTTTCTTATCTTATCCTTAAAAAGGATAAAAATGACTCTACAAGAGATTGCAAAATCAATTAATATTAAATGTGATAGTACAAAAAAAATTTCAGGTTTAAGTACTTTAGTTGATTCTACACAAACAGAAATTACATTCTTAGAAAATAAAAAATATCTTAGTGATTTAAAGAATACAAAAGCAGCAGCAGTATTAATAAATGAAAAATTCGCAAACGAAGTTCCAAGTGGAACTATTGCACTTATTTGTGACGAAGCATACTTAAATCTTGCAAAATTATCAAAAATTTTCGCAGCAGAAGTAATTGAAACTGAGGGCGAAGAACCAATTATTGGTTCTTTAACAAAGCTTATGCCAAATGTATATATTGGAAAAAATTCAATAATTGGGTCTAATTGTACTATTATGGCTGGAGCATATATTGGTGATAATGTAAAAATTGGGAACAACACAATTATTTATCCTAATGTTGTAGTTTACAGAGATTGTAATATTGGAAATGATTGTATTATTCATGCGGGAACTGTAATTGGAAGTGATGGTTTTGGATTTGCAAATACTAAAGATGGTAAATATATAAAAATTTATCAAAATGGTAATGTTGAAATTGATAATGATGTTGAAATTGGAGCTAATTGTACAATTGATAGAGCGGTGTTTAAATCAACTCAAATAGCAAGCGGTGTAAGAATTGATAATCTTGTACATATTGGACACAACTGTAAATTAGGAATAGGTTGTATTTTAACAGGACAGGTTGGGCTTTCAGGTTCAACAGTACTAAATCAATATGTAATAATGGGTGGTCAAAGTGCAACAGCAGGACATCTAGAAATTGCTCCATTTACAACAATAGCAGCTCGTGGTGGTGTTACTAAAGATATTACAGAAGCAAAAAAATCATGGGCGGGTTTCCCTTTAATTGAGCATAGAAGATGGCTTAAATTACAAAGTAAAATTGCTAAATTATTAAAATAAAGGTCAAGTTATAGCTAAGAAAATCATATCTTTAATTGTTTTATTTGTTATTGTTTATTTTGAATTTGCTACATTTTCAAATTCTCAAAATGTAGTTGGTACAGTAGGATTTGTATTTGCAAAGTTTTCAAATGAATATTTTGGTTTACTATCTTATGTCTATCTTTTGATGATTCTTTATCCTTTATACATAATTAATTTCAAAGAAAATATAAAAGGTAAAGACCTTGCTTTAAATTTTATTGTTGTCTTATTAATACTATTTGTATCTTTAATTTTTCAGTCATTGCTAATTGAAAATGGGATTTATAGTGGAAAAATAGGAAATATTCTTGTTGAAAGTTTGAATCCATTTATTGGTAATGTAGGACTGTATATATTTGTTCTAGTTGGTTATATTATCTCTTTTTTAGTTATATTCGAGAACAAAGAGATAGATGTAGTAAATATAATTAATAAGTTTAAACCTAAAATAAAACCTAATATAAAAAGAATAGAAAATATTAATACAAGAAAAGAAAAAAGAAAAGAAGATAATGTACAAGTAAAAGAAAGTGGAAATGTTGCTGAAATTATAATAGAAGACGCAATAATAACACCAATTGTTTCAAATACTTCAAACTTATCAAAAGATCCTGAAGCTACAGATATTAATAATGAAATCAATCAAGAAAAAACTAATGACAATCATGATGAAAAGATTGAGAATAATCAAAATGAAGCACATGGAATAATTGTTGATGAGTTAGAAGAAAATAAAAAACTTCTTGACGAAATAGAAATTGGGACTACTGAAAAACCAAAAGATTTCAAACTACCTCATACTGATTTTTTTCAAGCAACACCAAAAGAGAAAAAATCTAAAGTTTCTGAATCGGTAATTGACCAAAAGATTTGTGATTTATTAGATAAGCTTTCTATGTTTAAAATTGAAGGTGATGTTGTAAGAACATATACAGGACCAGTTGTTACTACATTTGAATTTAAACCAGCTCCAAATGTTAAAGTATCTAAAATATTAAATTTACAAGATGATTTAGCAATGGCTTTAAAAGCTCAAACTATTAGAATCCAAGCTCCGATTCCAGGAAAAGATGTTGTTGGTATTGAAGTTCCAAATGAAGATACACAAACTATTTATTTAAAAGAAATGTTAGAAAGTGATTTATTTCAAAATTCTAAATCTCCTTTAACAATGATTTTAGGAA
>CAJQLJ010000014.1 GCA_905479135.1 uncultured Campylobacterales bacterium | reverse complement strand
GTTGTAATTAATAGTTGCTAGGTTAGCAAAATATATATTAATAATTACAAATAATCACTATTTTTTGCCCAAGTGTATTTATGCACTTGGGCAAAATTATTTTTTAGGGTTATGATTTTAACTTTAACAAATAGTTTTAAAAGAGACTAAAAATTAAAAAATTTAATTATACGAGGTATTATAATGAAAAAAGTTGCTTTTATTTTCCCAGGACAAGGTTCTCAAAGTGTTGAGATGGGAAAAGATTTTTTTGAAAATAGTGATATTGCAAAAGAAATGATTTCAAAAGCTAGCGAGCGTTTAGGAATAAGTTTTGAAGAATTGTTATTTACTGAAAATGATAACTTAGGTAAAACTGAATTCACTCAACCAGCAATTTTACTTGTAAGTTCAATAGCAAATGCAATTTTTAAAAATAGATGTGATATTCAAGCTGAATTTGTTTTAGGACATTCATTAGGTGAATTTTCAGCATTAGTATCTTCAGGAGCTCTTGACTATTTAGATGCTGTTGAGTTAGTACATAAACGTGGTTTATTTATGCTTGATGCTTGTTCTAATGGAGGTGCAGGTATGATGGCTCTTGTGGGAATGGATGATAAATCTGTTGAAGATATTTGTAAAGAACAAAGAGATTTAGGAAAACAAGTATGGCCGGCGAATTATAATATGGACGGACAACTTGTACTTGCAGGAATAAAAGCAGATTTAGAATCACTTGTAGATACCTTTAAAGAAGCAGGTGCAAAAAGAGCTATTGTTTTAGACATGTCAGTAGCTTCTCACTGTGAATTATTAACAGCTGCAGTTGAGAATTTAAAACCATATTTAGAAGAGTATTTAAAAGATGAATTTTCACCTGTTATTTCAAACGTAACAACAGAAAGTTATACAATGAAAGATGAAGCAATTGAGTTATTATCAGCTCAGCTTACTTCTCCTGTAAAATATAAACAATCAATTTTAGCTAACACAAATGTTGATGTATTTATAGAGTTTGGAAATGGTGCTGTTTTAAAAGGCTTAAATAGAAAAATTTGTAAATCAATTCCTACATTAAATGTAAGTGATTTTGCATCTTTAGAAAAAACAATCGAGGCTTTAAATGACTAAATTAGCAATTATGGGAGCAATGGAAGAGGAAATAGAACCTCTTTTATCTCACTTTGAAAATATCAATGTTGTAGAGTTTGCAAATAATAAATATTATGAAGTTTCATATAATGGTCTAGATATTGTAATAGCTTATTCTAAAATTGGAAAAGTTTTCGCAAGTTTAACAGCTACTACTATGTGTGAGAAATTTGGATGTGATACATTACTTTTTTCAGGTGTTGCAGGTGCTATTAATCCTAGCCTTAAAATCGGCGATTTAATAATAGCAGATAAATTATGTCAACACGATTTAGATATTACTGCATTTGGACACCCAAATGGGTTTGTACCTGGCGGTAATATTTTTATAGAGACATCAAAAGAATTAAGAGATGTTGCAAAGACAGTTGCTATTGAAAATAATCTAAAAGTAATTGAAGGTACTATAGCAACTGGTGATCAGTTTGTTCATTCTGTAGAACGAAAAGATTTTATAGAATCAACTTTTAAAGCAGATGCTTTAGAAATGGAAGGTGCTAGCGTTGCTGTTGTATGTGATGCTTTAGATGTACCATTTTTTATATTACGAGCAATTTCTGATAGTGCAGATATGGATGCAGGTTTTGATTTTGATGAATTTTTAAAATCAAGTGCAGTTAATTCTGCTAATTATTTAATTAAGATAGTACAGAAATTAAATAATTAGTCATCTATGTAATTATTATTAATTAGAAATATATATAATAAAAAAAGGGGAAGATTTAAATATTTTCCCCTTTTTTAAAAACTATTTTTTAATTTATCTTTTAAAATAATTTTACCTGCTTCAACTCCAGGTTGATCATAGGTATTTATCTGTACAAAACTTCCAACTATTGAAGTTAATAGTTCGTATGAATACATAAGCTTTCCAATATTATATTCATCTTGAGCTTCTATTGTTATGATATCACAGGGTATATCTTTTAAGTTCCCAATAGCTTCTATTGTTGCATCAGCTTGTTCATTTATGATATTTTTAAACTTGATATTATTTATATAGTCAAGCTCTTCAAGTCCAGGTAGAGAAACATCAGGAATAGTTAGATCATTTTTAAAATCAGCTACTTTAATAAAAGTTACTGTTTTATCTCTTTTACCCTCCATTATTAACTGTAAAAATGAGTGTTGATCAACAGGACCAGTTAATGCAATAGGAGTTAAGGCTTGTTTAGTTTGGTTTATATTTATTTTTCCAAGACTTTCACCCCATAACTGTACATACCATTTATTAAAACCTTCTAGAAGTGAAGAATAAGAAAATACAACATTAATATTGAACTTATTTTTATTCTCTACCATAAATCTAGCTTTTTCCATAATAGAAGTATAATAATCACCTCTATTAAAATAATCATTATAAATTGTCTGACAACCTGCAAGAATTCTATCTATATCTAATCCCATAATAGCCATTGGTACAAGACCAACAGCTGTAAACACAGAAAATCTTCCACCTACGTTTTTAGGAATTTCAAATGTTTTCATATCATTTGCTTTAGCATAAGTATTTAGTTTGCTATCATTCTCTGTTATACATATAGTATTTGCTTTATTTAAAACAGTAATAGATGATAAGTATTTTAAAATACTTACAGTTTCAATAGTAGTACCTGATTTTGAAATGATTATAAAAAGGGTGTCTTTCAAGTCTAATTTACTAACTCTTCTTTCTAAATCAAGTGGATCAGTTGATTCTAAAAAATGAAGCTTCTTCATATTTTCTTTATGTTGTAAAAACTTGTGAATAGCATAAGTTCCAAGGCTACTTCCACCAATACCAACTACAACAATATCTTGTTGTATTACGGTTTTGGCATACTCCTTAAAAGTACTTGTATCCTGGAAGGGAAGATCATAGTAACCTATAGTGTTTTTTTCCGATGAAATTTTATAAAAAATTTCTTCATTTGATTTAATTTGGTAAAAGTTTTTTGAATAGTCCATTATTTTTTCTTTTCTTTACAAGTGTCTATTTTTTCTTTATTATAAAAGTGATTAGTTGCTTCCACAAATCCATCAATACTTCCACAATCAAATCTCTCTCCATCAAACTTAAATGCTAGAACCATACCTTTTTTAGCTTGAGTTAAAAGTGCATCAGTAATTTGAATCTCTCCACCTTTTCCAGGCTTCGTATCTTTAATAATATCAAAAATGTCAGGTGTCAATATATATCTTCCAATAATTGCTAGATTTGAAGGTGCATCTTTTGGATCTGGTTTTTCTACCATATCCTTGATCATAAAAATACCAGGTTCAATTTCATTTCCATCAATTACTCCATATTTATATGTCTCTTCTTTGGGTACTTCTTCAATAGCCACTATAGAGCATTGATATTTTTTATAAAGCTCACACATTTGTGATAGGACACCTTTTTTTGCATCACATAAATCATCTGCAAGAAGTACTGCAAAAGGTTCATTCCCAATTAGAGTTTCTCCTCCTGTTAAAATTGCGTGACCAAGACCTTTCATCTCTATTTGTCTAGTATACGAAAAAGTACATTTAGTAATAACGTCCCTGATCTCTTTTAAAAGTGGTTCTTTAGAAGAACCTTTGATTTGGTGCTCTAATTCATAAGATATATCAAAGTGATCTTCAATAGCTCGTTTACCACGACCAGTTACTATGGCCATTGTTGTCATACCAGCCTCTATAGCTTCTTCAACTCCATACTGAATTAGTGGTTTAGTAAGTACTGGTAACATCTCTTTTGGTGTGGCTTTAGTTGCTGGTAAAAATCTCGTACCATAACCTGCTGCTGGAAATAAACACTTTTTAATCATATTAATTTTCTCCTTTAGTTTTTAGCATTTTTACTAATATCTCTTCATATTTCTTTGCATTTTCTTTTGTATTTGCTTCAAATCTAGTCACTAGTTTTGGAGTAGTATTAGAAGCTCGTACTAATCCCCATCCATTTTCAAAGATAACTCTTACTCCATCTACATCTATGATATCTTTTATAGTCTCAAAATCACTTGGTGGATTTTGAAGTGCTATTTTTAAATCATCTACAATTTTAAACTTTGTATCTTCAGTAACTGTGATATTTATTTCAGGAGTTGAATAAACAGGAGGTAAAGATTCATACTCTTTGTCATAATCAAAATCATTATTCATTAACTCTAAAGCTCTAAATGTAGCATAAACTGCATCGTCATATCCAAAGTATCTGTCATTAAAAAACAAATGTCCTGAAACTTCAGCTGCAAAGTCTGCTTTTTCTTCTTTGATTTTTACTTTTAAGTTTGAATGCCCCGTTTTATACATGATAGCTCGACCGTATGAATTAATAGTATCATACATAACTTGGCTACATTTTACTTCACCAATAACAGTAGGATTATCTATAAATCTTGAAAAGAAAATAGCTAAAATATCACCTTTGAAGTTATATTTCTCTGAGAGTAAGGCTAGTCTATCAGCATCTCCATCATAAGCAAAACCAAAATCAAATTCACCACTTGATAGTTCATTTTGAATATCTACTAAAGTATGCTCATCACTTGGATCTGGATGATGATTTGGGAAGTTCCCATCAGGCTCTTCAAATAATATTTTGTGTTTTATATTTAACTTATCTAATATTTCTCTTAAAACTACACCAGCAACACCATTTCCACAGTCAAATACAAACTTTTTATCTTTTAAATTTAAAGCTTTAAAATGATTTACTATATAATTGATATATTTATTTTTAGCATCTATTTCTATAGTTGTATCATTATTTGGGATTATTGAATTATCAGCTAAAATATCTTTTCCTATAGAGTATATTTGTTCTCCAAAAAATGGTTCTTTGTCTATAGTAATTTTGAAGCCATTATATTCAGGCGGATTATGTGAACCAGTAATCATTATAGAACCTTCACATTCTAAACCATCAAAATCTACAAAGTTTGAGAAATAATTTACAGGAGTAGGTACTAGTCCCATATCAAGTACTTCAAGACCAGCATGGTTTATTCCAGAAGCCAACCAATTTTTTAGTTGTGGTGAGTGAAGTCTAGCATCATAACCCACAGATATAAAAGTAGCATCAGGAACTTTTTTAATTAATTCTTTAGCAAAATAAAAACCTATTTTTTTTACAACATTTTCATCTAGTTCTTCTTGAAATATGCCTCTTATATCATACTCTCTAAATATTGACTTACTCATTATATTCTTATCCTCAAAATTAAAATAATAATTATTATAACAAAAAAAGTCTTTATGTGATTAATTAAAAAAAACCCAAGTAAAAGCAAGAAAGAAGCGGGGAAGTGAGAAACTTTAAAAATTTAAGTTATTTCTAAGTGTTAGCTCTTGACAAAGGGGATAAAATCTCCTATAATTCCCGTCCAAATTAAGTGACACTAAGAGATAC
>CAJQLJ010000013.1 GCA_905479135.1 uncultured Campylobacterales bacterium | reverse complement strand
GTTTATAATTCCCGTATTCTATAAAAAGTTTAATTATAAAGAGTTAATTCTAGCTAGAATTTCTTTTTCTTTTGCAAATATGTGTTTAATTTACTGTAAATATGATTATGAAATACATTTTTTATTTGTTATAATTATTTTATAAATAAAAAAACAAGGAAATAAATGAAAATAGCTATATTATCTGATATCAAATCCAATGTTTATGCACTTGAAGCAGTCCTATGTGATATTAAAACTAAACAAATAGATGTAATGTTAAATCTTGGAGATTCATTTTATGGACCAATCGAGCCTAAAGCTACATATAATTTATTAAGAGAAAATCAATTTATAAATTTAATTGGTGATCAAGATAGAAAGATTTTAGAATCAAGTTTAGAACAATTAGAAGAAGATGAAACATTAAGATATACATACAATAATTTAGGTGATGATGTTTTATATTGGATTCAAGATTTACCTTTTGAAAAGCTAATTGGAAAAGATTACTATATGATTCATGGAACATATTTAGATGATAGTGTTTATATGCTAGAAGATATTACAAGTGGAAAAGCAGTACTAAGAAATGACAAAAAAATATTAGAGATAATAGATGATATAACATCAACATTTGTAATGTGTGGAAATTCCTGTCTTCCTAGATGTACGACATTAAGCTCTGGACAAATTGTAATAAATCCAGGTTCAGTTGGACTTCAAGCTTTTAAAAGTGATACTCCAAGTTCTCATATCATAGAAAACAGCACTCCTGATGCTTCTTATGTGATATTAACTGTTGAAGAAAATACTTATGCAGTTGAACCTGTACGTGTTATTTATGATTATGAGAAGGCAGCCTTAAAAGCAGAAGAAAATAATAGAGCTGATTGGGCATATAGTTTAAGAACAGGTAAAGTTCTACAATAACAGTCAATAAATTATTTAATAAATAACTGAACACTCTTTAGCTATCATACAAAAAAGTAATCTTATATTAGGAATTTAAAATATTATGCAAAACATAAGTGAATTAATCGAAGAAACAATCAATAAAGAAAGCATAATATATGCAGTATTTAGTGGAATTAGAAATAAAAGTGAAAAAACTTTTAACAAAGTAACTATTAAAAAAGTAACTATTCAAAATGAAATCAAACATCAATTTGAATACTTTTACGATAAGAATGTAGAACATAAAAATCTAAATAGTAATGAAACAAAAAATGAGATGTCTAAACTACTTGAAACATATTTTAAACAAGCGATTATAAATACTATAGATTACGATTATCATATAATTATTAATAAAAAAGGTGATGCAAAAATAAATAAAAAAGCACCTACAAAAAAATTCGAAGAAGTTTCCCATAACAGAAAAAAGAACTATATTTTAAATGAAGGTGAAAAGTCTACATTTTTAATTGAACTTGGAATCATGACAGATCAAGGTAAAATCATAAACTCTAAATATGATAAATTTAAACAAATAAATCGTTATTTAGAACTTGTATCTGATTGCATACCTTATTTAGATAAAAATAAAACTATTAAGATTATTGATTTTGGATGTGGAAAAGCGTATTTGACATTTGCTCTTTATGATTATTTAGTTCTTAAAATGGGTTACAATGTAGAAATTGTAGGTTTAGATTTAAAAGAAAATGTAATCAGATTTTGTTCAAACTTGGCAAAAAAACTTAACTATGATGACTTAAGATTTGAACAAGGAGATATTAAAGGATTTAATCAATTTGATAATGTTGATATGGTTATATCTCTTCACGCATGTAATACAGCAACAGATGAAGCTCTTGCAAAAGCAGTTAATTGGGGAGCTAAAGTAATTCTTGCTGTTCCATGTTGTCAACATGAATTTTTAAAGAAAATCAAAAATGAAAAAATGATCCCAATGATGAAATTTGGAATTATAAAAGAAAAACTAGCATCATTACTAACAGATAGTGTTAGGGCAAATGTATTAGAAATCATGGGTTATCGTACTCAAGTATTAGAATTTATAGATATGGAGCATACACCTAAAAACATAATGATAAGAGCTTTTTTTGAAGATACTAATAACAGTAAAGTAATTAAGCAGTACAAAGAGTTCAAAGATGAATGGCAAATAACTCCTTATATTGAAGAAGCTTTTAAAGGTAGTTTAACTAATAAATTAAATTAGTAATTAAACTTTGTAAGAGCTCTCCATGCTCCTGCATTGTGTACATTTTCAAATCCTTTTGAGATCAAAACACGCTTTGCTAATCCACTTCTACTTCCTGATGCACAACATAAAATTATTGGTTTTGCTTTATCTAATTCATTAGTTCTATCTTTTAATAAATCTAATGGAATATTAATACTATTTTGTTTATTGGCAACTAAAAACTCATCTACTGTTCTAACATCAATAATTTGAGCACCCTCTTCTAGTAAAGAAGGAACTAGTTTTAATACTTTATATTGAGTATATTTTTTATAAGCTATAAAAGCTATTATTCCTAAAACTACATAGATTATACTTTCATTCATACTATTCCTTTTGTATAATTTTTATTAGATAATTAATTACAATTATGTGATTTCCACATTTCTTCATGTCCCATATCAATTGCCCATTTTGGTGCATTACATTCTTTTTTATTAGATGCTTTTTCTATTAATTGCTTTACATCATTTGCTATTATTTGATTTTCTTTTATATTGTATTTATAAGTATTTAAATAGTAATAAATACTTGAAAATAATAGTATAAAAGTAAGTAGAAGTAAAACCTTCCATTTATTATCTTTTTTTTCTTTTACTTCACAAACATCACCTGGGCATTTTTCTAATTTTACATTTAACTTGCTATAAATAATACATCCAAGGCATATTCCAAATGAAGATTCAAGAAAAAGTAAAACTAAACATAAAACACATGTAAATAATCTAATAGGTGACATTACATCAAAAAATATAAAATATGTCATAATTAGACCTAAAATCACACCTAATATCCACGCAAACTTTTTAGGTTTAGCTTCAACCCAATTTTCTGATTGATTAGAAACAATCATTGAACCTATAAGCATGTATGGTGCATATTTAGGATTAAGGAAAACTCTTATAATAAACTCAATAATAAATGTAATCGAAAATAACTCTGCCCAAAATAAACTTTTTGTTAAAAAAACAGAAAATAAACTAATAATTCCAAATAAAAACATAATACCAGCACTTGCTCTTGCTTCATTTTCATTTATAACTTTAAAGTCATATTCTTTTACTATTTCACCAAAACTAAATATTTTACTCATATCTTGTTATCCTAATTTTTAAATTATATTTGCTATTCTAATCAAATTTCACTTACATCCTATAAGAAAAAATTATTCTAAGCTGGTTTTTCATAAATATTAGAATTTAATTTTCTCAATATAAGATTAAGAAGATATAATTTTATATATATAAACAAATGGATGAAATCATGAAATTAAAAAAATGGATATTTATAGCAATATTACTAACAATTCTTTACTATACATTTATTGTAAATTTTGTTGTTACACTTTCTGTTATTGCTTCTTTGTACGTAATATTTAGAATATATAAGTTTAATGCTAGAAAAAAACTAAATAAACTATCAAGTTCAAAAGAACTTTTTAAACAAAGTGAATTAGGACTTTTTATTGCACTAGTTGCAAAAGTTGCTAAAGCAGATGGAAGAGTACAAGAACTAGAAGCTCAACTTATTGGTATGATGTTTGATGATATTGCAAAAGTTTTTGATGAAAAAGAAAAAACAAGAGCAATTATGAAAGAGATTTTCAATGAAGAAAAAGAAAAAGATGGTGATACAAAAGAAATTGCTCAAGCTTTAAATAAATTACTAGGTCGTAGTAGACATAAACGTAATCAGTTTGTAGCGTTTTTAGTACAACTTGCTTTTGTTGATAATGGTATTAGTTCACAAGAGGAGCTAGTTTTACGAGACATTGTAAAGGAGCTTAATATAACTTCAGAACAATATGATGCAATTGTAAATAAGTTTGAAAATATGATGAAAAACAAGCAACAAACTATGACTCCTAAAGAAGCTTATGGAATTTTAGGAGTTAAAGAAAGTGATGATATGAATACTATTAAAAAAACATATAGAAAACTTATCAGACAATATCATCCAGATATTATAAGTTCACAAGATAAGGGTGAAAGTTATATGGAAGAAGCAACTGCTAAAACGCAGGAAATAAATCAAGCATATCAAGTTATCAAAGATGAAAAAAAGTAAAGAAATTAAGGAGTTATTCTAGTGTCGATATTTGCTTTACAATCACTAGCAGGTGGGTTTTTAGATGAAGATTTAGAACATTTTAATAAGTATTTTGATGATTGGTGTATTCAATTTGAAGATTATGAAGATGCACAAGATATAGTACAAACTCTTGAAAATCATGAGGCTATTGATATAGTTGAAATAACACCTTTAAGTTATCCAAAATACTTTTTTTCAGCATTACAAGGAACAGTCTATACTACACGACAAATTAAAGATAAGATCGTTTGTGTTGTTGAACCTGTAATGGGTGCAAGTTTTAGAATTGCAATATGTAATCTTAAAACAAAAAAAGTAAACCTAACAAGTACTCGATATAAAAGTATTCCAAATGTAGAAGGTGCTTTTGCAAATTTAGATGAAATTCTTTGATTTAATATTAGTACTAGATTTTACTATTAAATACTTCATTAAAATTAGGCAAAGATATAACATCTCCTGAATTCATATTATCAAGATGTATATTTCCAATACGAACTCTTACAAGTCTTAATGTAGGAAAACCTACAGCAGCTGTCATTTTTCTTATCTGACGTTTTTTTCCTTCACAAAGAGTTATAGAAAGCCAACTAGTAGGACCATGTCTTGAATCACGAATATTTCTACCTCGTGATGGTAAATTTGGCTCGAATTCAATAATAAAAGCCTTACAAGGAAGAGTTAAATATTTACTTGCATTTACAGTAATTTCAACACCATTTTGTAGTTGTGTTACTGCATCTTTACTAATCTTGCCATCAACTTGTACATAATACTCTTTTTCAATACCTTTATCTCTTACTTGAAAACTTTTCATACCATCTGTTGTAAGTAATAATAAGCCTTCTGAATCATGATCTAATCTTCCTATTGCCATTGTATTAAGAGGAAAATCTGATAATTCACCTAATAATTTTTTCTTCCTTTTAGCTTCTTGTACAAACTGACTTAAAAAACCATAAGGCTTAAATATTTTAAAATGTTGATGCTTTTGATTAGTAGTAGTCATTTAAATATTTCCTTGAAAGTTTATAATATAAGTTTTATTTTTTTTGCATTTCTAGCTTGCGCATTGGCATAGAGTCTACATCTGAAAAAATATCATCAAGGTTTAAATAGTTTGATTCAGATTTTATTCCACCATCTTTACCAATTAAAATAATTTTATTTTTAAAGTTTTTTAATCTTTTTTTTGTATTAATTATAAATTCATTTGATAAAGTACCATTATAATTGCTGTGTATAAAATTGTTTTTGATTAAAAACCATATTATATCACGATCATTTATTTTGGCTTCTTCTTCTTTGAAAAGATATAAGTATTTATCTTGATTTTGTGTTTTATTTACAACTATAATTCTATTTTTCCATTCCAAACTATCTAAACTTACTAAATCAGGTAAAGTTTGTGCTTGAACAGTTATGTTAAAAATAAATATAGAAATAAATATCATATTCTTCATTGTGTACCTTGAATTAAATAGTGATTACATTTTACAAAATCGATACTTAAATACTATAAATAAATAAATCTTGCTATATATTTAGTCAAAGAATGGTATTTTAAGATTAATATAAATACAAGTTAAAAACAAAGAAAAGGAGAATAAATGAAAAAATCTATTGGGATGAAAAGTTCTTATGTTTTAACAGAAGAAAGTGTAGATTATGAAATTACAAAAATATCAGCTGGTAACTTTGCATTAGGATATGAAACTAAAAGCGGATTATTTGTAGTTGAAAACTTTGGTCGTAGTGACACTGATATAAATGAAGAGATTAAAAAATCGATTCATAGATACGAAAGGTTTAAATTTTTTTATGCTTCAAGTCCTAAAAGTGCTTTTCTAAAAGAGTGTAAAAATTATCATGCATTTGACAAAAAGAAAGTAGACAACAAGACTCATCCTGTAAAACCTGAAAACTCAGAAGATAAGTGTCCTTATTGTAAATAATAAGATTTAAAAAGGACAGCAGTTTAAACTTTCTGTCCTTTTTATAAAATTGAAAAGAATATTAAGTTAATTTTTTGTTAAAAAACTCAATCGTACGATTCCATGCAAGTTGAGCATTTTCTTTATCGTATCTACCTGTTGAGTCATTATGAAAACCATGATTAGCACCTTTGTACATATGCATTGTATATTCTATATTATTTGTTTGTAAATCCTCTTCATATTCAGGCCATGTTGAATTTACCCGCTTATCTAGTTCACCTAAATGAATAAGAAGTGGTGCTTTGATATTTTTACGTAAGTTTTGGCTTGCTGGCGTACCATAAAAAGGAACTCCTGCATTAAGAAGAGTAGAATCAACTGCAGCTAAATAATTTACAATATAACCACCAAAACAAAAACCAACAGCACCTAAGTTACCATTACTATTTTCATGTGATTTTAAAAACTGTGCAGCAGCTACAAAATCATTTTGGATTTTAGCTTTATCCATAGTTTTTTGCATAGCCCGACCTTCATCATCATTACCAGGATAACCACCTAATGGAAATAATGCATCTGGAGCAAATGCTATAAACCCAGCTTTAGCTAGACGTCTTGCAACATCTTTTATATAAGGGTTTAATCCACGATTTTCATGTATTACTAATACAACAGGAGCTTTACCATCAAGAATTTTAGGAACTACAAGATAACCTTTTCCTTTTCCATAACCTTCTGGAGAATCAAACTCTTCGTAGCTTGCTTTTATACCATCATCGTTAAATGATACTTGCTCAGCAAATAAATAGTTAGGTAATAAAGCAGAAGTTAATACACTCATAGAAAAACCAAGTGCCGCTAATCCACCAAGTTTTTTCATAAAGGTACGTCTATCTATCTCACCATGTGCATATTCATCATACCAATCAAATGCTTCTTGAGGTATGTTATCTGTTTGTAATGTATTCATATTTGATCCTTATTTTTTAAATAAATACTAATTTTATACAATAAAATAACAACAGATTATAATGAAAATGCAATGTCTCATTAGAGCTGTTATCATCAAAATAGTATATCAAAATTATTTGTTTATTTTTAAAAAAATAAAGTTGAAAATAGAAAATTCTATAGTTAAACTAACTCTTATAAAGTTATTTAAAGCACAGGTTTATCTATACCAAACTTTTTATACCAATCATGAGACAATACAATATGGTGATTCGCTTCATTATCTAAGCTTTTAATATATTCATCATCAGGATAAGTCTTAGATAATTTTAACCAAATATTTACTGCAAACAATAAATGAGCTTTAATATCTTTTGGTACTGGAATATATGGTCTAAAATCTGTAATACCTTCTTTTTGAAGTTCAGCTAGTTTTTCATCTGTAATATAATCTATGGGAGTGTTTGTTCTAGGATTTCTAACTATTTTAGCTTCCATATTTTTTTGATATTGCGCATAATTAAATACTTCAACTGGCTCATAATCTTTATTTATAATTTCATTCATTTTTAAAACTTCTTTTCTAATATTCTGTATTTTGTTGTGTTTTTTTAATAGTCTCATTTGTAGTTTTTATTGTTTCATATCTATCTAATAAAATTGTAACCATGTAACCAAGTGAAATAACTATTACTGAAATTATTACTATATTTTTCATATTTTTCCTATTATTTTTTGTTTATTATAGAGTAATTTATTTTAAAGAACATCTAGAAGAAGAAAAATTACTATCAGTTTTTAAATACTCTCTTGCTTTTTTGGAAATTAAATCAACTATGATATTTAGAAAAGCAGTAACTAGTAGAAGTAAGAACATTTTATCAAGTCTAAAATCAGCGATTGCAGAATCAATAAAAAATCCTAAAGTAGCAATTCCTAAGATTCCTAAGATTGCACTTTCACGCATAATTATTTCCCATCTATAAAATAAAAATGCTAAAAATTGCTTATAAACTCTTGGTAATACTTCATAAAAATATTTCTCTGTTCTTTTTTTTGTAACATCAGGACGTAAACTTAATAAGTTAGTTTCATTTCCCATTAAGTGTCCTATTATTGAACCATTATGAAGCATCAAAGCTAATGCTGCTGGAAGCATTGAAGGACCAAATAACTGTAAGAAAATATAAGCTAAAATATATTCAGGAGTTGATCGTAAAATTACTAAAATTATATGTGAACTTAGTCTACTTGGTTTACTAAAAAACTTCTGTGAAACTAAAGGAAATAAAACTAAAGCTAAAAGTGCTGTTAAAAAAAGTGATAATTGAGTTAATACAATGGTATTAAAAACACCAGGGAGTATCTCATTTGAAAAAATATTATCAAACCAAGTTAAACTCTTATCAAAACCTAAGTCATTTCTAATTGGATAAGGTACTATATCATTTGTTATAAATCTTATTAAATTATCCAAACTGAAACCAGAAAAATCATCTAAATAGAAAAATGAAACAATAGCTAAAGGAATAAAAGTATACTTATTAAACCACCATTTAACACTAGCAACGACAATATAAAATGAAATCAATATCATCCAAACTTCATTATAGTAACCTTGCATAAAAGAACTAGAAAGATAATATCCTAAAGTAGTAATTCCCACAAATCCTAAAATAGCAGTTGATCTTAAAGCACACTCAAACCTATATAAAGTATAAGAAACTAAATGAGGAAAGGCATCAGGAATTTTTGTATAAATAAAATATGATATTTTACTTCTTCTTCTTAAACTTTGAGGAAAAGTATCATGTTCTTCAAGTATTTCAGCATATACTTTTGCAAGTATTGCACTATAAGGTATTATAATTGCTAGTATTGCAGTTAAAGTATTTAATCCAAAAATCTGTAAAAATATCAAAGCCCAAAAAAGTTCATGAATTGCTCTAGTAAAAGATAAAGATATTCGAACTAGGATATTAGAGAAAAATAAAGCTAGAAAAAAACCTAGTATTGAAGATATGAAAATTGAAACAATTGCAATACTAATAGTATTTAAAAAAGCTTCAAATAAAATAGAATAATTACTAAAAGAAAGCTTTGTAATTGAAAAAAAGAATTCTTCAACTAATAATGAAGTATCAACTGTTGAAATAGATAAATCAGCGATAAAAAAACTAATTACTCCAACAATAAAAATTACAAAGCTTACTCTTAAGTCTTTAGTCACAAACATAATACAACTTTTGTCTATCATCTTCATTTAAATCGCTACAAGCTTTATCAAGTAAAACTTTTCCATTTTTAAGGCCTATTACCCTATCGAAGTTTTTTATAGCTAAGTCTACATTATGCAATGCACAAATTGAAGTTTCAAACTTTAAAGTTAGTAGTTTTAATATTTCATCACTTAGATGTTCATCAAGTGCGGATATTGGTTCGTCTGCTAAAAGTATTTGTTTCATATCAAAAACTGCTCTTGAAATAGCACATCTTTGTTTTTGCCCACCTGATAAATTTATAATTTTTGAATGTATCTTATCTTCTAATTCTACTTCTTTTAAAACTTTTGAAATTTCATCTTTGTATTGTTGTGAAGGTAGAATTAAATTTCTAAGATTAGTAAAAAGTGAATTTTCATCAAGCTTAGAAATATAAACATTATGAAAAACTGACAAATTATTTACAAGACCTAACTCCTGTGGAATATAAGTACAATTTTCTTTTTCTAAGTTGTAAAGGTGTTTTAATAAAGTAGATTTACCACTTCCACTTTTACCTAAAAGAGCAACTTTCTCACCCTTTTTAATAGATAAACTAAAATTATTTAAAACTGTAAACTCTCCATAAGAGATAGATTCTTCTTGTAAATTAAATGACATATTAAAAGCTAGTCAACTAAACCTAATTTTCTAGCAGTATCTAAGATTGCTTGAAAATCTGTATTTTTTGCTGCAATAAATCCAGTTCTTGGAAAAGCATTTAAGATTTTTTCATCTTTAATATTTAAAATAGCTGCTTGTAGTTTTTTAGTAAAACCAACACCGAATTGTTTATCTAAGTCACCACGAGCAGTGAAGTTATAATCAGGATACCCAGGTGTTTGGTAAATAATCTTTACTTTTGAAGGATCAATTTTCCCAGACTTAAGCTCTCTTTTCCATACTTTATAATTAACTGCACCAACTTCATATGCTCCACTTTGAACTAATTCAATTGTTTTAGAATGGTTTCCAGAGAATCCAACTTTTTTGAATATATCATTTGGAGATTTTTTGAATTGTTCAGTAATAAAATACTCAGGCATTAATCTTCCAGATGTAGAACCCTTAGAGCCAAATGTAAAAGTCTTACCTTCAATTCCTTTTGGGATAGATGTACTTTTTTCTAGTCCTGTTGAACTATTAGCAATCAAAAATGAGTGAAAATTTGGATCTTCAATACCTTGCGCAATTGCAATTGAACCAGGAACAATAAGTCTAGCTTTAACACCTGATAATCCACCAAACCATGCAAGTTGAACTTGATTGTTTCTAAAAGCAGCAATTGATGCAGAATAAGACTTAACAGGTACGAACTTTACGTCAACATTTAATTCTTTAGTTAAATAAACAGCTAACTTAGAGAATCTTTCTTTTAATTGTGTTTCATCTTGATCTGGAATTGCAGTAAATGTAAAAGATTTTGCACTTACAAAACTAACAAGCATGATTAACATTAATATTTTTTTCATTGGATTAAACCTCAAAAGTTTGAAGCATATGTGAAGATATAAAGTAAAATTAAAAATTTAATTTTCTTTATCTCAAACCTAAAACTTAGGTCTAAATGCTATTTAGTTTTGGATAATACTATATAAGAAGTAAACAAAAGATTAAAGGGTAAATACTTTTTTACTATTTAATATCTATTTAAAATAAAACTATGTAAAATTCAACAAAATTACAATACAATGTCCGCAAAAGAGGTAATATGAATAACGAATATAAATTAACTAAATTCGTTCAAGCAGCAGGATGAGCAGCAAAGATGGGTCCGGGGGATCTTAAACAAACTCTTTGTAATTTATCACCAAGCGATGAAAAGATTTTAGTAGGATTTGACACTAGTGAAGATGCAAGTGTTTATCAAATAAATGAAGAACAAGCTATAGTGCAAACTCTTGATTTCATTACACCAGTTGTAGATGACCCATATATTTATGGTCAAATAGCAGCTGCTAATTCTTTGTCAGATGTATTTGCTATGGGAGCAGAAGTTAAAACAGCTCTAAATATAGTAGGATTTGATAAAAAGAACTTATCATATGAAGCCTTAGGAGAAATTTTAAATGGTGGAAATGAAAAAATAAAAGAATGTGGTGGACTTTTATTAGGTGGTCATACCATAGAATCACCTGAGATGTATTATGGTCTTTCAGTAACAGGAATAATACATCCAAATGAAATTATAAGAAATAATACTTCAAAGATTGGGCATGTTTTAGTTTTAACTAAACCTCTTGGAATGGGTATTTTAACAACAGGAATTAAAAGAGATCTTGTTGATATAAAAGTAATGAAATATTGTGCTGATATTATGGCTACGCTTAATTATCTTCCTTCTAAGATAATGAGAAAGTATGATGTAAGTTCATGTACAGATATTACGGGATTTGGTCTTTTAGGACATAGTTTAGAATCTGTAAACAAACTTACTTCTTTTTCAATTGAAGCTTCTGCTGTTCCAATTATTGAAGAAGCCATTGCACTATCAGATGATAATGTAATTCCAGGTGGAACTAAAAAAAATATAAAATATATGGAAGATAAAGTCTTATATATGAGTAACTTATCACATTATTGTAGAGCATTATTATGCGATGCTCAAACATCTGGTGGATTATTAATAGCCATGGATCCTACTGATGCAAAAGAGTATATAAAAGAAATAGAAGATTTAACTTTAGGATATGCTAGTGTTATTGGAGAAGTTATTCCAAAAGGTGTAAAAGATATTATAGTTCATTAATATCTAGTCATTTGAGTACTTTCCAGACACTTTCTTTAAACTATTAATTACCTTAGTTACAGTCCTATTGTTAAGGTTTAGTTGACACTTTTTTTGATACAATTCCTAAAAATAAAAGTTTGAAAAAATTAGATATATTCTAAGACTTGAGTAGTAAATTTATTAGTTTTAAATTAAAGTTAATATATTTGGGTTGTTTGTTATGTAGTTTGAAAGTGGCGAGAAGGTGTAGGAATCGAACCTACCGCGGCGTACACACGTAAACCGCCGATCAGGGTTGAAACCTGCGGTGTCCACCAGGATCACATACCCCCCACTTAAAGAAGAGAAGTTTACATTATTTAGTTTTAAAATCATCTGAAAGAGTTAAAATGAGTCTATTAAAAAATATTCCAAAAATTGATAAGTTTATCAAACACAAAGAGTTCCAAGAATTTTCTACATCTTTAATCACTCAAATATCCAAAGATATTATTACAAAACTAAGAAATGATAT
>CAJQLJ010000012.1 GCA_905479135.1 uncultured Campylobacterales bacterium | reverse complement strand
GAAGCTTCTTTAATAGCTTTTTGAAAGATTTCAACTGCATTTATTTCTTTTTCTCGAATATAATTCAAACCATTTAATTTACTAAGGGCATTATATTTTGATATCTCAAATCTTGATTCTTGGAAATATGCTGCAAGTAATGTTTTAAATGTAGAAGTTGAAAATACTACACCTTCTTGTGCCATAACTCTAAAAATAGTTTTTGCAATGTCATTTGCCATCTTATAAATACCACCACCTGATTCTTGTGAACCTAGCTCTTGATGTTTGTGCTCATAAGTATCCATAATCTGTGTTTGACAGATTCGTCTATTAGATGTATTTTTATATACTTCACTTAATGTTGATACTTCAAGACCCCAAGTTGGAGATATAGCAATACCTCTTGCCATAGATCTAATAAATGAAAATTCACCTGATAATGCATATCTAAAACTTTCCATATACTCTAAGTATCTACTTTGTCCATGTACTTTTTTTAGTGAATTAATTAAAGGACTATATAAAAGTCTTGTAGCTCTTCCATGAAGCTTATCTGTAACTCTTGAGTAGTAACCTTTATTGAATTCAAAATCAAGTGCAGGATGAATTATTGGATAAAATAGTCTAGCAGGTATATCTTTTGAATAATTTACAATATCACAATCATGAAGTGCAAAAGCATAGGCATCCTTATCTGCTAAGCCATATCCTAACATTGTCCATACATTTCTTCCCTTTCCTGGAGTATCAAGACCTGGGAATCCTTCTTTTGTAAGTTCTTTGTATAATTCTTTGATTTTAGGTCCATCATTCCATAAAACATCTACTTTACATGGAAGTATTGACATAAGTTTTTTAACTTCTTCAAACTGTTCTTTTGTTGCTTGATCAAGCCCAAGTATAATTTTATATAAATATTTTATATCTTTTAGTTCATCAATAATTTTGTGCATAGCAGGTGTTTGAAATTCTGAATATAATGCAGGTAATAGAAGAACCATTCTTCTTCTTTCACTAAATTTTATAAGTTCTTCTTCTATATCTTCTAAACTACGTTCACCTAAATTTTGAAGTGTAGTAATTACACCATTTTGAAAAAAATCTGACATTTATTATTCTCCTTAATCTCTTAGTTCTCTATATTTATTATTAAAACATCCAGTATATTATTGTGGCTAGGTCCTGTATTTATTAAATCACCAGTTCTTTCAAAAAACTCGTTAGAATTAAAATTTTCTAAAAACTTACTCGTATTTAGATTTAATAATTTTGTTTTTCTTAAACTTGTATTATTTATTACTGCGCCAGCACTAAATGAGTTTCCATCGATTCCATCACTTGCAGCACTTAATAGTGTGATTGTTTTACCTTGAGGAAATTGATTTAAAAAAGATAAAACAAGGTGTTGATTTCTTCCACCTTTCCCATTTGATGTAACTTTTACTAAAGCCTCTCCACCAAAAATAAAACAACCTTCTTCCTTTGTTTTAATAAATTCAAGTAATTCATTTACTACTACACTTACATCTGCTTCTATTTTTTTATCTATGATTTGAGCAAATATATTTTTGGAACTAAGTTCTTTTTTTATGTCATTTAACAATATTTCATTAGAAGCTACTATAAAATGTTTAATATTATTTTTTTCTGATTTTGGAGTATCTTCAATTTTCCCTAAGACTCCTAATAAAAAGTAATCTTTTACTCTTTGTGGTATATCTTTTAATAAATCAAAATCTTTTAAATAGCTCATTGCTGTAGTAAAAGTTGAACTATCATAATACAATGGTGCAGATCCAATAGCCTCCAAGTCATTTGAAATAACATCACTTAATACTAATACAATTCCCTTTGCTTTACATTTTTGAACTAGTCTTCCACCTTTTACCTGTGAAAGGTGTTTTCTTATACAATTCATTGCCTCAATTGGCATAGAACCTTTTAACATAAGATCTGTAGTTTTTTGAAATTCTTCTAATGATATTTCTTCAACTGGAAGTTCAACTAAAGCTGAAGTTCCACCTGAAAGTAAATAAATAAAAAAATCATCATCTTCTAAACTTTCAATTGCTTGTTTTAAATATTTTGCAGCTATTAAACTTTTATTACTAGGGAGAGGGTGACTACTTTCCAAATAAGTTAAAGATTTTTTTTTTAAAGTATTTTTATATGGTCCAACTAATACAGCTTTTTCTATTCTATCTCCAATATTTTCATAAATACTAAGAGCCATACTTAAAACAGCTTTTCCAGACCCAAAAAGATGAATTTTTTTATCTTTAGGAAGTTTTATTATTTCATTGTTAATAATTATTTCATCTTTATTAAATGTACACTTGTTATTTATTAAAGATCTTGGTTCAATATCTTTTAAAACTTTAAAAAATGAATCTTTTAGAATTTCTTTTATTTGCATAAAATTTCCTTTAAAGTTTCATTCCAACCAGCAGGTCCAATAGATTTTGTCTTTATTAAATTTTTCTTATCATAGTCTATAAATGATCCATTGACTTTTCTGACAAGTATTGAAATATCTGAAATATCAAGCATTGTCTTATCATTTTCTCCATCACCTAAGGCAATAATTTTAAAACTTTTTTTAAATTTTTCTTCATAAATTTCTTTTAGCTTTAAGACAGCATTAGCTTTATCTAAATTTTGAGTAATAAGATGATAAAACCTACCACCTTTAACAATATCAAATCCTTCTTTTAAACTAAGTTGACGTAA
>CAJQLJ010000011.1 GCA_905479135.1 uncultured Campylobacterales bacterium | reverse complement strand
TTACAAGTTTTTTACCTTTTGCTACATTAAAAATATACTTTTTTGTGCTAAATCGGCAAAAAAAAGTTTATGGAGGCGGTTCATAAGAAAAAATAAATTATAAATTTACATTTTGCTACATTAAAAATATACTTTTTTATACTTTTTTCGTTAATTAAAATGAAATTAAATGAAATTAAATGAAGAATGAATTACGGTATGAATTCATAGTATCATCATCAATTACATTTCTACATATTGTGTCAAAATCATGACCCTCTAACATTTTTATTATGAAATTTATACTATAGACACCACATTCACTATTTTTCCTTTGATGGCGTATTTTATTAAATTTTAGGGTTACTCTTTGTTTTAATTCACTGCATTGTTGTTTTATTTTTTCCATTAAAGCAACTACCTCTCTAGGAGCAGCATATCCATAACTATCAAAATAACCAACTTCACCCCTATTTAATCTAGCAAACATACCTACCCAGTGTGATCCTGGTTCATCGTGTTTATCCAAATTAAAAACTACACCTAAATTAGATTTACCTTTCTTTAATAAATTACGAACACTTATATTACATAATTCATTTACTACACAATTTGTAGGAGAATATCTATGGTCAAAATCAATAGGAACTGCTCCTACAAAATAAAAATTTTTATGCTTACGCTGATACTGATTTAATACATTTTCAATATTATTAGTATCAAGCCATTCAGTTGGGCGACTATTCCAAACATCAGGTTTTTTTGGTTTGTAATGTTCAATTATTTTATTTTTTTCATAATGGTCTAAATTAGATTTTTCTATCCAACACATTTCATTATTGCATGTTTTTGCCATTCTTTTTTGAATTAAACGCCATATTTGAAAGTCACTGGCATTTTTGGGTATTTTAATACCTAATCCATTTACTATTTTCATTAAACTATTATGGTCTAAACATGTGAAACGTTTTCTTTTACTTTTCTTAGTTTTTTTATCTTTAAATGTTGCTACTTTTCCTTCAATACCTGGAGCACAAATCCCACCGCTTGGTTTTTTAATAGAGTACTTTTTCTTCATTACTAAAATAAACATAGAAATTTTTTTATTATAAACTATTTAAACCTTAGAAGTAGAGAGAATGAAAAATGACTTATAGAATCAACAATTATCAGGCAACATTAGATTTTATAAAAATTTTCGATATGTTCACAGTTTTACCAGAATTGTATCGTTCTGATATGCTTGTTGAAAACAAAGATACTGCTAGATTAAGATATAATTTAATTCATGAAGAAATTACAGAATTAGAAGATGCTTTAAAAGCTCAAGATTTCATAGAAGTAATTGATGCTCTAACCGATATTTTATATGTTGTTTATGGTGCTGGAGCAACATTTGGAATAGATTTACAGAAGTCATTTGTGCAATATTGTCTAAACGAAAAGATTCTTAATTGTAATATAGAAAATGGAACACATTTTGAAAATATCATTGGTGGAGGCACAAAAATTAAATTATCACATATAATGAAAAATTGTTTCAACAATAAGGAAGATATGGAATATGTTAATTTTATTGTTTCTTATATGAAGTTAGGATTAGAAGAATTAGAAAATATATTGATAAAAAATATTAGTCCTAATAAATTAGAGTCATCACTACACTATATAAATTATTTAGTCTATAATTTGGGTAAATATTTAAAGATAGATTTAGATAAATCATTTGATATTGTTCATAATTCTAATATGTCAAAAGTTTGTAGTAGTCATTCTGAAGCTGAAGATACAGTGGAATGGTATAAAAATAATGAATCTAGATATGATTCTCCTAAATTGTTTGAATCAAAAAACTTTCCAGGAAAGTATCTAGTAAGAAATGAATCTACTGGTAAAGCACTTAAATCTATTAATTACACTCCTGCTAATTTTGATTGTATTTTAAATACCTAAGATTTATTTTATAATTATAATTAGATATATGCATCACATGATCGAGTATTCTTTTAACAGCGATAGCGATAGCGATAGCAATAGCGATAGCAATAGCGGCAGCGATAGCGGCAGCGATAGCGAAGGAAGTCTATCCTCTGACAACTCAGAAATTATAGAAGAAATAGAAAATAAGTATGTAGGAGAAATATTGAACAATAAATATTTAATTATAAAGTACATCGGTAAAGGAACATTCTCTAAAGTATTTTTAGTCTATAATTTAATCAACGATAAGTTCTTTGCTTTAAAAATGCTTAGCGAGGAGTATAGAGAGGAAGGATTACATGAAACAAAAATTTATAGAATATTAAATTCTGATAAAAATTCAAAAATTGTAGAATATATTGATACATTTGAACACGAAAGATGTATTTGTTTAGTGACAGAATTTATGGGTATAGCATTAATAGACGCATTAGATACTTTTGAAGAACCTCCTAGAACTTTAATTCTTTCCAGTATTATTGATACATTAAAAGGATTGCATGAACTACATAAAAGTAAAATTATTCATGGAGATTTGAAATTGGAAAATATAATGCTTTCTACTATGACTACAAATACACAGAAATATATAGAATGGTTTAATAGTATTAATATTCAAGAATATAGACAAAAATTTTATGAAACTAAACAACACATAAAAACTTCATTACAAAAGAAATTTAATTTGTATATCCAAGACATATTTAAAACGCACCTATCAAATAGAAAGATTGAATTAGTAGAAAGTAATATTAATGGTAATGCATGTGAAAATGATACTTTTAGTATTTCAAATATTACACATTCAAAAATAATTGATTTGGGTAATGCAGAATATTTAGAAAGCGAAGTAGGAAGTGGATATATTCATATTAGAAATTATAGGTCTCCTGAGAATTTCAAATACAAAATATATAATGAGAAATTGGACATTTGGACATTAGGTTGCTTAATACTAGAAATGTTATCAGGAACCCAATTTTATGATTTAAATGGTGAAGATTATATAGAAGATTTTAATACTATTGAAAAAAGCATAAATAACTTCAATGAAACATTTGATAGACATTTACAAGATGTAAAATTTAAAAATAACGAAGAATATAGAATGTTTTATAACTTAGTGAAGAATATGTTAAACTTAAGTTATAAAGAAAGATGGAGTGCTTTAAATTGTATTAATTTTTTAAATACTAATATAAATAATTAATTAATTTAATCAGTGTGGTTAATTTTCAAAAAAAAAAAATTTAAAGAACTTATAAAAATGTCAGCACAACAAACCAGTTCAGCAGCAAACAAACTCACTTTACCAGATTCAAAAAGTTTAAGTCAAGCATGTAAATTAGCTATTAAACTTAGTAAGCCAATAGATTTCTATTTCTATGTAGATTCATGCAGAGGTGGATGTCAAATTATATCAAATGATGGAGAAAAGATATTATATAAAAATAACGATGAACACACTTCTCCCATAAAAAACACATATGGTGTAGGAAATGAATTTTTAGTAGTAACAGAAAATACTATTTATATTCTTTCAAAAAATACACAGATTAAGAGCTAATAATTATGAACTTAGTAATTATTTATTTTTATTTAAACCCTTAACTTATTGTTTAATTTAGAACTATAATTAGAATGTTAAGTAATAGATTAAGAGGCAGTAGTCTTTTGTTTTCAAGAAAATTTATTAACGAGAACGAATTCTACTTGAAAAGTGATTTTATTAACAAAATGTACTTCTATTACATTAATCGTGGATATATTAGCATTATGATTAATGAGATACTAAATGTATTCATCTCGGTTTTTACAGTAGGATTTATAATTTTTTTATACAATTGTGTAGATTATTCTGGTATTTTTGATATAGATGATGATAACGAGAATCTATCAGAATTTATACACATAAATAAATTCTTCCATTTACATTGGATTTTATGGACTCTTTTAGTTGTATATTTTGTATATATATTTTGTAAAATCATTGGAATAGGCGATCAACTAACTATGTATAAAAAAATTAATAATTATTATAAAAATGTATTATGCATTCCTGAATGGAGATTAAAAACTATGAGATGGGAAGAAATCGTTAGTATTCTCCATCGACAATATAACAACGATAACCTTAATGTATATAATATTGCTAATAGAATTACTAATCAGGATAATTATATGATAGCTTTAATAGACAAGGAAATAGTGGATTTTGGAGTTTTAACCAATTTGATGGAATGGAATTTTACATATTGTTTTATTCATAAAATATTTAGTGATGAATCTAAAATAAATATGAAAGAACTCAATAATGTTAATAAATGTATAAAAGAAATTCAAAAACGTATTCTAGTAATATCGTTAATTAATTTTATTTTTATGCCTTTTATCCTCATTTTTATAGTATTTACTAATTTTTTTGAATATGGTGCAACATTCTATAATTCTCCATCAAAAATTACTAGTTATAATTGGACTAGATTAGGTAAATGGAAGATTAGAAATTATAATGAATTATATCACAATTTTCATCAAAGAATAACTAGAGCAGATGAACCATGTAAAGAATATTCTAAACAGTTTCCTAATAAAATAGTAGATTCACTACTAGGATTTTTAGTATTTACATTTAGTAGTTTCTTTATTGTTTTACTAATTCTTTCATTTATAAATGATAAAATCCTAACTAACTTGTTTATTGGAGATAAATCTATTTTATGGGTTTTAACTATTATGGGTTCTTTAGTGACATTTTTTCATAATCTTATTTCGCACAAGGTAGTTTATTATCCTATTGAAAAAATGAAAAATATTCAAGAGATTATAGATTATATTCCAGAAGAATGGGTTGAAAATGCCCATAAATATGATATTAAAAAGAAATTTTTTGGATTATATGAATACAAAATACAGAGTATAATTAAGAATATAGTTTATACTATTATTGTTCCATTCCAGTTGATGGTAATGTATTATAAAACAGATAAAATAGTAAATTTTATTAAGAAAATTACAAAAAGACATATGATAATGGGATATACCTGCAAATATTCTATTTTTGAAGAATCTAATAGTATATCTGATAGAAAAATGCTATTATCTTTTGATAATTTTAAAGAAGTTCATGATGAATGGTGTAGGAGCAACACATTTGATTGAATAATGATTGAATAATGATTAATTAATTATATTTTCTTTTATTTGATTTTCTTTTTCCTTTTCTTCTTGTTTTACCTTTTCCTTTATTTGAATATCCTTTCTTTTTAGAACGAAAGCTTTTTTTCTTTCTACCTCCTTTCTTTTCTGCTACTTCTTCTACTACTTCTTCTACTGCTGCTGGTACTCCTTCTTCTTTTTCTTCTTCTACTGCTCCTTCTGCTTCTTCTCCTCCTTCTTCTGCTGGTACTACTGCTTCTGCTACTTCTCCTTCTGCTACTTCTCCTTCTGCTACTTCTCCTTCTGCTACTTCTCCTTCTTCTTCTACTGCTTCTGCTACTTCTCCTTCTGCTACTTCTCCTTCTGCTACTTCTTCTTCTGCTGGTACTACTTCTTCTTCTACTGCTTCTGCTACTTCTCCTTCTTCTTCTTCTTCTGCTTCTTCTTTTCCTTCTTCTGCTTCTTCTTTTCCTTCTTCTGCTTCTTCTTCTTCTTCTCCTTCTACTTCTTCTTCTTCTTCTTCTTCTTCTTCTCCTCCTACTTCTTCTTCTTCTTCTTCTCCTTCTACTCCTACTTCTTCTTCTTCTTCTCCTTCTTCTTTTCCTTCTTCTGCTTCTTCTTTTCCTTCTTCTTCTTCTTCTTCTTCTTCTTCTTCTTCTTCTTCTCCTTCTTCTTCTCCTTCTTCTTCTTCTTCTTCTTCTTCTTCTCCTTCTCCTTCTTCTTCTTCTTCTGATTCAGGTTCAGGTTCAGGTTCAGGTTCAGGTTCAGGTTCAGGTTCAGGTTCAGGTTCAGGTTCAGGTTCAGGTTCAGGTTCAGGTTCAGGTTCAGGTTCAGGTTCAGGT
>CAJQLJ010000010.1 GCA_905479135.1 uncultured Campylobacterales bacterium | reverse complement strand
AAGGTATTTCTTCACCTTTTGGATAAACATTTTTATCTTTGAATATTAAACCACCATAATAAGGAAAACCTTCATTTAACTTAACAACTTCCATAAGTCTAGCTCTTTTATCACTAGATATCATACTGATAGTTGAAATACCTTGTGCAAAACTTTTTATTTCAGGAAGTTTAGTTTTTATATCTTTAATTTGATCATCATTTATAGGAAACCTAGAAGATACTACAAGATCTGCACCTAATAAAATTTTTGCTTTTGTATCAAGTGAGTTTTCCATACTTCCTTTAAAAAATTGTAAATATGAAAGTGAAGCAATTGCTAGGCAAAAGTTAAATATGAATATTAATGAGAAAGATTTCGAACGAGCAAGTGCTTTATAAACAAGTTCTGGTACTAACATTTATTTAAATTTCCCGAGTTAAGTTCATAAGTTTTTTCACATCGAAGTGCTACATCTTTTGAATGGGTTACTAAAATCAAAGTAGTATTATTTTTTTTAATTAATTCAAAAAGTTTATCCATAACTGCAATTCCAGTTTCTTCATCTAAATTTCCACTTGGTTCATCTGCTAATATAATTTTTGGATTATGAATAAGCGCTCTTGCAATTGCCACACGTTGTTTCTCACCTCCACTTAATTGTGATGGTAAATGATCTAATCTATGAGAAAGCCCAACACTATCTAAAAGCTCTATTGCTTTTTCTTTTGCATTTGCAATATTACAAACTTTTGCAGGGAGCATCACATTTTCTAAAGCATTTAAATAAGAAACTAAATGAAAATTTTGAAAAATAAAGCCAATATTTGTTGCTCTAAAGTCATTTAATTCTGCTTCTTTTAAATCTTTATATGAAATAGAATTTAATATAATATCACCCTCTTCTGCTTTAATAATTCCAGAAATTAGTGAAAGAAGTGTAGATTTACCACTTCCAGATTTTCCCATAATAGCAACTCTTTCGCCCTCATTTAAATGAAAGTTTAAATTTTCAAATATTTCAATTTCTTGCGAACCTTGAACATAGGCTTTTTTTAATGATTTTAATTCTAACATTATAGTTTTTCCTTTAAAAATTCAAAAACTTCTTTTGATATATATTTATGACCATCAACATTTGGATGAATTCCATCTCTTTGATTTAACTCTTTTACTCCAGCAACTCCTTGTAATAAAAAAGGCATCATTTCTAGGTCATATTTAACTTTAACTTCTTTATACATTTTTCTAAATTGTTCTGAATATTCAGGTCCATAATTAGGAGGGATTAACATTCCCGCAAGTAAAACTCTAGCATTTGTTTTCTGTGCAAACATAATAATCTCTTCTAAGTTCTTTTGACTTTCTTCAAGATTCAAACCTCTTAAGCCATCATTTGCTCCAAGAGCTATAAATACTATATATGGTTTTTTTTTCAAATACCACTTAAGCCGCGAAAGACCATCACTAGTAGTAGAACCACTAACTCCACCATTTATAACCTTAATATCTTTTTTGAGTTTATTTTTAATTAAAATCTCAACTAGTTTTGGAAAAGCTTCTTCTTTATTTACTCCTAAGCCTTCAGTTAAAGAATCACCCAAAAAAAGAATTGTATTTGGGTTTATATTTTTTGATATATTTGTATTTGCACTAATAATTTGTATGTTTATTAAAAACAGTAATAATATAATTTTTTTCATGTGAAATTCTATCTAAAATGATAATTTTTGTCCACAGTAATTATGTTTAATTAATATAAGCAATTTATTCAGTTATACTCAAAAAAAATATAAAGTTGAACATGAAAATATTATCAAAAAACTCATCACTAGAAGATTCACTAGAAAAAATGACAAAAACATTAGAAAGTGTTGGCTCAAAAGTTACTTTTGCAAAAACGAAACATCCTTTAAAAAACTGTTTTTCAGTTAACTTAAGCTCAAATGACGCACCAAAACATCTCTATTCAAATGGAAAAGGTACTTGTATGGAAGCTAGTACTGTAAGTGCACTTGGTGAATATATAGAAAGATTACAGACAAACAATTTCTTTATAGAATTTTATATTCCAAATAAAGAGGCTTATCCAGATCAAAAACTTTTCTCATTTGAAGAAGAATATTTAGATAAAGATTTAGCAAAGTTTTATAATAAAGACAATACTTTTGAAGCAAAAGATTTTATAGATTATCATAGTGAACATTTTGATAAGATTGTATCTTTACCTTTTGTAAATTTGAATACAAATAAGAAAGCATATTTACCAGTAAATTTAACTCACAATTTATATGTAAGCAATGGACTTGCTACTGGAAATACTCCAAAAGAAGCACAAGTACAATCTTTAAGTGAAATTTTTGAAAGATATGTAAAAATTGCTATTATCAAAGAGGGATACTCTCTTCCTACTTTTCCTAAAGAGGTTTTAAAAAACTTTACTAAACTGAATGAAGATATAAAAGCCTTAGAAGAATTAGGTTATATAATTGAAGTATTAGATTGTTCTTTTGAAGGTAAATTCCCTGTAACTGCGATTTCATTAATCAATCCAAAAACATCAACATTATTTGTATCTTTTGGCGCTCACCCTATTTTAGAAGTTTCATTACAAAGAACAATGACTGAACTTATGCAAGGTAGAGATTTAGATGATTTAGACGGTTTTGAAAAACCAACATTTGATAAAGAACTAATTCAAACAAATTCAAATATCGAATCTCATTTTATAGACTCAAACGGTAAAATTGGTTTTGAGTTTTTATCTGCTAAAAAAACATTTGAATACACTTCATGGTCTTATAGTGGAGTTAATACTGATGATGAATTTGATTATTTAATGAGCATTATAAAAGAAATGAAAAAAGAAGTTTATATAAGAGAGTATGATTATTTAGGATTTTATTCTTGTCAAATAATTGTTCCAAGTATTTCAGAAGTATATCCTTTAGAAGATATGATCTATAACAACACAAATGCTGGTAAAATGATTAGAGATATGGTATTAAACTTTAAAGAGTATGATCCAGAAGAGATTTTAAATGAAGTCGAAGCTTTTGACAACAATCTAAATGTAGAAAAATATATCGGTGTAATTTTCAAAGAAAATTTCACAATCTGTGATTTTAAAGCACAATTACATTTGATGCTTGGAAACTATGAAGAAGCAATAGAATACTTTGAAATGTCAAATAAACCTCTTAGCTTTCTCTTATCACAATTAACAAGAATGTATTTAGATGAAGTTTCTTGGGAAGATTATGAAGATGCTTTATTTAATGTATTTACTAAAGAAAATGTAGATTTAGCAACACAAATATTTAATGGTGATTGTGATTTTATAAATGTAACTTATCATCAAGATTATTTAAATATTCTTGATTTATATGATAGATTGGCAATTAAAAAA
>CAJQLJ010000009.1 GCA_905479135.1 uncultured Campylobacterales bacterium | reverse complement strand
TACATCTTTTAAGTTTTTAGTAAAATGACTAAGAGTTGTTTTCATTCCACCAATTATTGCAGGAAGATATAATTTATCTTTAAATGATTTTCCGTGTCTAGGTACTACTTTAATTCCCATTTTAACTCCCTTGAACCACAATAAATGTTGCAGTTATAACAATGTTTAATAATGCTAGTGGTAATAATACTTTCCAACCTAACATTTGTAACTGGTCATATCTAAATCTTAATACTGTCCATCTAATCCAAATAAATACAAATGCCATTAAAAAGAATTTTACTAAGAACGTTCCAATTTGTAAAACTGCAGTTACTATGTTTATACCATTTTCACCTAATCCAACTGTTAAGAATATAACAAGTAATCCTACTACAATTAATGATATTCCCCAAAATAAAGTTGAAAGAATTTTAGTTTCTGTTTCTCTTGAAGTATCATTCGTATCTTTAGATTTGTTATTCTTCTTCATCCATCTTGTCAAGAAAAAAGCTTTTAAAGGTAATATTATAATTAACGCTATCATAATATAATCCATATTATTTTGTACGCTTGTTGTATCCATCCAAGGTATTTGATAACCTCCAAATACAAGTGTAACAATAATTGCAGCACTTGCACTCATAGCAGCATATTCACCCACTTGAAATAAACCAAATCTCATAGCTGAATACTCAGTGTGATATCCTGCAACAATTTCTGATTCACCCTCTGCTATATCAAAAGGAGCTCTATTTGTTTCAGCAAAAGCACAGATGATAAAAATTACTGATGCAATAGGTTGAATAAATATACCCCACATAGGAATGATCCCTAGAAAAGTTCCAGCTTGTGCATTTGCAATATCAGTTAAATGGATTGATCCATATGATAAAAGCATTGATATAATTGCTAAAGCCATTGCTGCTTCATATGATATAACTTGAGCTGCTGCTCTAATAGAACCTAATAATCCATATTTACTATTTGATGAATAACCACCTAATATAATTCCATAAATTGAAAGTCCAGCAAAAGCTAAAAACCACATTATTCCTAATTCATTTGGAATTGCAGACATGATAAAAGATTGTCCATTTATTACTAAATTATCAGCAAAAGGAATTGTTGCAAATGTTAAAAAAGAACAAAAAAATACAATAACTGGTGCAATTGTAAAAAAGAATTTGTACTTAATATGAGAGGGAGTAAAATCTTCTTTAAATGCAAGTTTTAACATATCTGCAATACTTTGTATTAATCCACCTAATCTAAAAGGTCCTATACTACATCTATTTGGACCTGTCCTGTCTTGAATAAATCCAGATACTCTTCTTTCCCACCATACAAAAACTGGAGTAAGACCAACTGCTAGAAAAGTAGCTAGTGCTATATTTACAGCTATAACTATTGCACTACTCATAGAGTTCCTTTTGCAATCATTGATTTTAAATGTTCGATTATAGTAGTAACTGATTCCATAGGATTATTCTTATTCATCTTTGAAATCATTTTTTGTTTGATTCCATTTGTATTTATATAAGTACCTGATTTCTCAAAAAATGATGAAATTGGAATGGCAATATTTGAGTTTTCTATGGTTTTACAATTATGACTAAATAATGAGATCACTTTTTTATTTTTTAATAATTCAATATTTTCATCAAAATAGTTATTATTTACAATAATTATTAATGATGAGTTATTTAAATTATCATTAAAATACTTTTCATCTTCATTTATTTCTAACTCTTTAAATGCAGCTCTATTTGATGTTCTATCACTTGTTTTTAGATAATCATCACTAAAGCTTTCATCAAATGTATCTGGAGAATATCCAGATATTTTTGCTTCTAATTTATTTGCTAAATTATTTACGTTTTGTATTTCTTCTAAAGAAAGATTTGGACTTAATACAAATAAAATATTTTGTTGAGCTGTTAACTCTTTAAACATACTTGTAATAGTGTTATTAATGTTTGTTTCTTTATTATTAAGTAAGGCAGTTTCAAATCTATTATTCGCTTCATTCTCATATGACAATCTTCCCTCATCACACATAAAATGACCATTAACTTTATTATTTACACGAGGTCTAAATCTAAATATTTGATCATCTTTATATTTTTCTTTTCTATGATCAACATAAATATTACATCCTTTTGAACAACCATTACAAATTGCATCAAACGTTTCTAAAAACCAAACTCTTTGTTTAAATCTAAAATCTTTGTTAGTTAATGCCCCAACTGGACAAATATCAATAACATTCATTGCATATGGATTACTAAGGGGTTTACCTGGAAATGTTCCAATAACAGAATGATTAGCTCTATTAATTACACCTAACTCATTGGTTTTAGTAATTTGAGAGCAAAATCTAACACATCTTGTACAAAGTACACATCTTTCTTGGTCAAGCATTACATTTGAGCCTAAATCAACTCTTTTTCTTGCATTAACCTTTGTATCTGTATTTACTCTTGATTCATAAAAACCAGATTCCATATAGTAATCTTGTAATTTACACTCTCCAGCTTGATCACAAGTAGGACAATCTATTGGATGATTTATAAGTTCAAGTTCTAATATATCTCGTCTAACTTTTTCAATATTTTCACCCTTAGTTCTTACAATCATACCTTTTTTGATTGGCGTATCACAAGATATTTGAGGTCTTTTTTGACCTTCGATTTCAACCATACACATTCTACAGTTTCCATCTTTTCCTAGTGCTTGGTGGTAACAAAAATGAGGAATATGAATATTTTCATCTAATAATTTATCAATTAGAAGACTTCCTTTAGAAGCCTCCATTTCTACACCATTGACTGTTATTTCTACCATTTCACTCATTTGTTTTACCCCTTACACTTGGTTTATTCGAATTCTTAGTTACCTGTATATAATTGTCTAGGTCTAGCAATTTTATGTTTAGGATCTTGTTTTAATTCAGACCATTGTGAAATCCAACCTGGAGTTCTACCAATAACAAATATTGGAGTAAACATTTCAACTGGAATTTTAAGTGCTGTTAAAATAACACCAGAATAGAAGTCGATGTTAGGGTATAAACCTCTTTGTTTAAAGTAATCATCATTTAATGCAGCTTCTTCAACAGCAGCAGCAATATCTAATAATTTTGAATCAAGTTTTAATTCAATTCTTAATTGATCTTGTAAACCTTTTAAACATTCAGCCCTTGGATCTCTATTTTTATAAACTCTATGTCCAAATCCCATAAGTCTAAATGGATCATTTTTATCTTTAGCTTTTGCTATAAATGAAGGTACGTTTTTAATATCACCAATCATTCTTAATTGATCCATTACTTTTTCATTTGCACCACCATGAGCAGAACCCCATAAAGCAGCAATCCCTGAAGAAATAGCAACATAAGGATGCGCTTCAGTTGAACCTACATTTCTTACAGTTGTTGTAGATGCATTCTGTTCATGATCTGCATGTAAAGTAAAAATTGCATCAAGTGCATCAACTTCAATTTGTTTGATTTCTTCGTTTGTTCCATCTGGAAGTCTTTTCATAGATCCACCTGGATATGCTCTTAACATATATAAGAAGTTTTCCGTAAAGTATCTATTTACATCTGGGTAGATTAAAGGAATACCAATTGAATTTCTATATGCCATAGCAGCAATTGTAGGCATCTTAGCTACAATTCTTCTTCTCATTATTTTAAATTGTTTATCATCTTCTAAATTTACATGATCTTTATAGAATGCTGCTAATGCCATAGTCGCAGCTCCCATAGTTGCCATTGGATGAGCTCCATCTGGTAATGCATCAAAGATTCTAATTAAACCTTCATTTAAAAAAGATCTATGTCTAATTTCTAAATCAAAATTCTTTGAAGCTGCTTCTGTTGGTAAAGAACCTCTCATAAGTAAATAACAAACATCTAAAAAAGAATGCTTACCAGCTAAATCTGCAATATCATAACCTCTGTATCTTAATTCAGAGTTTTCTCCATCAATAAACGTGATTTTTGAATCACATGATGCCGTTGATGTATAACCTGGATCGTATGTAAACATTCCTGAATCTTTATAGAATGTAGTTATATCTACAACACTTGGTCCTCTTGTTCCGTCAATTACATTATATTCATACGAATTACCGTTTCTATTATCTGTTAGTGTAAAAGTATTTTTTGCCATTTATTTCTCCTAATATAAAATTTAATTTTTAAAGTATGATTCAAATTCTTCTGGGAATTTTTGTACCATACTTTGAATTATGTCTTTAACAGCTGGTGCAAACACACAAATTGTTTTACCATTTAATGATACGCATACATCAAGTATAGTATCAATATCTTTTTTACTTCCATCACCTGCTAGAATTTTTGCAAGGATATCATCTATCCATCCACAACCTTCTCTGCAAGGTGTACATTGTCCACATGATTCATGATGGTAAAACTCAATTAAATTCTTTGCAGCTTCAACCATACAAGTGTCTTCATCTATTACAATCATTCCACCCGTACCCAGTGTCGAACCAATATCCCACATAGACTCATAATCTAATACAGCAGATTCAACTTCTTTTGCCGTTAGAATAGGACATGATGATCCTCCAGGAATAATTGCCTTTAATTTTTTACCATCTTTCATACCACCACCAACTTCATTTAAGAAGTCAATCATTTTGTTCCCAAATGCTAATTCGTAAACTCCTGGGTTTTTAACAGGTCCACTCATTGCGAATAACATTGTTCCAGGTGATTTTTCTGTTCCATAAGCCGTATAAGCTTCATATCCATTTTCTATAATAAAAGGTACAGTTGCAATTGTTTCAACATTATTCACTGTTGCTGGATTATCAAAGAACCATTCACACTCTTTACCATGTGGTTTAAGTCTTGGATGTCCTCTTTTACCTTCAAGTGATTCAATAAGTGCAGATTTTTCCCCACAAATATATGCTCCAGCACCTCGATGAACTGTTATTTCCATTTTATAATCATGTCCCATAACACTGTCACCAATAATACCTTTAGCATATGCTTCTTGTATTGCTTCATCTACACGATCTGAGAAAAATTTATATTCACCTCTTATGTAAATATATGCATGGTGTGCATTTATTGCATATGATGAGCAAATAATTCCTTCTATTAAAAGATGTGGATCGTATTGGAATATTTGTCTATCTTTAAAAGTTCCTGGTTCTGATTCATCACCATTAACAATTAAATATGCAGGTCTTGGATCATCTTTGGGCATAAGTTTCCACTTAGGACCACAAGCAGCTCCACCTCCACCTTTTCCTCTTAATCCTGATTTGCAAACTTCTTCTGTTACTTCTTCTTTACTTAGGGAAAAGAGTTTTTTTATTGAAGAGTAAGCACCATTTTTTTGTGCTACTTCTAATTTATGATAGTTAGGAATATCAAATTTCTTACTTACTACTTTAACTACCATTATTTACACCCTTCTACAAGTTTTTTTAATGATTCAACACTTTGGTTTTCTTTATATTCACCGTTAAAAGCAAACATAGGTGCTCCACCACAAGCACCTAGACATTCAACAGCAGATAAATGAAACTTTCCATCTTCGCTAGTTTGACCAGGTTCAATTCCTACAGTATCTTTCATAAATTTAATTAAATCATTAGCTCCCATTAACATACAAGACAATGTTTTACATACTTCAATATGATAAGTACCAATTGGTTTTAAGTTAAACATAGTATAAAAAGTTGCAACTTCATATACTTGAATTGGAGTTTTGTTTAATTTATTTGCTATAAAGACCATAGCTTCTGGTGATATCCAATTTTCTTGTTCTTGAATTAACCACAGCGCTGGAAGCATCATTGCATCAGAGTTTGGATATTTTTTAAGTTGTTCTTGAAATTTTTCTTCATTTTCTTTAGTAAATACAAATGTTTTCATTATCTATCAAACTCCCCAGCAATAAAGTTCATACTCGCCATTGTTACAACAGCATCTGCAAGCATTCCACCTTCAACTATATTAGAATAAGCACCAAGTGAGTAAAAACAAGGTGGTCTACATTTTACTTTATAAGGTCTTCCCTCTCCATCACTAACAATAAAGAAGCCAAGCTCTCCATTCCCAGCTTCAGTTGATGAATAATACTCTCCTTTTGGTACTTTAATACCTTCAAATGTTAGTTTAAATTGATTCATTAAGCCTTCAATATTTCCATAAACATCTTTTTTAGATGGTAATAATATACCTGGTGCATCAACATTAATCGGACCATCAGGTAATTCTTTCATAGCTTGTCTAATAATTTTTGTACTTTGAACCATTTCTTCAAATCTACACATCATTCTGTCATATACATCACCATGAGAACCAACAACAATATCAAAGTCATAGTTTTCATAACCATAGTAAGGCTTATCTTTTCTTAAGTCATGGGCAACACCAGTTGATCTTAAATTTACACCTGAAATTCCTGCATTTAAAGCAAAATCAGATTTAATAACACCTACATCTTGTGTTCTATCATGAAAAATCCTATTATGAGCAATTAAACTTAATGTATCTGAACAAGCTTTTTCAACTTCTTTTAAAACATTTTCTAGGTCATCTGCAAATCCATCATATAAATCAAATTCTAAACCACCAATTCTTGTGTAAGTATTTGTCAGTCTTGCACCTGTTAATTTTGATAATAAATCATAGGCAGTATCTCTTGGAGCAAAAAGATACCAAAAGTTTGTAAGACCACCTAAATCAACCATATTGGCAGCATTACAAACAAGATGATCTATAATTCTACTTAACTCTCCAATTATTACTCTAATTGATTTAGCACGTTTGGTAATATCAATATTTAACATCTCTTCAACAGCTTTTGAATATCCAATGTTATTTAGTATTGCAGAACAGTAATTTAATCTGTCTGTATATGGAATTACTTGCGAATAGGTATGGTTTTCACAAGATTTTTCAAACCCTCTGTGTAAATAACCAATTTCTGTAACACAAGCTGAAATAGTTTCACCTTCCATTGCAACAAAATTTCTAATAGTACCATGTGATGCTGGATGTGATGGTCCTACATTTAGTAGCATCAAGTCATTTATTTCTTCAGGTGTATAACCTTTACTTACTAATAAAGGATCCATTTCATCCATTAAATCTTCAGTTTCAGTACAGATTTGACCTTTTGTAATTTCATAATCTTTTCTTAAAGGATGACCTACAAATTGATGATGATTTAAAAGTCTTTTTAAATTTGGATGACCGTTAAAGTTTACACCGTATTGATCATAAGCTTCTCTTTCAGCCCAATTTGCTGATTTATAGATACTACTTAATGAATCTACTGTTAAAGTATTATCATCAACAAATGATTTGATGCTAATTTGTTTTTTAAATGTCTCATCTCTTAATATGTAAACAACTGCAAATCTTGAAGGAGTTATATCTGGATATTTTAAATAATCAACTACAGTAATATCTAAAAGGATTGAATAGTTTTCTTCATTTTTTAATTTTACAATTGTTTCTTTGATTTTCTGTGAATCAATTAACATATCACATTTAAGCATTCAAGAATCCTTTGTAGTCTTTAACTCTATCTTTTATAATTGATTCATCATTTGCTTTTTCTTGAATTCTCATAATTGCATCAAGAACTGCTTCTGGTCTTGGTGGACAACCTGCTACATATTCATCAACTGGAATAATTTGATCAATTCCTTGTAGTGTTGTATAATTATCATAAAAACCGCCAGAACATGCACATGCTCCCATCGAGATTACCCATTTAGGCTCACACATTTGCTCATAGATCTTCTTTAAAATAGGTGCTTGTTTGTATGAAATAGTTCCAGCAACAATTAATAAATCAGCTTGTCTAGGTGAAAATCTTACAACTTCAGCTCCAAATCTTGATAAATCATATTTTGCTCCAGCAACAGACATAAATTCAATACCACAACATGCAGTTCCAAATACCATTGGCCACAAAGAATAAGATCTACCCCAATTTACAGCATGATCTAATTTTGTTGTAACTATTGAATCACCAAATGCAGCTTCAGATCCTAATCCCATGATAATGCCTTTTTCTTGTAAATATAGATTAACCCCGAAAATAAAAGTCCCATAAACATAAACATCTCAAAAAGTCCTAAATATCCTAGCTCTTTTATATTTACAGCCCAAGGAAACATAAAAATTATTTCCACGTCAAAAAGAACAAATAAAATAGCTACAAGGTAAAATTTAATTGAAAATCTTATATTTGTATTACCCACAGGGTTTGAAACACCACTTTCATAAACAGTATTCTTCATTTGGGCTAATTCATCTTTAGGACCTATGTATCGTGTAAGTACGAAAACAGCAACTAAAATGAAACCAATCGTAACAAAAATAACAGTGGCAAGAATTAGTTCTGTTGACATTATAAATCCTATTCATTAATATTATTTTAGGATTGTACACTAATTTAATACTCATATAAAGGTTTTGCTTACTTTATAAAATTATTATTTCTAGAGTGAGAAAAAAGGTAATACTTTGCTATTCCTTTGCTATTTAAAGCTCTTTAAAATATCGATTAATGCGACTTTAAGAGCTTTCCTAGGTAAAGCAACATTTAGTCTAAAATAAAAATTACCATTGCTACCAAAAGAAACACCATCATTTAAGGCTACCTTTGATTGTGTTAAGAGCTTATTTTTTATTTCTTCATGACTTAGTTTTGTATCTTTAAAATTTAACCAAATTAAGTATGTAGCTTCGGGTAAGAAAAAGTCAATTCTTGCTTTTTCTTTTGAGAGCATTTCTTTTGTAAATAGAATGTTTTCTTTTAAATATTTTTTTAGTTCATCTACATAATCAGCACCGTTTTCATAAGCAGCTTTTGTTGAAATATAGCCAAAGAAGTTAATTGAATGAATTTCTCTTTTTTGTGCAATTTTTTTGAATTTATTTAATATATCTTGATTATGACTAATTGCATAAGCACAATTAAGACCAGCTATATTAAATGTTTTTCCAGCTGAATTAAGAGTTATAGTAATGTTTGCAATTTCTTTTGAAAGTGAAGCTAAAGGTGTGAATTTGTTAAATGTTACATCTGAATGTATTTCATCAGATATTATAGTTATATTATTTTGTATACAAATAAGAGCTAAATCTTCAAGTTCTTTTTTATTCCAAACTCTTCCAACTGGATTATGAGGAGAACATAAACATAAAATCTTTGTCTTCTTACTAATTTTAGATTTTAAATCTTCTAGATCCATAGTATAGTAACCATCTTTTTCTTTTAACTCATTAAAAATTACTTTTCTGTTGTTTGCTTTAAGACTTTTAAATAATGGTGGGTAAACTGGCGTTTGTATAATAACTTCATCTCCTATGTCACTGTATGCTTCAAT
>CAJQLJ010000008.1 GCA_905479135.1 uncultured Campylobacterales bacterium | reverse complement strand
TTTCAATTCTTCTTTTTGCCCCAATTCTCATATGAAAATTACATTTAGGGCAAATATTATCTTGATTTTCTACTTCTTTAAAGAACATTAAAGAACTACACTCAGGACATTTAATCCAATGACTAGGGGCATCTTTTTTTGTTGCTTGTTCTTTAGAATCTCTATCAAATGATATTTTGCTAAATAAATTTTTTAAATCCATACTAAATCCTTTTTTTTAATCTTATAAGTTTGCGAATTTTTCTAATTCGTCAAGTTTTTCCCAAGGGTAATCACTTTGACCAACTTGACCACGTGAAGCTACATCTGCATAAAGAAAAGTTTCTGCACTTGGTTTGTCTAATGAAAACTTATCAGTAATCCACTTTGGTGTTAATGAGAAACTGTCCATAACAAACTCTGATAATTCATCATCGTTTAATTTTTTAAATGTACCCATTGTATCAACAGAAACTGAAGTTGGACGTGCTACTCCAATTGCATATGAAATTTGAACAACTGCTTTTAATGCAAGTCCTGAAGCTACAATATGCTTAGCAATCCATCGTGCTGCATAAAGTCCAGATCTATCTACTTTTGTATAGTCTTTTGAACTTTGAGCTCCTCCACCAATTGGTGAGTAACCTCCAAAAGAATCTACAATAAGTTTTCTTCCAGTTAATCCACTATCATGTAATGAAGAATGGCTTACATATCTTCCTGTTGGGTTAATATGAATAATTGTATTATCTTTATCATACATATTACTTGGAAGTCCTGAGTCATCAATTAAACCTTGAATTAATTCTCTTACTTCTGTAATATTCATATCTTCAACCGAAGGAGCTGATACTACAATAGTATGAATTTTTTGCGGTTTACAATTTTCAAAATTTTCTTTCGTTCCATAATCAATTGTAACCTGTGTCTTAATATCAACACCTAATTTATTATTATTTTCTAAAGCATACTTATAAACTTTATCACTTAACATTCTAGCATATGAAATTGCAGCAGGCATATAATCAGCAGTTTCTGTTGAAGCAAATCCAAACATAATTCCTTGATCACCAGCACCAATGTCACCAGTAGTTTGATCAACACCTTGAGAAATATCTGGGCTTTGTTGGTTTAATAATACTTGAACATTTACATCATCTGGATGTAAACACTGCTCTTTTGTAAAGCTTGATTTTCCATCATAACCAATTTTTGCTAAGGCTTCTTTAACTAAATCTTCATAATCTTTATCAGATAATTGGCAAGTTGATTTAACTTCTCCACCAATTATTACATTCTTTCCTGCAACAAAAACTTCAGATGCAACTCTGCTGTTTTTATCTTCAATAATTAACTTATCAACAATAGTATCCGCAATAATATCTGCACATTTGTCAGGGTGACCTGGGCTTACTACTTCTGAAGTAAATAAATACTGTTTTTTGTTTTCCATTTTTGTTTTCCTTTTTGGTTTTCCATTTTTGTTTTCCATTATTTTTAATTACAATTTTGCTGTTAAAAAAATAACAAATACAACAGCAAGTTGAGTTTATTCTACAGTAACTGATTTAGCCAAGTTTCTTGGCATATCTACATCATTACCTAAACGAACCGATATTTCCATTGATAATAACTGTAAGGCTATTAACATTTCAAAAAATTCTAACATATAATGATCAGTTTCGTTAATTTTAATAAAGTCATCACTTAAATCAAAGTCAAGTGGTGATATAGAACAAATAGTACTATCTCTAGCACTTAGTTCTTCAACATTAGATTTTATTTTATCATAAAGTAAATTTTGTGGCATTAAAGCAATAGTGAATAACTCTGGATCAGCTAATGCGATTGGACCATGCTTCATTTCACCTGCAGGATAACCCTCTGCATGTAAATATGAAATTTCTTTAAGCTTTAAAGCCCCTTCTAAAGCAAGTGGGAAAAACACATCCCTACCTATAAAGAAGAAGCCATGACCATGAAGGTACCTTTTAGACAATCTTTTTGTTTTTTCATGCATATTATCATCAATAATTAATGATTTTGGAACTTCTCTTAAAGCATGTAATTCTTCTGATAACTTGTCATTCGTTAAAACATTTTTTGCTTTACCAAAATAAAGTGCTAACATCCATAAAACAATTGTTTGTGTAGTGAATGCTTTAGTTGAAGCAACACCTTTTTCAATTCCTGCTCGCGTTAAAATAGTTGCATCTGCTGTTCTCGTCATAGAAGAATTATCAACATTACAAATTACAAGAGTTTTAAGTCCTGCAACTTTTGCCATTTTTAAAGCTTCTAAAGTATCAGCAGTTTCTCCACTTTGAGAAATAACAACAAACAAGGTATCTTTTGTTAACAGAGGATCTTTATATCTAAATTCACTCGCAATTTCAACATTACATTTGATTTTTGATAATCTCTCAAAAAGATATGATGCTGTTAACCCTGAATGATAAGAAGTACCACAAGCACAAATTTTAATTTCATTAATTCCATCAATTAACGATTTATCAATTTCATCAAATAAAATTTCATTATCACTTAAACGACCAAGCATACAATCAACAACAACATCAGATTGTTCATAAATTTCTTTTTCCATAAAAAATCTAAAACCATTTTTTTGAGCAAATTGTTTTGAAGTTGGAAGTGTAGACCACGAATAATTATTGTTAAAGAATTCTATTCCCTCTGTAGTTGCAATTCCTCCAACTCCATCTTCTAAATAAACAACATCATTTGCAAGACCTATTAATGGAGCATCTGAAGATGCAAATAAAACTTCATTCTCATCATTCCCTTTTGCTACAATTAAAGGAGACCCATGCTTAAAGAAAAATATCTTCGTAGGCTCTGCTTTTGTAATTAGAAGAATAGAAAAAGCACCTTCGAGTCTTTCAATTGTACTGTGAAATGCTTTTGTTGTATCATTAAGCTTATTATTATAGTTTTCAAATAAATGAACAATAACTTCAGTATCAGTTTGAGATACAAATTTATGTCCAAGGTTTATTAATTCTTCTTTTAATTCTTTATAATTTTCAATAATTCCATTATGCACTACATAAGAATATTCTCCTAAGTGTGGATGTGCATTAAGTTCAGTTGGTTGTCCATGAGTTGCCCATCTTGTGTGACCAATTCCTAGTTCATAATCTTTCGAAGAACTAGTATTAACTTTTTCTTCCAAGTTGTGTAATTTACCCAAGGCTTTAAATACATCAATTTTTTTATCACCTAAAACAGCAATTCCAGCAGAATCATATCCTCTGTATTCTAGCTCTTTTAATCCATCTAATAAAAATTTTGTTGTATCGTTTTTACCTATATAACCAACTATTCCACACATATAGAAACACCTTTGAGTAAAATTTTAATTTGCGATTATACTCAAAATATACTAAATAATTGCTTTGTCAATAAAAATATTATTTTTTAAATTATACATTTAAATTTTCAACTAATTCTTTATGAATAAGTCCATTACTTGCTAAAATGTATTTATTTTCAAATAATTCATATTCATTTCCATCAATATTAGATACTTTTCCACCTGCTTCTTGTAAGATAATTAATCCAGCACTAACATCCCATGCTTTTAAATTCATTTCATAATATCCTTCATAAACTCCACGTGCTACTAAGCATAAATCAAGAGAGGCAGCACCTAAACGTCTTATATCTTGACATCTTGGTAAAATCTGTTTTATTTTTTTTATTACATCATTTAGGTCATTTTCACAAGTCCCAGAGCTGTAAGGAAAACCAGTAGATAGTAAGGCTTTTTGAAAATCTTTCTCATTGGATACTTCAATTTTTTCACCATTACAAAATGCACCCTCTCCTACAACTGCTGTATAAAGTTCATCTAAAATTGGATTATATACAATTCCTATATATGGTTTTTTATCTATGTATACTCCAACTGAAATAGCTGTATGAGGTAATTTGTTTACAAAATTAGTTGTTCCATCTATTGGATCTACTATAATAGAATTAGAAAAAATTTTATTTGTATTATCAGATTCTTCTGCAATTACATTAAAATCACTAAACTCTTTTGAAAAACTCTTTTTTAAAAACTCTTCAACTGCTACATCATATTTAGTAACTAAATCTTTTTTTGCTTTGAAAGTCACATCTTTTTTTGAATAATACCCTTCTTTTAATATCACTCCAGCTTCTTTTATAATCTCTATTAATCTTTTTTTCATTTAAATTCCATTTTCTTTTTAATTTCATTTTAGCAAAGGATAATTACATTTTGTTTAATTGTTTGATTTTAATTAGGTATATTTAAGAAAGGGTGTTTTTTGTTATAAGAAAATAGTGTTAAGATAAATAATTAAACATCCTTAATTAAAGGATGTTTAATAAGGAATGAATTACATTCCCATTCCAGGCATTCCACCCATTCCCATATCAGGAGCACTAGGTGCAGAATCAGCTTTGATATCAGTTACAGTAGCTTCAGTAGTTAATAATAATGAAGCAACAGAAACAGCATTTTGCATTGCAACTCTTTCAACTTTTGCAGGATCAACAATACCAGCTTCGAACATATCTACATATTCACCACTAGCAGCGTTAAATCCTAAATTTTCATTATCAGACTTTTCAACTTCATTTGCAACAACACCAGCATCAAAACCAGCATTAAGTGCAATTTGTTTTAAAGGTGCTTTAATAGCTCTTAATACTATATCTGCACCAATTTGTTCATCACCTTCTAAAGTTAATGAAACTTTAGCAGCAGCTCTAATTAAAGCAGCTCCACCACCAATAACAATACCTTCTTCAACAGCAGCTCTTGTAGCAGATAAAGCATCATCAACTCTATCTTTTTTCTCTTTCATTTCAGTTTCAGAAGCAGCACCAACTTTAATAACTGCAACACCACCAGAAAGTTTTGCTAATCTTTCTTGTAATTTTTCTTTGTCATATTCAGATGAAGTTCCTTCCATCTCTGCTTTGATTTGATTAACTCTTCCAAGAACGGCATCAGCTTCACCAGCACCATTTACAATAGTAGTATTATCTTTATCAATTACGACTCTAGCAGCAGTTCCTAATGCTTCCATACCAGTAGATTCAAGCTTCATCCCCATTTCCTCAGAAACAACAGTTCCTGCAGTTAAAACAGCAATATCTTCTAACATAGCTTTTCTTCTATCTCCAAACCCTGGAGCTTTAACAGCAGCAATGTTTAATGAACCTCTTAATCTATTTACAACTAAAGTAGAAAGAGCTTCACCTTCAACGTCTTCAGAAATAATTAACAAAGGTCTTCCCGTTTGATTAACAGCTTCTAAAATTGGTAACATTTCTTTTAAGTTAGAGATTTTTTTCTCACATAAAAGAATGAATGGATTTTCCATCTCAGTAGTCATTTTTTCAGTATTTGTTACAAAATATGGAGATAAATAACCTCTATCAAATTGCATACCTTCAACAACATCTAACTCATCAGAAATACCTTTAGCTTCTTCAACAGTAATAACACCATCTTTTCCAACTTTGTCCATAGCTTCTGCAATCATAGCTCCAATTGCAGTATCAGAGTTTGCAGAAATAGTAGCAACTTGCTCAATCTCTGTTTTATTAGCAACAACTCTTGATGATGCTTTAAGTTCAACTAAAATAGCTTCAGTTGCTTTATCCATACCTCTTTTTAAGATAATAGGATTAGCACCTGCTGTTACGTTTCTTAAACCTTCTTTGAATACACTATGAGCTAAAACTGTTGCAGTCGTAGTTCCATCACCTGCTTCATCAGCAGTTTTTGAAGCTACTTCTTTTACAAGTTGTGCTCCCATGTTTTCTAAAGTATCTTCTAATTCTATTTCACGTGCTACAGAAACACCATCTTTTGTAATTGTAGGAGCTCCAAAAGCTTTTTGTAATAATACATTTCTTCCTCTAGGACCCATTGTAACTTTTACAGCATCTGCTAATTTTTCAACACCTGTAAATAATCTATTTCTTGCATCATCACTAAATCTTACTTCTTTTGCCATCTTACATTACTCCAATAATATTTTCTTGTTCTAAAACTAAGTAATCAACACCATCAAGTGTAAACTCTGTTCCTCTGAATTGTTCAAAAACAATTGTATCACCTACATTTATCTCTGTAACTTCTCCACCAATTGCTTTTACTTCTGCTGTATTTGGTTTTTCTTTAGCTGAATCAACTAAAATAATCCCACTTGCAGTTTTCTCTTCTACTTCAGTTCTTTGTACTAGAACTCTTTTTCCTAATGGTTTAAAATTCATGTTAATCCTTTTATTAAGTTTTATAATTTTTTTATAATTTAAAATTTAGCACTCTAATTTTTTGAGTGCTAGATTTTATATAATTTTTGTAAATTTGTCAAGCAGTATGAGTTAAAATGACTAAGAGTTTGTTTTAATATTAAAATTTTAGCTATTTGTGTCTATTTATATATTTAAGAAGTAACTTTTCTAAGGATAGTTTTAATTCACTATCAAGAGTTTTTAAAGCTTCTTCACATTTTAATGCTAAGTCATCAGCAGCTTTTAATGCACCTTCTAATCCAAGCAAATTAACAAAAGAGTTTTTTGATTTATCGTTTTGCGTTGTTTTTCCAGCTTCTTCATCACTTTGAGTCTCATCAATAATATCATCTTGAATTTGAAATAGTAATCCTAAATCAATTCCAAAATCATATAATTTTGTTTGTATTTCAAGATTGTATTCAGAAATAATAGCACCCATTTTAAGTGAAGCTGCTATTAGTTTTGCAGTTTTATGGATATGTAAATATTTTAATTGTGAAAGTTCAAGTTTTTGATTTTCAAAATAACAGTCAATTGCTTGTCCAATTACCATTCCATCTATACCACCATCTTTAGATAAGCACTTTATTAGTTCTATTTTTACATCATTTGATAAAGACGCATTAGCTATTTGATTAAATGCTTCTGTATTTAAAGCATCTCCGACTAAAATAGCTGTAACTTCATCATATTTTTTATGTAATGTTTCAAATCCACGTCTTAAATCTGCATTATCCATAGATGGTAAATCGTCATGCACAAGTGAATAAGTATGAAGCATTTCAAGACCTA
>CAJQLJ010000007.1 GCA_905479135.1 uncultured Campylobacterales bacterium | reverse complement strand
ATACAAAAGTAGTAAAACTTGAAAAGAACTATAGGTCTACAGATACTATATTAAATCATGCAAATCAATTAATTGAACACAACCGTGATAGACTAGGAAAGAAACTAGTAGGTACAAGAAAAAAAGGTGATTCAATAAAAGTTTATGAATCACATGATGAAAATGAAGAAACTAGAAAACTAATTGATGATATTAAGTTATTATTAGATTCAGGAGTTAGTGCTAAAGATATAGCAGTTTTATTTAGAGTAAACGCGCTTTCAAGATCTTTAGAAGAAGGTTTCAACAAAGCTGGATTAAACTATAAGCTTGTAGGTGGTATGAAGTTCTATGAGCGAGCGGAGATAAAAGATTTAATAGCCTTTTTTAGAATACTTACAAATTCAAATGATAATTTCTCTTTAAAAAGAATTGTAAACAAACCTAAACGTGGTATTGGTAAAACTACAATTGATAAACTAGAAGCGAAATCAATAGAAACTAAAAAACCAATTTTTCAACTTATTCAAGAATTAAATGCAAATGAACTATCAGAAATTGTTGGTAAAAAGAATTCAAGAACATTAAAAGTTTTTGAAGCTTCAATTATGGATTTAAAAGATGTCATAGAAGAATCAAAAATGAAATTTTTAGACTCTTTTGAAGATACATTTGATTACAGAGCATCTTATGATAATGTTCCAGATGGATTTGAGCGACAAGGAAACGTGGATGAGTTTTATGGGTATATTAGAGATTACTTTATTCAAAATCCGCACTTAGAGTTAAAAGATTTTTTAAATGAAATCGCATTAGAAAGTGAAAATGGTGAGTACAATAGTGAAGCTATATCTATGATGAGTATTCATGCTTCAAAAGGTTTAGAATTTAAAAACTTGTTTATAATAGGACTTGAAGAAGGCTTTTTTCCTTTAACTGGTGATAATTCTGATATTGAAGAAGAAAGAAGACTAGGTTATGTTGCTGTAACTCGTGCTATGGATAATTTAACTCTTTCATTTGTTCATTCAAGATTCTATAAAGGTAAACGTGCAATTTTGCAAAAAAGTAGATTTTTAAGTGAATCAGGACTTATAAAAGGTTCTTTAACAATTGAAAAATATTCTGCTTTTAAAAAAGGTGATTTAGTTCAACATAAAATTTTTGGTATGGGTAGAGTACAAAAAGCAAATAAAGCTGGAAGAGATTATAAGCTTACAATCAATTTTGGTGGTACATCACGAGATATATTATCATCTTTTGTTGAAAAAATATAAAGTGATAATATTCAATAATGCAAAAAAGACTTTATAATAAAGAACCATTAAATAAATTATTAGTTGTGAAAAAACCAATTTTCACCTCTTCTAACTCATATTTAAATAAAATAAAAAGAAAATATAAAAATAAGAAAGCAGGGTTTTCTGGAACACTTGATCCTTTTGCCTGTGGTTGCTTAGTTGTAGCTTTTGGACAATATTCAAAGCTATTTAATTACTTTTCAAAAACTCCTAAAACATATAAAGCAGTTATTTGGCTAGGCGTTCAATCTGACTCTTTTGATATTGAAAATGTTACAAGTATAAATGAATCTAAAATAATACATAAGAAAAGAATTATTGAAGAGATTGAGAAATTAAAAGGTGAAATAGAATACACTCCACCAAAATTTTCAGCTAAAAAAATTGATGGTAAAAGAGCTTATGCTTTAGCAAGGGAAGGTGTAGATTTTGAAATGAAGAAGTCTACTATGAATATAAGGGATACAAAGTTCTTAAATTACAATCATCCTTTTATTACATTTGAAGCTAGTGTTAGTGAAGGTTCATATATTAGGTCACTTGCACAAATACTATGTGAAAGATTAGACTTAATAGGTACTTTGTCATACTTAGAGAGAATTAATGAGGGGAAATTCTTTTTTGAAAATGAAAAAGACTTAAATCCACTTGATTATCTGGATATACCTGTAAATAAATACTCTGGTACAAAAGAGTGGTTATATGATGGAAAAAGAATCTCAATAGATTATTTAGAGATAAAAGATAATGGAAAATACTTAATCGTTTTTGATGATTTTTTTAGTATTATTGAAATTATAGAAAATAATGTAAGTTATTTATTGAATAAAGTGACAATATGAGAACTCACAAGTCATACGCAAAAGTTAATATTTTTTTAAAAATTGCGGGTAAAAGAGATAATTATCATAAACTCGTATCCAGATTTATACGAGTTCATAATTTGTATGACAATATGTCATTTGTTAAAACTAATAAGAAGGCTATGAATATTATAGGAGATTTTGGATGTACTTTAGAATCTAATACTGTATATAAAGCATACATTTTACTAAAAAAGTATAGAGGTGTTGAGAAGTTTTTTAATATTTATAGTGTAAAAGTAGAAAAAAACATACCTGAATTCGCTGGACTTGGTGGCGGAAGTTCTAATGCTGCAACTTTTCTTATAATGGTAAATAAATATTGTGAATTAAATTTATCAAAAGATGAGCTTTGTGAAATAGCTCTTAAAATTGGTGCAGACGTTCCTTTTTTTGTTTATGAATATGACAGTGCAAATGTAAGAGGAATAGGTGAAATAGTAGAAAAATTTGATGAAAATACTTTAGATATTGAAACACTTACACCTAAAATAGAGTGTAACACGACTGAAATATTTAGAATTTTTAGAGAAAAATTTTATAAACAAATTTCAGAAAAAGAAGCAAATCGCTTATTAAAGATGAATTCTTTAGATATTTTAAAAGAATTTAATATATATGAAGCAAATGATTTATATGAACCAGCTCTTACTACAAAACCAGAATTAAAAGAATATGAAAAAGATAATTGGTATTTTAGTGGAAGTGGAAGTTCATTTTTTAAGGTAAACAATGGCTAAGAAAAAAGAAGAAAAAAAGAATTTAGTATTTAAAAACAAAAAAGCTTTTCATGATTTTACGATTATAGAATCAATGGAAGCTGGAATTGTATTAGAAGGTAGTGAAGTTAAAGCTATGAGAGAAGGACGTGCTAATTTAAAAGATTCTTTCGTCCGTATTATAAAAGGTGAAGTTTTTCTTTTTAATATGCATATTTCTCATTTAAATACAGCACACGTGACATATAGACCAGATGAAAGAAGAGAGAGAAAGCTTCTTTTACACAATAAACAAATTGGAAAACTGTTTGAAAAAGTTACTAAAGATGGAATATCAATTGTTCCTTTAAAGATGTATTTCAATGCGAAGAATAAAGTTAAAGTTCAAATAGCAACTGCTGAAGGTAAAAAACTTCATGATAAAAGAGAAGATTTAAAGAAAAAAACAATGCAAAGAGAAACGCAAATTGCAATCAAAAACTGGAAGTAATTATAGTAAATAATCATCTGCCCTTTAACACGCTCAAAAACAGAAAAAATAATTATTTTTCATAAAATAATAATAAAGTTATTAACAAAAAAAAATTAAATTCTAAAATTATAAACTTTTTTAAATAATTATTTTTTTAAATAATTTATAATTTTGATAATTGATAACATTATCAATAATCCCTAGTTATAGATAAATAGGAGTAAACTTATCTTATTTATCTAAATTCATACTATAAGTTAAACTTATAAAATGTTAAATATAATAAAATAAATATTTCTTCTTAAAGTTTGTAATTATCAACATTATAAAATTGCAACTAAACATTATTTTTTATTGAATATTAGCACTTGAAGTGCTATAAAATTAAGTAAAAATTTAGTGCATATAAGCTAAGATAGATTTATAAGTGACGCATTGTGACTTGTATATAAAATTAGTAGGAGGAGATTGATGCAAAACGGTACACAAATTGAGTATGACTACTCAGTTGCAAAAGCCTTTACACTTGCAACAATTTTGTTTGGTATCATAGGTATGTCACTTGGTGTTATACTTGCGTTTCAATTGGCGTTTCCTGAGTTAAGTAACTTGGCTGGGGAGTATGGTACATTTAGTAGATTAAGACCTTTACATACAAATACAGTTGTTTTTGGTTTTACTCTAAGTGGTGTTTTTGCTGCATGGTATTACATTGGGCAAAGAGTATTAAAAGTTTCTTTAAAAGAATCTCCATTTTTAATGGGTGTAGCAAAATTACATTTTGCACTTTATTTTATTACTATAATTCTAGCAATGATAAGTTTAGTTATGGGTTATACTACATCTAAAGAATATGCTGAATTAGAATGGCCTATAGATATTTTAGTTGTTTTATTTTGGGTTTTATGGGGTGTATCTGTTTTTGGTCTTATTGGAATTAGAAGAGAAAGAACTCTATATATTTCATTATGGTACTTCATTGCTACTTTTGTTGCAATTGCAATGTTATATTTATTCAATAACATGGAAGTACCAACTGCACTAGTATCAGGTTATGGTTCATGGATGCATTCTGTTTCTATGTATGCTGGTACAAATGATGCATTAGTACAATGGTGGTATGGGCATAATGCTGTTGCATTTGTTTTTACAACTCCAATTATTGCAATGATCTATTACTTTCTTCCAAAAGAATCTGGTCAAAATGTTTATTCTTATAAACTTTCGATTCTAGCTTTCTGGGGATTAATGTTTGTTTATTTATGGGCTGGTGGACATCATATGATTTACTCAACAGTACCTGATTGGATGCAAACAATGGGTTCTGTAATGTCAATTGTATTAATTTTACCATCATGGGGATCTGCTATTAATATGCTTTTAACTATGAAAGGTGAATGGCAACAATTACAAAGTAACACATTAATTAAGTTTATGGTTATGGCATCAACGTTCTATATGTTATCAACTATTGAAGGACCTATTCAAGCAATCAAATCAGTAAATGCAATTGCACACTTTACAGATTGGATTCCAGGTCACGTACATGATGGTGTTTTAGGATGGGTTGTATTTATGGTAATGGCATCGTTATTCCATATGGTTCCAAGAATGTTTAAAAGAGAGATTTATTCTAAATCATTAATGGATACACAATTCTGGTTACAAACTACAGGTATTGTTTTATACTTTACTTCTATGTGGATTGCAGGTATTACTCAAGGTATGATGTGGAGAGCGTATGACGAATATGGTTCTTTAGTTTATTCATTCATTGATACAGTAACTGTATTACAACCATATTACACAATCAGAGCAGTTGGTGGGTTATTGTACCTTACTGGATTCTTTATGTTCGCATATAATATTTATAAAACTATTAAATGTGGAAGAGTACTTGATAAAGAGCCTATAAACACTACACCTGTAGCTGCGTAAGAAAAGGAGAAAATATGTTTCATTGGTTTGAACAAAGACCGTTTTTCTTTGCGGTTCTAGTATTCGCGTTTATTTCGTTTGCAGGTATAATTGAAATTATTCCAGATTTTGCAAAACAAAGTAGACCTACTGTTGGTACTAAACCTTATTCGGTTTTAGAACTAGCTGGTAGACAAGTTTATATTAAAGATAGTTGTAATGCTTGTCATTCACAATTAGTTAGGCCATTTAAATCAGAAACTGATAGATATGGTATGTATTCATTATCTGGTGAGTATGCTTATGATAGACCATTTTTATGGGGATCAAAAAGAACTGGCCCAGATTTAATGAGAGTTGGTAACTACAGAACAACAGATTGGCATGAAAATCATATGATGGATCCAGCGTCTATTGTACCTGGAACTGTAATGCCTGCATATCCTCATCAGTTTGAGAATATTGCTGATTTAGATACAGCATATGCTGAAGCTTATACAGTTAAAACTGTTTTTGCTACTCCATATGATCAAGATTTAGATGGTGATGGTAAAATTGACGTTGAGTTAGGTGATCACG
>CAJQLJ010000006.1 GCA_905479135.1 uncultured Campylobacterales bacterium | reverse complement strand
AGAAATTTAATTGATAATTTAAGAGAACTTATAAAAGGTTGCAGAGGTTATATTCCATATACTCAAGGTAAATATAGCCTAGTTATTGAAACAACAGGCACAGCTTCTATTACATTAACAGAAGATGATATTATAGGTGGTTATGGTTTAGCAATACCAACTAAAAATGAAAAGTATAATAGGGTTATTATTTCATTTGTTAATCCAGCAAAAAACTATCAAGTAGATGAGATCAGTTTTCCACCCAATGATGATTCAGGACTTCCTAGTGCAGATCAACACGCAACTATGAAAGCAAGTGATGGTGGATTTTTGTTAGAGGGTAGATTTGATTTTCCAACTCTGACAAGTCAATATCAAGCTGAAGAAATGGCAGAAGTAATACTTAGAAGAAGTAGAGAGGCAATCGGTTTATCATTAAATGTAACTTTTAAAGGTTATGAATTAAATATTGGAGATATAGTTAATGTAACACATTCTTCTTTAGGTTTTTCTGCTAAGCCTTTTAGAATTTTAGGAATGACATTCAATCAAGATTTTACAGTATCTTTAACTTTAGTAGAACATCAAGATAGTCATTATACTTGGGCTACTAAAGTACAAGCAACCACAGTACCATCAACTAATTTACCTAATCCATTTAATGTTCAACCACCAGCAAGTTTAACTTTAGATGATACTTTAATTGAATATAACCAAACACCTCTTATTGCATTAGATATAACAATTGGTGCAAGTACGGACGCATTTATAGATTATTATCAAGTAGAATACAAATTAAGCACAGATTCAAATTATATTATCTATGCACAAGGTTCAGGATTAAATCATAGAGTTTTAAATGTAATAGAACAAGGTATTTATGATGTTAGAGTTAAAGCTGTAAATACTTTAGGTGTATCATCTACTTATGTTAGTGGACAACATACAGTTGTTGGAAGTACAGAAGCACCAGCAGATGTTACAGATTTTAGTTGTAATATTATTGGACAAGAGGCTCATTTAAATTGGGAACAAATACCAGATTTAGATTTATCACACTATCAAATAAGATACTCAACATTAACAGAAGGTGCAGAATGGCAAAACTCCGTATCTTTAATTGAAAAAGTATCAAGACCAGCAACTTCAATTTCAGTTCCAGCTAGAACGGGCAGTTTTCTTATTAAAGCTGTAGATAAATTAAATAACTATTCTGTTAATGCAACAGTTATTGCAACTAATATTTCATCTATTGGAAACTTTAATGCAGTAGCAACTCAATCAGAACACCCAACATTTTCAGGAACTAAAACAAATTTAACATTAGAAAATGATACTTTAAAACTTACTGATCTTAATTCAGATGGTACTTATTTATTTTCAGCACCTATTGATATTGGAGGAATTTATACTTCAAGAGTAACAGCTTCTATTACACAGTTTGCAGAAAACCCTACTGAATTATTTGATGATGGTAGAGGATTTAGTTTATTTGATAGTGCTACAGGTTCATTTGACGGGGATTCTCCATCTAACTCAAATGCTCATTTAGAAATATCTTTGTCTGATGATGGAACAACTTATACAGAATATAAAAACTTTGTAATTGGAGATTATACTGCAAGATATTACAAATTTAGATTATATCTAATTTCAAGAGATGGACTAACAACACCTGTAATTAGTCAAGTAACAGTAACGATTGATATGCCTGATAGAATATTTAGTGGAAATGATATAACATCAGGTGCAACTACTTATACTGTTTCATTTACAAATCCATTTAAATCTGTTAATTATGCAGTAGGTATCACAGGCGAAAATATGGAAACAGGAGATTATTTTATAGTTGAAAGTAAAACTATTAATGGGTTTAATGTTACATTTAAAAATTCGAGTGATACAGCAGTATCAAGAACATTTGACTACTTAGCAAAAGGATTCTAATAAATGGCACAGCATGACTATATAATTTCAAACCAAACGTTCCCATCAACAAGGTCAGATATTAATTCAAGTTTATCAGCAATAGCATCTAATAATTCTGGTGCAACAGAGCCTAGTACAACTTATGCTTATCAATGGTGGTATGATACTTCTTCTAATATTCTTAGAATAAGAAATGCAAGTAATGACGCATGGATTAGTATTGGTACATTTAATCAAGGAACAAATTCAGTAGTATTAACAGGAACAGAAGTAACTTTTCCAACAATTACTACAACTTCAATATTCGTAGAGCCTGATGTCAATTCAGCAGTAACAATTAATGGAACAAACTTTGTATCTATTCCAATAGTAGAAGCGATTAATGATAGTACAGGACAAATTATAAGAGCAGTTGCAGTATCTTATACAAACTCAACAACTATTTCAGCAACTTTCAATGTACCTAATGCAGACTATTATGTAAGAATAGAAAATAATGATGGTTATGCAGTTAGATCAACTAATGCAATTTTATCAGCAAGTTCTGCACCTACTTGGACAACAGCATCTGGAACACTAGGAACTATTGCTGGAGATTTTTCTGGAACAGTTGCAACAGTTGTAGCTACATCAGATTCTGCTGTAACTTATAGTGAAACAACAAATGTTTTAACTAATTCATCTTTAGCAAATTGCTCTTTAAATACTTCAACAGGTGTGATAACAACTACTGACTTTGGTGGTGCAAGTACAACACCAACAACTTACAACTTTACAATAAGAGCAACAGATGCAGAAAACCAAACAGCAGATAGAAATTTTAGTTTGACATCTTCATTTGGTGCAACAGGTGGGGGACAATTTAACTAATGGCTAGTACATATTTAGAAAGAACATTTAGTGCTGGAAACAGAAAAACTTGGACAATGAGTGCTTGGATAAAAAGGTCATCATTAAGTAGTCATCAAAGATTTTTTGTTTGGGGTAGTGGTGGTTTTGGTTTAATTTGGGAGGGTTCAGATAGATATGACGCATTAAGAGCATATGTTGCTACTGGTTCAAACTCTGAATTTTTAACAAATAGACTTTTTAGAGATACAAATGCTTGGTATCATATTGTTTTAAAAATAGACACTACACAATCAACTGCAGCAGATAGAATGAGATTATATATCAATGGAGTTGAAGAAACTAGTTTTGCTTCAAGAACTTATCCTAATCAAAATGAAGATACTTCTATTAATCAAGCTGGAATATGTCGTCTTGGTGCTAACACAGTAGCACTTAATTCTTATTTTGATGGCTCAATGTCTCATGTTCATTTCATAGATGGCACAGCTTATGACGCAACAGCATTTGGAGAATATGATGCTAATGGTGTTTGGAAAATTAAAACTTCTCCATCAGTTACTTATGGAACTAATGGTTTCTTTATTTTAAAAAATGGTAATTCAGTTACAGACCAATCTGGTAATA
>CAJQLJ010000005.1 GCA_905479135.1 uncultured Campylobacterales bacterium | reverse complement strand
AATACAATTAATAAATTATCAAATGGCTTAGCTGATAATTTACTTCTTCAAGTAGCACTTGCATATCCTAGAATTAAGCTTTTAGCACCTGCTGCAAATACTATGATGCTTAAAAATCCAATTACTCAAGCTAGTTTAAAAATGCTAAAGCTTTGTAATTTTGAGATTCTTTCTTCACAAACAAAAGAGTTAGTTTGTAAAGATGTAGGTGATGGGGCTATGGCAGAACCAGAAGACATTTTCAATGCAACTGCAAGAGAATTATTAAAGCAAGAGTATTGGATTAATAGAAAAGTTGTATTAAGTGGTGGTGGCACTTTGGAAAAAATTGATGAGGTTAGATATATTTCAAACTTCTCATCAGGAAAAATGGCAGCATCAATGGCAAAAGCTTTATATTATAAAGGTGCTGATGTTTGTTTAGTAAGTACTCGTGGCTTTGATGAAATTCCTAAAGATATTCATTTAATAAAAGTTGATAGCTCAGAAGAAATGAAAAACTATTTAGTTGATTCTATAAGAGTTGCTAAAAAAGGCACGTTAACTAAAGCTACATTGATGGATGATTCAAGACCTCATTTGATTTTAAAAAGACCATTTTTATTTATGATTGCAGCTGTTAGTGATTATATTCCATCTTTTCCTCAAAGTGGTAAAATGAAGAAAGATATGATAGGTGATAGTTGGAATTTAGATTTAAAACAAAATATCGACATCCTAGAATCATTAGATAAAAATGATTTGATAACAATAGGATTTAAAGCCGAAATGGATAAATCATCAGCTTTAGCTTCTGCTACATCAATGCGTGAAAAAAAGAATTTAGATGGTGTTTGTTTAAATATTTTAGAAGATGCAAGTAGTTTTGGAAAAGAAAATAATAAAATAGACTTAATATTAAAAAATAGCTCTTTTAAATTTGAGGGTTCAAAGCTAGATATTTCTTTAGATATTTTAACTAAACTAGAAAAAGAATTTTCTCATTATGAATAATATAGCACCATCTCATATAGCAATTATAATGGATGGAAATGGAAGATGGGCAAAAGAAAGAAATCTTAAAAGAACTGCTGGACATAGTGCTGGAGCTGAAGTTATAAGAGAGATTACAACACACTGTTCATATATAGGAGTTAAGTATTTAACTCTTTATGCTTTTTCAACAGAAAATTGGAAAAGACCCAAGTTAGAAGTTGAGTTTTTGATGAAACTACTTGAAAAATACTTAAAGCAAGAATTACCAATATTTATAGAAAATAATATAAAATTAAGAACTATAGGTGATACTTCGAGATTTTCAAAATCTTTGCAGAAAGTAATTAAGCAAACAGAAGAGAAAACAAAAAATGGAACAAAACTAACTCAAGTCTTAGCTTTAAATTATGGTTCAAAAGATGAAATTGTAAGAGCTGTAAAAAGATTGAATGAAAAAAAACTTGAGGTAAATGAAGAAAATATTGAAGCAAACCTCGATACAAGTGGTATGCCAAATGTTGATATCTTAATAAGAACAAGTGGAGAAGTTAGACTTTCAAACTATCTTTTATGGCAAAATGCTTATGCCGAAATGTTTTTTACTAGTACTTATTGGCCTGATTTTAATAAAAATGAATTAGACGATATTATAAGTGATTTTAATAACAGAGAGCGAAGATTTGGAGGTATTTAGCTTTATTTTTGGAGCTGTTATTGGTTCATTTTTAAATGTCTTAATTTTAAGACTGCCTTTAAATAAATCTGTAGTATTCCCTCGAAGTTCTTGTCCTTCTTGTAATAAGACAATAGCTTGGTATTATAATATTCCCCTAGTATCATTTGTTTTTTTAAGGGCAAAATGTGCCTATTGTAAAACAAAAATATCTTCTCAATATTTTATAGTAGAATTATTAAGTGCAACTTTAACTCTTGTACTTTTTATAAAACTAGGGATATCTGAAGAATTTATATATATGAGTTTATTAATATATACTTGTATCACTCTTTCTTTTATAGATTTTAAATATAAAGCTGTTCCTGATTATTTACTTTTAATTGTATTGGTTCTATCATTTTTTGCAACTTCTTTTTCATTAGCAGAATCTTTTGAAAATGCATTTTTATTCTCAGGAATTTTTGTATTGCTAAATTTTATAATAACTTTTTACATTCAAAATATAAAAGCAAAATTATTAAATAATAAAGATTTGAGAACACAAGAAGCTTTGGGAGAAGGTGATATTCCAATAATTGCAACAATTGCTGTAATTTTAGGAATAAAAGGAGCACTTATAGCTATATTTTTAGCTGCAATTTTTGCTATAATACCCTCAGTTTATTCTAATCTTGTAAAAAAAGACATTCAAACAGCTTTTATCCCATATTTAATAATGGGAATGTTAAGTGTTTACTTTTTTGATTTAGAAAATATTTTAAAGGTATTTTTTTGAAATTAAAGCAATATTTATATTCACAATTAGCTATTACATTTTTTCCAATTTTTTTAGGATTATATTTTATTACATCAATAGTTTTTTTAGTAAAAATTGCTTCATTAACATCAATTATCACTATTAATTTTTTAGAACTATTTACTTTATATGCTTATGTAATTCCTCAAATCATGTTTTACACTATGCCAATTTCATTTTTCATATCACTAGTTATTACACTTTCTAAACTTTCAAGTGAATATGAGCTTACAGTTATTACTTCTTTTGGTTTAAATCCAATTAAGATTTTAAAGATTTTTTTACCAATAACTCTAGTTTTATCATGCGTACTTCTAGTAGTTTCTGTTGGTTTAATTCCAAAGACAAAATTCTTAACAAAACAATTTTTAGAGGCAAAAACAAAAGAAGCAAATTTTAATATTAAAGCTAGTGAATTTGGTCAAAAGTTTGGTGATTGGCTAATTTATATAAAAAATAAAGAAGATAAAGTTTATGATG
>CAJQLJ010000004.1 GCA_905479135.1 uncultured Campylobacterales bacterium | reverse complement strand
TATGATGATACTATGAAAGAACCATCTGTTATGCCTACTAGACTTCCAACACTATTATTAAATGGTTCAGAAGGAATTGCTGTTGGTATGGCTACAAAAATACCACCTCATAATTCAAATGAATTATTAGCAGCTACTTTACATATGGTTGATAATCCAGAAGCAACTGCTGATGAATTAATGGAATTTATCAAAGGACCAGACTTCCCAACAGGTGGAACAATTTTTGGTAGACGTGGAATTATTGATGCTTATAATACAGGAAGAGGTCGTGTTAGAATAAGAGCAAAACATCATATTGAAACTAAGGGTAAAAAAGAGATTATTATTCTTGATGAATTACCATATCAAGTAAATAAATCTAGACTTATTGAACAAATTGCAAATTTAGCAAAAGATAAGCAAATTGAAGGAATTTCGGAAGTAAGAGATGAATCGGATAGAGATGGAATTAGGGTTGTAATTGAACTTAAAAAAGATGCAATGAGTGAAATTGTATTAAATAATCTTTACAAATCAACTCCAATGGAAAATACATTTGGAATTATTCTTTTAGCTGTACATAATAAAGAACCTAGAGTATTTACACTACCTGAACTAATTACAGTTTTCTTATCACATAGAAAAACAGTGATTATTAGAAGAACTATCTTTGAATTAGAAAAAGCAAAAGCAAGAGCACATATTTTAGAAGGTCTTAAAATTGCACTTGACAATATTGATGAAGTTGTTCAAATTATTAAAGCTTCTTCAAATGATGCAGATGCAAGAGAAAAACTTCAGGAAAGATTCTCTTTATCTCATGTTCAATCTCAAGCTATTTTAGATATGAGATTAGGAAGACTTACAGGTCTTCAAAGAGATAAGTTAGAAGCAGAATATCAAGAATTATTAATTTTAATTGATTATCTTGAAGCCATTTTAAAATCTGAAGAAAGATTAAATGAAATTATAAAAGAAGAATTAATCGATGTAAAAGATAGATTTGCATCTGAAAGAAGAACTGATATTGAAGATTCTTATGATGAAATTGATATTGAAGATTTAATTCCAAATGAGCCAATGGTAGTTACAATTACTCATAATGGTTATGTAAAAAGAGTACCAATTAAGTCTTATGAAAAACAAAGACGTGGTGGTAAAGGTAAAACTGCTGTTACTACTCATGATGATGATTTTATAGAAAGATTCTTTGTATCAAATACACATGATACATTAATGTTTGTTACAAACATGGGGCAATTATACTGGTTAAAAGTATATAAAATTCCAGAGGGTTCTAGAACAGCAAAAGGTAAAGCAGTAGTTAATTTAATTAATTTAAGAGATGATGAAAAGATTATGGAAATTATTCCTACTACAGATTTCGATGAGTCTAAATCTTTAGCATTCTTCACAAAAAATGGTATTGTTAAAAGAACATCATTATCTGAATTTAGCAATATTAGATCAAACGGTGTAAGAGCTATTGTTCTTGATGATACAGATGAGGTTGTAACTGCAAAAATTACAGATGCTGAATCAAAATTCTTAATGATTTTTACATCTTTAGGTCAATGTATTAGGTTTGATATTGATAAAACAAGAGAGCAAGGTAGAAGTACTAGAGGTGTTCGAGGTATTAAATTCAAACATGATATAGATTATGTTGTTGATGCTGATGTTATATCTGATGAAAATCAAGAATTATTACCGATTTCTGAAAAAGGTATTGGAAAAAGAACAACAGTTTCAGAGTATAGAGTAACAAATAGAGCAGGTTCTGGTGTTATTTCTATGAAATTATCAAATAAAACTGGTAATGTTGTTGGAGAAGTTTTAGTTGACGAAACTCAAGACTTAATGGCACTTACTTCTATTGGTAAAATGATTAGAGTTGATATGCAAACAATAAGAAAAGCTGGAAGAAATACTTCTGGAGTTATTATTGTTAATGTTGACAAAGGTGATAAAGTAGTTTCAATTGCAAAATGTCCAAAAGAAGCAGAAGAAATTGAAGTAGATGAATATGGAAATGTTATTAGATATACAGAAGATGGTGAAATAATACCAGCTGAAAAAATTGAACTATCAAGTGCGGATCAAATAGCTTCAACTATTGATAATAAAGAAATAAATGAACCATCTTTAATAGATGATAAAGAAAAGAATGAGGAAGATTAAATAAATGAGAAAATTTAATGTCGCAGTTGTAGGTGCAACTGGCGCAGTTGGTGAAGAACTTTTTAGAGTTATGGAAGCGTATGACTTTCCTGTAAGTAATATTGTACCATTAGCAAGTGCAAATAGCGCTGGTAGTAAAATTGAATATATTGGTAAGGAATATACAGTTTTAGAATTAACTGAAACTGTATTTGAAGAAAATGAAGTGGATATAGCTTTCTTTTCTGCAGGTGGTTCTATTTCTGAAAAATTTGCTAAATATGCAGTTGAAGCTGGTGCTGTAGTAATTGATAATACAAGCCATTTTAGAATGGATCCTAAAGTTCCTTTAGTTGTACCTGAAGTTAACCCTGAAGATATTAGGCTTTGGAGAGAAACGGGAATTATAGCAAACCCGAATTGTTCAACAATTCAAATGGTTCTATCTTTAAAGCCATTAGATGAATTATATGGAATAAAAAGGGTAGATGTATCTACTTACCAAGCAGTTTCTGGTGCAGGAAAAGCTGGTATGGAAGAATTAGTTAAACAAATGCAAGCATTTTTTGCGTTTAATTTAGATGATGCAAAAAAAGAAGCCTTTGCTCATCAAATTGCATTAAATGTAATTCCTCAAATTGATGTTGCACAAGAGAATGGATTTACTAAAGAAGAGATGAAAATGGTAAATGAAACTCAAAAAATTCTTAAAAAGAATATTCAAGTTGCTGCTACTTGTGTAAGAGTTCCAGTTTTAAGATCACATAGTGAATCTATTACAGTTACATTTGATACTGATGTTGAGGTAAATGTAGAAGAAGTTAAAACTGCATTAGAAGAGTTTGATAATGTTGAAGTTATTGATGATTTAGAAAACAATGCATATCCTATGCCAATTGTTTCAACAGATACAGATATTACATATGTTGGAAGAATTAGAAAAGATGTTTATGCTCCAAATATAGTTCATTATTTTAATGTAGCAGACCAAGTTAGAGTTGGAGCTGCAACAAATTCTGTAAGAATTGCTTTAAAATGGATTGAAATGGAAAATGATATTTAAATGATTGAAAAATTTTTTGAAAATATCATGTGGAAGAGTAGATTATTTATTCTTCTTGCAGTTGTTTTTGGACTTATAGGTTCAATTATTTTATTTATAGTAGCTTCTGTTGACATTTATGAAGTTTTAATTTACACATTCAATGTATATTTAAACGGATTACACCCCAGTGACTTTCATCAAGTAATAGTAAGTAAAATAATTGGTGCAGTTGATTTATACCTAATAGCAATAGTTATGCTAATTTTCGCCTTTGGTATATACGAACTTTTTATATCAAAAATAAAAATTGCAGAGGATAAAGAGACAGGCAATAATATTCTTGCTATTTCCTCAATAGATCAATTAAAAGATAAAATAGCAAAAGTAATTATTATGGTACTCGTAGTTGGATTTTTCCAAAGAGTATTACACATGGAATATACAAGCGCATTAGAGATGTTATATTTTGCATTGTCTATTATGGTATTAGCTATAGGACTTTACTTTTTAGGAAAAGTTGGAAAAAAATAACACTGATAAACTTTATTTTAAAGTTTTTTAGTTTTTTGCTACTTTTAACAATTTCTATAAATTGTGTTAAAAAGTAGTTAATAATTTTATACTTCCCCTTATAAATGGGAATATTTTAAAGGAAACAATTAATGTCAAAAATATTTGTAGATGCATGTTTAAGAAAAGAAACTCCATATACTCCTGTATGGATGATGAGACAAGCTGGTAGATATTTACCTGAATATATGAAAGTTCGTGCAGAAGCTGGAAACTTTTTAAATCTTTGTCATAACCCAGAAAAAGCAGCTGAAGTAACTATTCAGCCTCTAGATATCGTAGGTGTTGATGCTGCTATTTTATTTTCTGATATTTTAGTTATCCCAAATGAGATGGGAATGCACTTAGATTTTATTAAAGGTGAGGGTCCTATTTTTAAAGATCCAATAGTAAATGAAGATGATGTAGATGCATTATTAGGTGGAGAAGAAGCTGCAGATAAACTTACATATGTATATGAAACTATAAAACTTTTAAAG
>CAJQLJ010000003.1 GCA_905479135.1 uncultured Campylobacterales bacterium | reverse complement strand
ATTTTAATAATAAAATAATATCTATTTTGTGTGGAGTGAATATGCAAAAAAGTAAATATTTCAAATTTTGAGTTTAGAACTTAAGAAAAAAAGTAGTTCCTTCATTTATTTTTGAACTTACATGAATTTTTATATCATATTTTTTGCAAACGTGACTTACTATATTTAATCCAATACCAAAGCCACCTTGTTCGCTTGTTGCTCTAAAGTATCGTTTGTAAATATCTTTTATTTTTTCTTCTTCTATTCCTATTCCTGTATCTTTGAGCACTAAAGTTTTGTTTTTTAAAGTTATAAAAACCTTTCCACTTACGTGATTGTATTTTATTGCATTTGAAATTAGATTATTTATAACTCTAATAAAATCATCCTTATTTATTAAATATTTAAATTCTTCTAAATCTAACTTGATTTCTATCTTTTTTTTAAGTGATAAAGGTTCAAAGTATGTTAGCTGTTCTCTTAAAACTTCATTTAATAAAAGCTCTTCTTTTGGGTTTTCTTGGTTTTGATTTTGAAAAAATATATATGTTAAGTCATTGTATATTTCAGATATTCTTTTGGCACTGAGCCTTACTCTCTCTAGCTGTTTATCTGACAAGTTTTTACTCTCTATTGACATTAGAATGGCACTTATTGGTGTGTTTAATTCATGTGTTGTATCTTTTATAAAATTGTTTAGTTTAATACGCTCTTCTTTTATTGGTTTTAGAAATAGTTTTGCAAGATAAAAACCAATTAAAGTAATTAGTAGATAAATCACTATAAAAAATAGTAAAATATTTAGTTTTAATTCTTGTATTTTCTCAATAAATACATTCTCTTCAAGTACTATATAAAAAATGCCCAAATGCCCAAGTGTAGAATCATCAATTAAAATGAAGTTCTTATCTTCTTGAATTAGTTTTTTATTAAAATTGACTTTTTTTTCTAAGTTTCCAAATATTTTATTTTTATTTTCATCATAAAAAGCTATTTTATATTCTTTGTTATCTAATAGTTTTGTTTTATCAAAATTACTGTTTGTCATATGTGCAAATACAACTTGTGAAGATATTTTTGAAACGGTATTTTGCATATTTGATTTTGTTAAATCAAAATATAGTGTTTTTTCTTTTTGATAATAAAATGTAGCAATAAAAATTATTAGTACTAAAGAGGAACCCAAATATAATAAAAGAAATTTTATAAAAGTTTTTTTTTCACTTAGCGTTAAATCGATAACCTACCCCTCTTGTATTTACTATAGATTCTTCACCCAGGATTTTTCGTAAGTTTTTTATATAAGTTCTTATTGTAGAACTAAGAGGAGAATCTTCATAAGACCATATATTTAAACTTAGTTCTTCTATACTTATATTTCTTGTTTTATTTTTAAGTAGATATTGTAATATTTTACTTTCTTTTTGAGTAATATGAATTTCTTTATTATCTATTTCAATATATAAATTTTTACTATTTAAATATATATCTTTAAATAACTCTATTTTTAAAGTAGGTAAGATATTATTTAATCTTCTTATATTATTAATTCTTAAGTCCAACTCTCTTAATTCAAAAGGTTTCTTAATATAATCATCACAGCCTAAGCTAAAAGCTTCTTCAATATCTTCAAGCATACTAGCTGATGTTATAAATATAGTTGGTGTTTTTATATCTTTTTTCCTTATTTCTTTCAATAATTCAAAACCAGATAAATTTGGTACATTTACATCCAATAGAAGTAAATCAAAAGTTTCAGAATAAATTTTATCTTGAGCAGAATCGCCATCAAAACAGCAGATAACTTCATGTTTATTTTCTTCTAAATGTTCATATATGATTTCATTTAAAATTATGTCATCTTCCATTAGTAATATTTTCATTTACTCTTCCTTTTTTTTAATAAAAATTGAAAATAAAAAGTAACCACTTTAGGTACCCAGTGGTACCTAAAGTTTATAGATAAAAACTTATATTTATTCTTTATTAAAGTTTTTTTCAATTGCTGTATTAAGTCTTGATTTTGTTTCCTCAAATCCTAAAACAGAAATAATATCATATACAGAAGGAGCTTGAGTTCCTCCTGTTAGAGCGATTCTAATAGGTTGAAATAATTGAGGAAATTTTAATCCATTTTCTTCAATAAATGGTTTTGTGATTGCTTCAACATTATCAACAGCATATAAGTCATCTTTATTTTCTTCTAGTAAACTTAAGTACTTATTTAACATCTCAATAGTACCCTCTTTTACAAACTTTTTACTTCCCTTTGCTTCATATGAAGTTGGAACTTCTAAAATAGTGTTTACAGCATCTTTTAACTCAAGTAAAGTTTGTGCTCTTTGCTTTGATAAATCTAAAATTTCCATCTTTTTAGAATAATCTGATAAATCTAAATCAAAAGCTTTTAATTCTTCAACTAACCTATCGTTTGAAACAGCTTTTATATATTCAGAATTTAGCCATAAAAGTTTTTCTGCATTATAAGAAGATGCTGACTTATTAATATTATTTGGATCAAATAATTCTAACATCTCATCCATTGAAAATACTTCTTGATCACCATTTGACCAACCAAGTCTTACTAAGAAGTTTAAAAGAGCTTCTGGTAAATATCCATCAGCTTTATATTGCATAACATCCATAGCACCATCTCTTTTAGATAGTTTTTTACCAGCAGGATTATTTATCATTGGCATATGATAAAACTTTGGAACATCAAAACCTAAAGCATTATAAATAACAATTTGTTTAGGAGTATTTGCAAGATGATCATCCCCTCTTAATACATCTGTCATACCCATTAAATGGTCATCAATAGCAACAACAAAGTTATATATAGGCATTCCATTTGCACGAGCAATTACAAAGTCATCAACTTGGTTTGCATCAAATTTCATAGAACCTTTTACACCATCTTCAAAAGTAATAGTACCTTCTTTAGAAGCTTTTATTCTAATTACAGGTTCAATATCTGCTGGAATTTCTGGTAATATTTTACCCTCTTCTGGTCTCCATGTTCCATCATATCTTGGATTCTGTTTTGCTGCTTCTTGACTAGCTCTTAAGGCATCAAGTTCATCTCTACTCATATAACACTTATATGCCTTACCTTCTTCTAAAAGTTGAGCTATGTATTTTTTATAAATATCAACTCTTTTAGATTGGTACTCAATTTCACAATCACTTGGCATTCCTACCCAATCAAAAGCTTCTAAAATTGCACGTACTGCATCTTCATTATTTCTAGCATTATCAGTATCTTCAATTCTAAGTTTAAACTCACCATTTGTTTTCTTAGCCCAAAGATAAGAATAAAGTGCTGTTCTAAGACCTCCAATATGTAAATATCCTGTTGGACTTGGTGCAAATCTTGTAATTGCTCTTTTATCTTGCATTAATCTACTTCTCCTCTTTCTTATTATAAATATAAAATCCTACGCCTGATACTATTACTACAATTGCAATAAAAATTAGCATTGCTATTTCAAGTAAGGCCATTTGCGTCCTTTTCTTTTAACTGTCCACATGCGGCTGAGATATCTATACCTTTTGATTCTCTTATTGTACAAATAAGTCCTCTATCATTTAAATAATCTTTAAATCTTACCATATCTTCAACTTCAGGTCTTTCATAAGTCGTACCTGGATATGGATTAAAGAAAATTAAATTTACTTTTGCATTAATTCCATTTAATAATTTAATTAATTTAGCAGCAGCTTCGATACTGTCATTTTTACCTTTTATTACAAGGTATTCAAACATTACTTTTTTTCTAGTATCAACTGGGAATTTCTTAACGGCATCAATAATAGTTTGAATATTATATGCTTTATTCATAGGAATTAACTCAGACCTCAGCTCATCATCAACTGCGTGAAGTGAAATAGCAAGTTGTATTCCTAAATCAAATTCTCCAAGTTTTTCAATTTTTGAAGCAACCCCTGAAGTTGAAACAGTTTGTCTTCTTTTATTAATAGATAAACCCTCTTCTTCACTAAATACATTAACTGCTCTTGTAAAGTTCTTGAAGTTATCTAATGGTTCACCCATTCCCATATATACAATATTTACAGATTTATTTGCAGGAATATCATTATCTCTTTTAATATTTACTATTTGGGCTATATATTCACCAACTGTAAGATTTCTTACAAAACCACCTTTTGCAGTCAAACAAAAAGTACAACCTACTTTACATCCAACTTGAGAAGAAACACATACTGTGTATTTTTCACTACGAACAATTACACCTTCTTCATTTTTCTTCTTTTCTTTCATAAGTAAAAGTACTGCTTCAACTGTTAAATTATCTCTTAATTTAAAAAGATATTTGATACTTCCATCCGTACTGATTTCTTTTTTCAAAATACTCATTACATCAATAGGGTACTTTTCTTCTAGTTCTTCTTTTAAATCTTTTGGTATATTTTTCATCTCATCATAAGATGTTGCATATTGTTTGTATAACCAATTATATACTTGTTTTGCTCTAAATGATGGTTTTAAAGTTTCCTTTAATTCATCAAGTGAGAAATCATATATTGAGGGTTTTCCTTCTTTTGCCATTACTTTTCCATTTCTTTAATTTATTATTTTTTATATTATCTTATAAGATTTTTATCATCTAAATATTTGGTTAATTTTTCCATTGCTTCATTATGATTTTTTAAAAAATCCTTATGCGCATTTTCATTTGTATAGTTTGTAACTATAAAAATTCCAGCAACTGGTATCTCAAATTCGAGTGCAACTTGTAATACAGAGAAATATTCCATATTTTCAATACCAATACCGTATTCATTGTATTGATTCGCTAACTTTTCATTTATTGAAATATAGTTAGACGAATTCACAATCGTGTCATTCTTCATCATTTTACAATTGAATTCTAAAATCTTATCTAAAGGAGTATATGAACTATTAGATAAAAATGAAAGTTCAATATTAGAAGCTTTGCTTGACTCTATAATATCAAATATTTTATACTCACCATACGAACCTGCACTTCCAATAAAAGTTATAGAATCAGGTTTATTAGTCAAGCAAATTTTAGTTAGATTAATAGCTGATTGTATTAAACCAACTCCTATAGTTTTCGCAAATTTAAAAGTTTCATTTCTTCCTGCACATACAATCATTTACATTCCAGTAAAAAAGTAGCATCTATTTTAATTTCTTTTGTAGAGTTGTTTGGAGCTATATTAGAGACTCGCTTAGAAGAATAAGTTTCTATACTTACGATTTTTGTAAACTTTTTACTTGTTTTATCTATGTCAATACTTTTAATCAAACAATCTTTTGATAAAACATTTTTTAATGAACTAGCATACTTTTCAATCCAAGTCATTGCGTTTATTCTTAAAAAATCTAAACTATCATCATAAAGTTTTGTACTAGTTGTCCATGAAACATTTGATATGTTTATTTTTATATTATCTTTGTTGTATTTATTTTCTATTTCAATCAAATCATTTATAAATTTATTCAAAGCACTAGCATCTTTAGATTTAATGATATATTTTAAGTTTCCAACATACCCCATGAATTCTTGTGTATTTTTAAAATACTTATATTTTGGACTAAGAGTAAAACTTCCGTTATATTTGATAACATCATTATTATTTTTTATATATTTATTAAATATTTCTATATGATTATTTATAAAATTTTCCGATTCATCCTCGACTATGATATTAATATGAGTACTTAATAAATCAGGTGTTACAGATTTTGAAAACTTCTTACTAAAACTAATTTCATAAGAGAATAGGGACAGGGGTAGAATTAGTGTAAGAAGAAATAAAGATATTCTTTTTATTTTTAATGCCATTTTATATCCTAACAGGAATATTATTATCTCTTAAATATCTTTTTAAGTCCATAATATCTATTTCTTTAAAGTGAAAAATAGAAGCAGCTAGAGCAGCACTTGCTCCATGATCAAAAGCTTCTTTCATATGTTCCATAGTACCAGCCCCACCACTTGCAATAACGGGAATGTCTATAATTGAAGATATTTGTTCTGTAATATTAAGTTCAAAACCGGTTTTTGCACCATCTGTATCCATTGATGTAAGTAAAATTTCACCTGCACCTCTATTGTATACTTCTTTTGCCCATGCTACAGCGTCAAGACCAGTATCTTCTCTTCCACCTTTAACAAAAACATGATAAGATCCATCTTCTACTTTTTTAACATCAATTGCAGTTACAATACACTGTGAACCAAATCTTTTAGCACTCTCATTAATCAGATCAGGATTTGTAACAGCCGATGAATTAATAGAGACTTTATCACACCCTACGTTTAGTAAACTGTATATATCTTCAAGTTTTCTAATTCCTCCGCCAACTGTTAATGGAATAAAAACTTCTTTTGCAACTTGTTTCACAATATCTACAATTGTTCCTCTATTTTGATGACTTGCCGTAATATCCAAAAAAGTTATTTCATCAGCACCTTCATTATTGTACCTTTTTGCAACCTCAACAGGATCACCTGCATCACGAAG
>CAJQLJ010000002.1 GCA_905479135.1 uncultured Campylobacterales bacterium | reverse complement strand
AAAAGGTAAACCTATGAATAATACAAGTGTAGAAAAAATTGCTTGTTTTAAAACTATTTTAGATCCTTATAATGGGATAACTATAGAACAATCTTCTCTTCCAAACTCTAAAGAAGAGTTTGAAGTAAACTTAGATTATTTAATAAAAAATACCACTAATAAAAGAAATCTTATTTGGATATATATTGATATAAAACGCTCAGATTTTATTCCAATTGCAACGAAAAAAGGTTTCTTTTTTCACTCTTGTGATGAAGAATATGTTTTAGTAGTCAAAAGATTGATAAAAGATGCAATAGTACCAACAGCTGCTAATCATACATTAGGTGTTGGAGCTGTAGTAATAAATGAAAAAAATGAATTACTAGTTATAAAAGAGAGAATATCTAATTTAGGTTTTAAACTTCCAGGTGGACATATTGATAATTATGAAATGATTTCAACTGCAGTTGAACGTGAAGTTAAAGAAGAAACGGGTATTGATGTCGAATTTGAATCTATCATTTCTCTAGGACATTTTTATCCACATCAATTTCACAAATCAAACTTATATATACTATGTATTGCAAGTGCTAAATCAAGTGAAATTAATATTGAAGATACAAGTGAAATTTTAGAAGCAAAATGGATAGATATAAATGAATATTTAGAAGATGAAAAAGTACTTGCTTATTCAAAAGCTATTGTTGTTGCTAGCTTAGAGAATAAAGGTTTTAATCTTGCAAATCATGAAACACTTACACATATAAAAAAAGATTTTGAGCTATTTTTTCCAATAAGGAATAAATAGTTTAATTTTGTATAAATTAAATATAATACAATTTAAAAAATAAAGGAAGAATATGAAAGAAATTATTTCAACAAATAAAGCACCAGGTGCAATAGGACCTTATAATCAAGCTACAGCGTTAGCAAATTTAGTATTTACATCAGGACAGATACCTTTAAATCCTCAAACTATGGAAATAATTGAAGGCGGAATTAAAGAGCAATCAAAAGCTGTTATGGATAATTTGAAAGAAGTTTTAGAAGAAGCAGGGTCTTCTTATGAAAATGTATTAAAAACTACGTGTTATTTATCTGATATGGATAATTTTGTAGCATTTAATGAGGTATATGCAGAATATTTTAAAGCTGAAACTGCACCAGCACGTGCAACTGTTGCAGTTAAAACTTTACCTAAAAATGTTTTAGTTGAAGTAGATGCAATCGCTTTTAAAAACTAGAGTTCTTCTCTAGTTTTATTTTAAGTTAGTTAGTTTTAAAGTAAGCCCAACTCTTTGCTTCTCTAAATCAATACTAGCAACTTCTATTTTTTCTAAATTCTGATTGATACTCAAAACTTCACTTGGGTGAGAGATTCTTTTTGCTGATATTTGTGAGATATGAAGTAGAGCATCGTTTTTTAATCCTATATCTATAAAAGCTCCAAAGTCTGTTATATTTCGTACTATTCCACTTAAAATAAAGCCTTCTTTTAAATCTTCTAGTTTTGTTATATCTTGAGCAAATTTTACTTGGTTAAACTCTACTCTTACATCATAACCAGGTTTTTTTAACTCTTCTATTATATCTTTTAGTTTTAGTGGTGTTGTTTGAAATTCTTTTGCTATTTCTTGTATTTGATTATCTTGGATATCTTCTATTTTATAAACTTTTTGTAGATCTTTTGTAAGACTATAATCTTCAGGATGAATAGCTGTATTATCTAAGATAGATTTACCATTTTTTATTCTTAAAAAACCTACTGCTTGCTCATAAGCTTTACTTCCTAAACCTTTTACTTTTAGTAGTTCATTTTTACTTTTAAAAGTTTTAATATTATCTCTATGTTCAATTATATTCATTGCTAATTTTTCAGATATTCCTGATATAAATGACAAAAGTTTATATGAAGCAGAGTTTAAATCAACACCTACTTTATTTACTAAATCTACTGTAGTATTTTCAAGTTTTAAAGCTAGTTCTTTTTGATTAACATCGTGTTGGTATTGTCCAATTCCTAGAGCTTTTGGATCTATTTTAACTAAGGCTGCCATTGGATCTCTAAGGCGTCCAGCAATTGAAATAGCACCTCTTATTGTTACATCTAGCTTTGGATATTCTAAAGCAGCTATTTTTGATGCTGAGTATACACTAGCTCCTATTTCACTTACTATTGCATAGTTTATATCTAAGTTATTCTCTTTTATTAGATTTGAAATAAACTGTGCAGTTTCTCTTGAAGCAGTTCCATTTCCTATTGCTATTGAGCCTATTTTATATTTCTTGATTAAAGCTAAAATAGTTTTACTTGAATTTTCAATATTTTCTTTTGGTTTAGTAGGATAAATAACACTTGAATCTAAATAAATCCCATTTTCATCTATTACTGCTAATTTACAACCTGATACAAAACCTGGATCCATTCCTAAAATCACTTGATTTACTAAAGGTGCAGTTAGTAGTAACTCTTTTAAATTTTTACCAAAAAGTTCAATTGCTTCACCAGATGCTTTTTCTTTCAAAGTATTTAAAGCTTCTCTTTTTAAACTAGGAAGAAGTAATCTTTTTAGTCCATCTTTATAGCTTTCAAAAACTATATGCCTAGAGCTCTCAGCTTTTTGGGGAATTTTATATTTTTTTATATTTTCTAAAATGTGATTTTCATCAATCTCTATTTTAATAGAAAGTTCTTTTTCATTCACAGCTCTTAATATTGCAAGTATTCTATGTGATTTTATATATTTTATTTTCTCTTTTTTTTCTATAAAACTTGAATAAAGGCCATTTTTTTCAAACTCTTTACCCTCTTTTATTTGAAGTTCACCCCATGAAGCAATAATATTTCTTACAATTTCTTTTGACTTAAAGTCATCAGCATATCTTTGTGCGATGATATCTTTCGCACCAGAGATTGCATCACTATTTGATTTAATTTTAGTATTTATAAATTGTTTTGCTTTTTGTTTTACTTCTTCATTTGTATACTTTAAAGATTGAATAATATTTGCTAGTGGTTCTAGTCCATTATCAATAGCATCACTTGTTCTTGAAGATTTTTTGTCTTTAAAAGGTGCATAGATATCTTCTAAAACTTGGATAGTTTTTGCTAATTTAATAGAAGTATTTATTTTGTCATTTAAAAAGTTTTTTTCGTTCAGAATATTTGCAATCTCTTCTTTTCTCTTTAGAAGCTTTTTTGAATAATTAAAAACTTCTTCAAAAGCACGTAAATCTTCATCTTTTGCATTTTCAGTTTCATCTTTTCTATATCTTGCTATAAAAGGAATTGTACATCCATCATCAATTAATGAAATTATATTTTTTATTGCTTTATTAGATAAAGATGTTTGTTCCTTGATAAGAAGTATAAGTTCTTCAGTCAAGAACGATTTCTTTATAATCACTTCTAGTGTTTTTAAGTGCTTTATTTGTAAATGCTCTTGCTGTATATACAAAAGATATTTTTGCATTATCAGTTTTATTTTTACTTGCATGGTGTAAAGTTTTACAGTGAAATAATACTACATCACCTTTTGCAAGATTTTGTGAACTTCTTGTTTTTATCAATTCTTGGTTTTCTTGGTTTTCATCTAAGAAATTTGAGTTTTCATCAAATCTATTTTTACCAAAATCTATTTTATGTGATTTAGGTATAAATTCTAAAAGACCATTTTCTAAAAATTCATCACCAAGACTTAACCAAACAGATACTAAATCATCATTTTGAAAATGCCAATATCTTCTATCTTGATGCCAATAAGTACGAGTACTTTCATGAGGTACTTTTGTCATAATTGAATTATGATGAGCTAAAGTTAATACTGGAGTATCATTTAAAATTTGTTTTAAAATAGGTCTAATTTTTTTATTTGTCATCCATTCTTTAAATACTTCTTCTCTATCGTAAACTTGTCGTAATCTTCTTATTGTAATTTTTTCTTCATCTAGGTTCATATATTCTTGTTCACTCTCTATTGGAGCTTCTTTTCTTTTTAAATGTTCATTTGCTTTTTCTAAAATTTTATTACAAAAATCTTCAGATAAAAAATTTCTTAAAACAATAAATCCATTTTCATTAAATTCATTTAGTTCTTGAGATGTTAATTCCATATTTTCTCTTATTATTTATATTTATTCGTATTATAGTTAAAAATCTATTTTTATTCGTTTATTTTAAAACTTATTTTTTTAAAATAGCAATAGACTTAGTCTAAAGCATGATCGAAGCTAATACTATACTTAAATAGTATAGTATATATTTACTAAATAAGCCTATAGAATTGACTATTTTTAATACCATATTAAATTAGTCAATTTTATTTTTGCTATTTTTTTATTAAAAAATGTTATAATTTTAAAAATATGATTATAGTCAATACTATATCATAGTATTAAGGAGTTATTATGGAAAAAGAATTATCTGTAGTTGAAGAACTTAAGGCTTCAAGAAATCCCTTACATGTTATTGAAGATATGTTTAAAGAAGCAGAAGAGGGCATACCTTTAAATACTGAATATATTGGATTATTAAAATGGTATGGAATGTATCCACATATAAATGCAGATGAAAGTGAAGATAAAAAATACTTCATGAAAAGGATTAAACTAACAGATACTAAAATGAATTTAGAACAATTGGAAGTAATGGCTAAAATTGGACTTGAATATGCTCAAGGTTTGGTTGATATTACAGATAGACAAAATATACAATTTCATTATATTCAAATAAAAGACATACCTGCTATTTTCAAACTCCTAGATTCTGTTGGACTAACTTCAAGAATGGCATCAGGTGATGGTCCAAGACCTATTATGACTTCTCCTGTAGGTGGAATTGATGCTGAAGAAATTATTAATGCAAGTATACTTGCACGTGAAGTAGATAGCTATTTTGATGAAAATGAAGATAGGTTTTGTAATTTTCCAAGAAAATATAAAATTGGAATTTCAGGCTGTTCAAAACACGCTGCTGCTCATGAGATTCAAGATGTAGCATTTACAGCTTTTAAAAATAGTGAAGGAGATGTTTTCTTTGATTTAACACTTGCTGGTGGACTTTCTAAATCAAAACAGATTGCATTAAGAGCCAATAAATATGTTAAGCCTTCACAAGTAAAAGATGTAGCAGTTGCATGTGCTGAGATTTTTAGAGATTATGGAAATAGAGTAAATAGAAATAAAGCAAGAGTTAGACACTTAGTAAATGAATGGGGATTAGAAAAATTCGTAGATGAAATTGAAAAAGTTATTGGATACAAGTTGGAAAA
>CAJQLJ010000001.1 GCA_905479135.1 uncultured Campylobacterales bacterium | reverse complement strand
TTATAAGAAAACGCCATTCACAAAATAAAACTTAAGTGTATAGAAAGTACAAATAAGAACAAATAAAGTATTAAAAATTAGTGAATATTTTAATGCATAATCAAGACTTTTATTTATAAGTAGCTTTAAAATAGAATAGGCAAAAGCAAAAAATACACCTAAAAATAAAGAACCCCAAATAAAATAGCCAATATAAAAATATTCATGTTGTAACATACAAAATGGACATTGATGCGTTGGAAGTTGATATACATAAGTTCCAAAAAAGTAAGTAACTGCATAGTAAGAGATATAAATAAATAGAATATTTACAATTATGTTTAAATATGGATTCTTTTGAATATTTACAAAAATACTTAGAAAATACAGAAGGTAAAAAAGAACAATCAGCATAGTAATATTTAGGTTAAAAGGTATTTGAGTTCCCGTTGAACTTGCACCAAAGATAACAGAACAACAAAGTACTGGTTCTTTTGTAGAAATATTTGTTAGGTATAAAATATCAACAACTGTTTCAATAAGCACAAGGATAAAGATTAAAACAAAGAGATAAAATTTTTTCTTAGTATATGGATAGGTTTTTTCTTTTAAATCAAGAGTATTTAGAATCATCCAAATACCTATAAAAAATAGAAGAACAACTTTAAAACTCAAAAGAGCTTGTCCATATTCATTTGCTCCAATAACTCCAGCAGCACACATAGCACCCGGAACAATATGCGATAAAATATCAATACTATATGCAAAATAGGGCATTAGGAATATTTTTATAATCATTGTAAAACTAATGATTAGAATTACTAAATATGAACGTTTTTCAAGTTTATACTGCTCTTGTGTAGTTTTTGAATAATCCCAATTTTTTATTATTGAAAGTGAATAAAAAAAAGAAATACTAAGTAGCAATAAAAGAATTATTTGTGTAAATAAAAATACTATTATTTCATTTGATAAAAGTACACTATTCATGTAATTTTCCCATCTTTTATATTTATAGTATTATCTACAAAATCTAACTTATCAAAAATTGGATCATGAGTTGCTACAATAATTGTTTTATTAAGCTTTTTTAGTTTTCTTAAAACTTCAATAAATTTTAATGAGTTAGAATTATCTAGGTTCGCTGTTGGCTCATCGCAAAGAATAATATCAGGATTATTTACTAATGCTCTTGCAATTGCAGTTCTTTGTTTCTCTCCTCCTGAAAGGTTAGATACTGTTTCATATTTTTTATGTTCAATATTTGCAAGGTTTAAAGCTTTTTGTACTTTTTGATTAATTTCTTTTTGTGTAAAACCTAAAGGAACTAAAGGAATTGAGACGTTTTCTTCAACATTCAATTCATTAAATAGATTATAAGATTGAAAAATAAATCCTAGGTTTTGAGCTCGAAATGCTGAACTATGTAAATCAGGCAGCTTTGCAATACTATCATTATTTATAATTACTTCCCCAAAACACGGTTTAGATAAAGCTCCCAAGATTGAAAGTAAAGTAGACTTCCCACTTCCACTTACTCCTTTTAATATCACACAAGATGAAGTTTGAATTTCAATATTTATATCTTTTAAGGCGTGGAACTCTTTTTTTGTATTTTCATTGAATACTTTATTTAAATTAGTTACTTTTATCATTTCATACTCTCAATTGGTTCAATTACAGCAATTTTCCAAGTAGGAATTAAAACTGCAGAAATAAAAGGAATAATAAAAAATAGAAATAAAGTAGACATAGTTGAAAAATCAATATTTGGTACAAAAGGAACATTATTTTCTAAGTTTTTAAAACCTAAGAAAATATTACTTAATATTGGCGCATTTAAAAAAAATACAAAAATATAAGCTAATATAACTCCAATTAAAAAAGAGATAAATGCAATAATAAATGTTTCAAATATTTTAAGTTTTATTACATCTTTTATACTCCATCCAACAGCCCTTAAAATACCAATCTCTTTTTTATCACTTGAACTAATCATTGTATATCTTTGAAATAAAATCAGAATAAAAGTTATCATGACAACAATAAATAAAATTAAGAAAACACCACCTTTATAGTTATAAAGATTTTCATAAGCTTTTTTGATATCATTTTTTTGAATAACTCTAATATCTAAGTGTTTTAAAATAAGTTCTATTTTGATATTTGAATGCTCCAATTCATTTGGCACATTTAAAACTATATCAGTAGATTCATTTTCATCTATATTTAAAATTTCTTTAGCAATAGAGAGATCCATTATAATTAAGTCATTTGCAATGATATTTGCCTCTTTTGGTAAAGCTTTAAATATAGATACTTTTCTTGTATCTCTATTTTGTAGTCTAAAAGAGTAATATTCAAAATATTTAAATTCTCTTAATATTTTTTCTACTCCATTTCCAATAATCATGGAGTCCTTTTTCATAAACTCTTGAATATTTAGTATTTTTAAAAGCTTTTCAATATCTTTATTTGTTGATTCTTCAAATAAATCAATACCTACAATTGTAAAATATTTATCTGCTGCTTCAAAGTAGTATTGTCCATAAACTCTCTGCTGAATATTTGATATTCCATTTATATCACCAAAATCATCAATCCAAGAATTAGGAGTATTTACTATTTTTCCAGAATTGATTCTTTGTACTACAAAATCACTTTGCGCATCTAGAGTATTAAATAGTTCTTTTTGAATTGATGAAGATATAAATAAAACAGATGAAATTAAAAATACAATTAAAATTGATATTAAAGATATTGCTATATGTTTTGATTTATGTTTATAAATTAGAAGAAATAAAAAATTTAAAAAAGTACTAGTTTTCATATACAAAATCCAAATAGTTTATTCTTTTCTGTTTAGGATAAAGTATATGTGAGAAATCATCATATACTCTGATTCTTGCTTCAAATTTAGAATTAGAAAAAGATATTGTTGGAATATTTATAATATTAGAAATATTTTTGGTATAAAATGTACTTTGTTGTCTAAAATTAGCTTGTATAAAAATAAGTATGAATAATGTAAAAAACAATACTAATATCATTAACAAAAAGTTTTTACTTAAACTTGTGATTTGAATCTCCTATTCTTAAATTTATATATTCTATCCTTATTAAATTAATTAAGTGTTAATTTCTTTAATTTATAAATATTTATTCTTAAATTATTTTTGTTGTAAAGTACCTATTAATAGTACTTTTAGCTAGTCTTATATTTTATACATAATAAAAAGTATATAATTCTACATATAATTTAGGAGAATTTTAATGCCCAATAAACAACAGATTGATGAATTGAAAAATATATTAATCCAAAGACAAGAAATTATTTTGAATAATGTAAATGGAAGCAGAGCAAGCATTGATCAGTTGAAAGAACAAGAAACAAAAGATGATTTAGATTATGCGGAAGTAATAAGTGATTCTTTTACTGAAGGAATGATTGCAAATCATCAATTAGCTGAATTAAACCAAATAATAGAAGCCATTAAAAAAATTGAAGATGGTTCTTATGGAACTTGTTCTATGTGTAGTGTTACAATTCCTATAGGAAGGTTAAAGGCAAAACCTTTTGCTAAATTCTGCACAGAATGTAGAGAAGTTTTCGAAAGAGAAGAAGCTAATAAAAAATAAAGCTATTAGGAATTTTCCTAGTAGCTTTTATGGAAGAGTTATCTCTCTTTCATCAGTATAAATTTTATTTTTAATTACAATTAGTCTTTCTTCATTATTAAAATCAAAATCATAAACAGTATCATTTGTGAATTCTTCATTTATATTAATTATATAATTTTGTGATTCAACCGCATATAGTGAATCTGTAAATGCAAGAGCATGAATTTTCGAGTATTTAAATTTTTTACTTTTGATCTTTTCTAAGTCTAAATTCAACTTAATTAATCTTCCATCAATCGTCGCTAAATAAATACTTTCTTTGTTAACAATTATGTCTCTAATTTGATAATCTTTTAAAGTTACTTTTTCTGTAGATATTGTTACTAATTTATTAGCACTTGCAGCTATTAAAGTTTGTTTATCTTCTATTACTTTCAAAAATATTATATTGTTAAATTGCTTATCCAAATCAACTGATATATTTTTAACAGATTTATTTGTTATAGAAGAAACAATAATTATTTTTCCATTCAAAGTAGGGAAAAGAATTAAGTTACCCATAAAATGTGGATTTGCAATTCTTGTATCATTTGCTAATGAAACGGTGAGATATTCTTTGAATAGTGTTTTTTTTGTATTTACATCTAATAGCTCAATAGAATTGTCTGAATAAAGTACTGCGAGTTTATTGTCTTTTAATGAAGCAGCTACTACGATATTATCAAATTTGAATTCTTTGTTCCCTATTAATAATGTGTCTTTATAATTAGTAGCAAGAACTTTACCTGTGTTACTTGTATTCAAAAAATTAAAATTCTTAGGAAGTTTGAATTTTGAAATTCCATCTCTTGTGATAATCGTACCATCTTCTAATGTTGCACCATCTCTGTTCATAGATTTTATAGCAGAAGATAAGCTAGACTTTTCTATTTTCAAAGTACTTTTTACATTTTCTGGTTCAAAATATTTTTTACTTCCACATGCAGTTAATAAAAATAGTGCAGATAATAAAATCAAAAAGTGCTTCATAGTATTCCTTTATTTTGTAAGTAAATAATGTTCTAGTAATTTTGATAATTCAGATGCTTTAGATGATTGTGGAATTAATTTAAGTGCAACTTTTGCTTCTTCATATTTACCTTGTTCAACTAAAACTAAAGCTCTATTAAATATTGCAAACTCTTTTAATAAAAAATCACTTTGCATTGAAAGGGTATTTAGCTTTTCAACATTTTTGTTTGTTAATGCTTTTTTATATTCTGACAATTCCTTTAAGTATGGAATATTCGTAGCAGGATAATTACCATCTTTTTTAGCTTGTAAATACATGGCTACTTCATAAAGTTTATTGTTTGTTTCTTTTAAAGTATTTAAAGCTTCTATGTCTTTTGGATCTGCAATAACTTTGTCAAAAGCTATATTTGCTGCAATTTTATTTTTTTCATTATTGTAGTTATTAATACTTATTGCTATAATTGCAACTACAGCAATTGATCCAAGTCCAATGATTAAAGCTTTGTATCTTTTGTAAAAGCTTTCAACTTTTACAACACTTTCTAGAAATTTTTCTTCACTGTTTAGTTCATCTTTAACAAAATCAACATTTTCTTTAATACTCATATTATAAACCTTTTTTAAAACTAGATGATATAGTACAAAAAAGTTTATAAAACCTTACTTTTATAAACTTTTTTGTATAATTTATGTCTATAAATTTTAAAGGTTATGTACATATGAAAAAATTATTATTAACTTTATCTATTGGATTATTATTAACACAATCAGTTTTTGCAGAAGAAGAAATTGAAGAAAAATCAAGATTTGAGTCCTTATCAAAATTAACAAAAGTAATTGGAACTGTTGAAAAATATTATGTAGATGACATAATACTTGAAGAAATAGTAAATAAAGCGCTTAAAGGTCTAATGCAAGAATTAGATGCTCATTCAACTTTTTTAGATGCTAAGTCTTCAAATGAAATGAGTATTCAAACTAAAGGTGAATTTGGTGGTTTAGGAATTACTGTTGGCATGAGAGATGGTGCTTTAACAGTTATCTCTCCAATTGATGATACTCCAGCTTTTAAAGCGGGAGTTAAATCTTCAGACATAATTTTAAAAATTGATGAAAAATCAACTCTGAATATGACTCTAGATGAAGCTGTTTCTTTTATGAGAGGAAAGCCTAAAACAGATATTTTACTTACTGTTGTAAGAAAAGGTGAGAGTAAACCTGTTAAAATTAGAATTACTAGAGATATTATTAAAATTCAATCAGTCTTTTCTAAAACATTTGAAAATGAAAACTTATTATATTTAAGAGTTTCAAGTTTTGATAGAAAAGTTGTAGAAGGTTTAGAAAAAGCTATAAAAAATAACCCAAATGTTAAGGGTTTAGTACTTGATTTAAGAAATAATCCTGGTGGTTTATTATCACAAGCAATTGGTGTAGTTGATCTTTTTGTAGATAAAGGTGTTATTGTATCTCAAAAAGGTAGAGATGAAGATGATGAAGAAAAATTTGAAGCAAATTCTTCAAATACCATATCAAAATTGCCTATGGTAGTTCTAGTAAATGGTGGTTCAGCATCTGCATCTGAAATTGTCTCAGGAGCGCTTCAAGATCATAAAAGAGCTATTGTTATTGGTGAGAAAACATTTGGAAAAGGTTCTGTTCAAGCAATTCTACCTATAACTAGAGATAGAAAAGAAAGTATAAAGCTTACGATTGCAAAATACTATTTACCAAGTGGAAGAACAATACAAGCAGTGGGTGTTACTCCTGATGTTATAGCTTTTTCAGGTAAAGCTACGCAAGATGAAAATTCTGAGTTCAAAATAAAAGAAGCAGACTTAAAAAAACATCTTGAGGGTGAATTAGAAAAAGTAGATACAAAAGTTAAAAAAGAAAAAGAAAACAAAGAAGATAAAAAAATTATTACTAATGAAGATATTCTTAATGACAATCAATTAAATACTTCAATTGGGATTTTAAAAAGTCTTATAATTATAAATAAATAGCAGGAGAATGAATGAAAATTAGCGATATTGTTGCACTTGGTCTTTGGCCAGAATCAAAAAAGACAACATCAAAGAAAGGGATAGATGAACTTGAAGAATTAGGTTACAACCTTTTTTATATTGGTAAAAATGCAGATCTTTATACATGTCCGGGAAAAGATGCAAAAGTTTTACTAGTTAGAAGTGATAGATGTTCTGTATTTGATATTCCATTAAATTTAGAAATTGATGGTAAAGGTGTTTCTCAAACAGCAATTTCAAATAACGGTGCACAATATGCTAAAAACTGTGGTATTAAAACAGCTATACTTTCTGAAAAAGTTGATCAAAGTTTAGCAATTGCTCCTAGGTGTCAACTTATGGAATTATGTAAGCCTTTAGAAGCAAAGATTAATGGTGAGATTGTACAATTTGAGTTTATTTTTAGAAATTACTTAACAGGTTCATTATTTGATGCTTGCAAAAATGGTAATGATCCATACGGATTAAATTTATCAAAGGGTTTAAAACAATGGCACAAATTTGAAACTCCATTATTTACTCCAACTACTAAAGGTGTTAAAGATGTACCTTTAAACTCAAAATCAGTCAGAGATAAATTTCCAGAGATTATTGAAAGTATGGAAAATCTATTCAAAGATTTTACAAAATTTGCTTATGACAACGGTATTGTAGTTGTTGATACAAAATTTGAAATTTTTGTTGATGAACAAGGTCAGTGGGTTTTAGGTGATGAAGTTTTAACTCCTGAAAGTTCAAGATTTATAGCTCTTGAGGATTTTGAAAACGCAAACTATATTTCAATGGATAAACAAATCCTTAGAGATTTTGGTAAAGCAAATAATTGGAAAGAAAAATCACAAGACTTAAAAGCTGGTGAAAAATTAGAAGTAGAAGTACCTGATTCTATAAAAAACACTATTTTAAATGGCTATACAAAGATTTTGAATAGCTTAAGTAAATAGTTATAATCATCAGTACTTATTAGTTTTTTATCTAATCTAACTAAAGGTAGATTTAGATATAATCGCAAAAATATAAACAGAAGGGAATAAATGAAAGCAATTGTAAATGTAGCATTAAAACAAGGCGTATTAGATGATCAAGGTAAAGCAACACACCATGCTTTAGATACTTTAGGATTTAAAGAAGTAGTAAAAGACGTAAGAATTGGTAAACAAATTATTATTGAATTAAACTCTTCAGATGAAGCTTTGGCTAAAGAAGAAGTTATTAAAATGTGTGAAAAACTTCTTGCTAATACTGTTATTGAAGATTACGATATCGAAATAGTAGGTTAATATGAAAGTTTCAGTATTACAATTTCCAGGAACAAATTGTGAGTATGATACACAATATGCTTTTGAACAATTAGGTGCAGATGTAGAAATTGTTTGGCACAAGGAAAAAAATATTCCATCAGACACAGACCTTTTAGTAATTCCTGGTGGATTTTCATATGGGGATTATTTAAGATCTGGTGCAATTGCTAGATTTGCTAATATCATGGATTCGGTACAAGAATATGCAGCAAAAGGTGGTAAGATATTAGGAATTTGTAATGGATTCCAAATTTTATTAGAAGCTGGTTTATTACCTGGTGCTATGAAAAGAAATGATTCTTTACATTTTATCTCTAAATTTCATAACTTAAAAGTTATTGATAATAATAACACATTCTTATCTTTACTTAAAAAAGATGAACTTATTAATATCCCTGTTGCTCATCATGATGGTAATTATTTTATTGATGCAAAAGGTTTAGCAGAATTAGAAGCTAATAATCAAATTTTGTTGAAATATTGTGATGATAAAGGAACTACTGAGAACATAAATGGTTCAGTTTCTAATATTGCAGGTATTTGTAATAAAGAAAGAAATATATTTGGTTTAATGCCTCATCCTGAACGAGCAATGGAAGAATTACTTGGTGGAAATGATGGAGTAAGAATGCTTAAAGGCTTTTTACAATAAAGATATAGCTTTGGCTATATCTTTTATTAGGAATCTTAATATGAAACTTTTTTTGAACCTAATTATTTTAGCGATCATTTTATTATCAACAAATTTATTTGCTGCAAAAAATTTATATGTAACATATAAAGAAATTCCAAAACAAGTTTATAAAAATCAAAAATTTGAAGTTAAATTAAAAGCACTAATTACAACAGAAGATTTTGATTATATTAAAACATCTTTTTTAAATTCTAAAAATATAGAAGTTATTAATCCTTATGCTGAATGGATAAATACTACAGGTGCAAATTACGAAAATACATACTTTTTTAAAGCTAATGAGGGAAAGTTTGAATTACCAACTTTTTCAAATGAATTAATTAAAAATGAAGAGGTTATAGAAGTTTCAAATCTTTCTTCTAAAAGTATTTCTTACTCAGATATTGCAAAAGACGATGAAAGATTTTCTAATATAATTGCAAAAGAATTTAAAATAAAAGCTTATAAAACAAAACAATACAATAATAAAGAAACACTAACGGTTATTGATATTGATGCATTAAACTCAAATCTTGAAGATTTCCATCTTTTTGGTATTGAAGAACAAGGTACTTCACAGTTAATAGATATTTATCCAAATCAAAACTTGATTTATTATCTTGTTATGCCAATACATAAGAAAAAAGTGCAATTTAAATATTATAATACTACAAGTAAAAGTTTTGTAAATATCACTATTCCATTAATATTACAAAATGAACTAGTTAGTACTCAAACAGATTTAAACCCAAATAATTCTAATTTTGAGAAATATAAAAAAATAGCATTAGTGTTATTATTAATAGTATTTGTTTTACTTTATATTTGGAAAAAAAATAAAATTTATTTAGGTATTTCTATTGTATTACTTATTATTTCTATTATTTATTTTATGCCAAATAAGACTGGAATTGTAAAGAAAAATTCTTATATTTACATATTACCAACAAATAATTCCACAATATTTTTTAAGTTAGATAACTCTGAAAGAGTCGAAATATTAAATAAGAAAAGTGAATTTATAAAAGTAATGGGAATTGAGAAAAAATTTATTGGTTGGATAAAGGAAGAAAATCTTGGCAAAAACTAGAGGAATAATACTTTTGATACAATTTACAATTACAGTAGCGATTACTGTTTGTGCTATGTACTTGTTCAGGAATCATACTCATAAAGTAATAAAAATTTGGATGAAGTTACAAATAAAATTCTTAGGGATTAAAATACAAACAGAAGGTAAATTAGATGAATCTAGTGATTTAGTTTTAATGAATCATCAATCTTTACTTGATATTATTGTAATGGAACACATTCATAATAGAGATTTAGCTTGGGTTGCAAAAAAAGAAATATCTGATTTGTTCTTTTTTGGACATATTATAAAAGCTCCAAGAATGATATCAATAGATAGAGAAAATAAAGCTGGAATAATACATTTATTTAAAGAAGTAAAAGATAGATTAGAAAAAAATCGTCCTATTGCAATGTTTCCTGAAGGGACGAGATCAGATGGAAGAAAAATACTTAAATTTAAAGCTGGTGCAAAAATGCTAGGAAACAAATTTAAATTAAGAGTTCAGCCAGTTTTGATTTTAAACACTAGAAATATTGTTGACTCAAAAAAACTTGAAGCAAGTCCTGGAATTGTAAAAGTAATATACTTAGATCCAATACAAGCTGATAAATCAACATCTTGGTTTGAAGATACGGAAGAGAAAATGAAAAAAATCTTTGATGATGAAATGAAAAAATATGACTCTTAGTTGGCAAACTATATTAGCAATTGGTGCTGGAGGTTTTTTAGGAGCAATTGCTAGAGCTTATACTGTGCATCTTACAAATAAATATATTCCACTTGAATTTCCGATGGGAGTTTTACTAGTAAATATATTGGGTTCTTTTATTATAGGAATTTTATTTGCGTACTTTGCTCATATTACGGTATCAGATACTTTAAAAGTTTTTTTAACTACAGGATTCTTAGGTGCTCTTACTACATATTCTGCATTTGCTATTGAATCATATTTACTTTTTGGAACATCTACTTACCTTGCGATTACAAATGTAGCTTTAAATGTATTTGGAACAATTATAGCAGCAGGTTCTGGATATAAAATTATCAATTTTCTTTTTAAATAAATAACAAAAAAATTTTAAGCATTAACAAGTTATAATAAGCTCAAATTAACATAAGGATTAGTCATGGGAATGCCTGGCGGAATGGAATGGATATTAATAGCATTAGTAGTATTACTACTATTTGGAGGTAAGAAAATACCTGAGTTAGCTAAAGGTCTTGGTTCTGGAATAAAGAATTTCAAAAAAGCTGTAAAAGATGATGAAGAAGCTGAAGTTGCTGATAAAAAAAATGATGAAATCGAAAAAAAAGCTGAAACAGAAGCTAAAGTAGAAGACAAAAACGAAACTAAAATAGTTTAAGAGTATATATTGCAAAATTTAGTAAAAGAATATATAGAAAAAATATTAGAAACAAATGTTGTTCTTGAAAAACCAAAAGATATTTCTTTTGGTCATTATGCAACTCCTGTTGCATTTTCACTTGCAAAAGAATTACGAAAATCACCAATGATAATTGCTGATGAATTAGCATCTAAATTTAATAATTCATCAATGTTTGAAAAAGTTGAAGCTGTAAAAGGTTTCATAAACTTCAAATTATCAAATAACTTTCTGCAATCTTTGGTTGATACTGCTTTAAGTAATGAGAATACTTTTGCAAAAGAAACAAAAAAAGATATAAAAATTTTATTAGAATATGTTTCTGCTAATCCAACAGGTCCATTACATATAGGTCATGCTCGTGGTGCAATCCAAGGTGATACAATAGCACGAGTTGGAAGACATTTAGGGTTTGATATTACTACTGAATATTATGTAAATGATGCTGGTTCACAAATGGATATGTTAGGTCTTTCTATTTCTTTAGCTGCCAGAGAATTTATTTTTAATGAGACAGTTGAATATCCTGAAACTTATTACAGAGGTGATTATTTAATTGATATTGCACCACTTGTGATTGAGAAATTTGGAAAAGAAGTTATTTATGACGAATCAAAATACAAAGAAATAGCTTTTTTTGCTAAAGATTTGGTTATGAATATCATTGTAAGTGATTTAAAAGATTTAGGAATTGAGTTTAATACTTTTGTTTCTGAAAAATCTCTTTATCCTTTATGGGAAGAAACTAGAAAAATTTTAGAGAATAATGATTCACTTTATAAAAAAGATGAAAAAGTTTGGATTAGATCTACAAATGTAGGAGATGATGTTGACAGAGTAGTCGTAAGAGACAATGGAATTCCTACTTATCTTGCAGGTGATATTATTTATCATAAAAATAAATATGACAGAGGCTTTGATGAATATATAAATATTTGGGGAGCTGATCATCATGGTTACATCAAAAGAGTTAAAGCTGCAATAGAATTTTTAGGAAATGATTCAAAAAAACTTGAAGTACTTTTATCTCAAATGGTTTCACTTTTAAAAGGTGGGGAACCATATAAAATGAGTAAACGTGCAGGTAATGTAATCTTAATGTCTGATATTACAAATGACATTGGTTCAGATGCTTTAAGATTTGTATTCTTAACTAAAAAAAGTGATACTCATTTAGAATTTGATTTGGATAGATTAACTAATCAAGATTCATCAAATCCAATTTTTTATATTAATTATGCTCATGCAAGAATTAATCAAGTATTTAAAAAAGCAGAATTAACTTTTGATGATATAAAAGATGAAAGTTTTGAAAATCTAAATCAAGATGGATTAAATTTAATTTATGAATCATTATTGTTAGGTTCAGTTCTAAATGAAGCTTTTGCTAAAAGAGAAATGCAAAAGATAACAGAATATTTAACATCACTAGCAGCATCTATTCATAAGTTTTATAATGACTATAAAATTGTAGGTAGTACTGAACAGAATATGTATTTAAAAGCTCTTAGCATGTCTGCAATGAGTATTAGAGTTGGTTTAGATTTATTAGGTATTAAGGCTAAGAATAAAATGTAATATGTTATTTTAATAAATTTAAAATTATTAAAATACTAAAAGATAAAGAGAATAGAGCTTAAGCTCTATTCTCTTGAATCTAATTGAGATAAAAAATCTTCTAAAGAATACTTTTTTCTATAATCTTCACTCATTAAGTGAATAAACATATCTCCTAAATCAATAACAGTCCAGTTATCATCTTCATTTACTCTTAAGAATTCTTCACCTAGCGGTTTTAGTTCTTCTTTTAAGTAGTTTAATAATGCAAAACCGTGTTTTGAGTTTAAAGTAGTTGCAATTACAACATAATCAACAATATAATCTTTTGATGTTAAATCAATAACATCAATATTTTCTGCTTTTTTTTCATCTAAAAGCGTTTTAATAGTTTCTAATCTATTCAAGAATTAACCTTTTTCGTTTCTTTGAAGATTTATTATATCTTCTTTTATTTGTATAGGTATAAAGTTTAAATCAATTTTATCTCTTAACATCGTAGAACTTATATTAATATCAATTTTTAATTTTCTAAACTCAACAAAATTGTTTTTTTTAAAATTTTCTCTAGAAGCAACAACAAAATGGACTAAAGATTTTAATTCATCTATTGAATCCCACTTATGTAAATTTGTTAAATTATCTGCACCAATAATTAAATAAATTTTAGATGCATTATATAAGTTTTTCAAATACTTGATAGTTTCAATACTATAAACTGCTCGATTTTGTTTTATTTCATAATCACTAATATCAACTTTTGGATTCTCGAAAAATACTTTTTTTAAAAGTTCTTCTCTTACTCTTGGTTCTAAATGAAAGCTATTTTTAAAAGGATTTAAATATGTAGGAACCACAACCAATTTATCAATATCAAGTTCTTTTATTGACTCATTTACAATCGCTTCATGAGCTGTGTGAATGGGATCAAAACTACCGCCAAATACTGCAAGTTGCACTTAATTCATACCTTTGTTATATACTTAAATAATATTATAGCAATTTTTCGATAAAATATCTACAATTACAATGAATACAAGGAATAAAATGGCTATTAAAGTTGCAATTAATGGATTAGGTAGAATTGGTAGATGTGTTGCAAGAATTGTTGCAAACAGAGACGATGTTGAATTAGTAGCAGTTAATGCAAGTGGTAGTGAAGAAATGATTCAATACAATCTTCGTTATGACACTGTTCATGGAAACAGACAAGATATCAAAGTAGAAAATGGATATGTTCATATTGGAAATAATAAAGCCAAACTTTTAAGCCAACGTGATCCTTCTAAATTAGAATTTGCCGCATTAGGCGCTGATGTTGTTTTAGAATGTACGGGTGCATTTTTAACAATGGATTCAGTTCAACCTTATATCGATAGTGGAATTAAAAAAGTTGTAATGAGTGCACCTGCTAAAGATGATACTCCAACTTTTGTAATGGGAGCAAATGAAAAGACTTATGCAGGTCAAGCAATTGTTTCTAATGCGTCTTGTACTACAAATGGTTTAGCACCAGTTGCAAAACTTTTAGATGATGAATATGGAATTGAAAAAGGTTTAATGACTACTATTCATTCATATACTTCATCTCAGCCAATATTAGATGCCAAAGATAAAAAAGATCCAAGAAAAGGTAGAGCAGGTGCTACAAATTTAATTCCTGCATCAACGGGAGCTGCTAAGGCAATTGGAAAAGTAATGCCACATTTAAATGGAAAATTAAATGGTCAAGCAATTAGGGTACCAACACCAAATGTTTCATTAGTTGACTTAACGGTTACGCTTAAAAAAGATACAACTTTAGAAGAGATTCAATCTGCATTTACTAAAGCATCAACTGGATATTTAAAAGGTATTTTAGGTATTGATACAGAAGGTAGAGTAAGTTCTGATTTTAATGGTGAAGAGTTATCAACTGTAGTTCCTCTAGATACTATTCAAGTTATTGAAGGAAATATGGTAAAAGTTCTTGCATGGTATGACAATGAATGGGGTTATTCTTCAAGACTTGTTGACATGGGTGTGCACGTAGCTAAAAATTAGAACTTAAAATAAAGGTAAATAATGAAATTACAAGAACTTAAAAATATTGATATAACGGGTAAAAGAGTATTTATCAGATGTGATTTTAATGTTCCAATGGATGAATATAATAACATAACTGATGACAGAAGAATTAGATCTGCACTTAATACTATTAGGTATTGTATTGATAATGATTGTTCAATTATTCTAGCCTCTCATTTTGGTAGACCAAAGAATGGTTTTGAAGAACAGTTCTCTTTAAAGCCAATTGCAAAAAGATTACATACACTACTAAAACAAGAAATTAAATTAGCTCCAAGTATTATTTGCGAAGAAGCTATTTCTATGGCTAAGAATTTACAAACAGGTGAGATTTTACTTTTAGAAAATATGAGATTTGATGCAGGTGAAACTAAAAATGATCCAAAGCTTAGTAAAACTTTAGCATCTATGGCTGAAGTATTTGTAAATGATGCATTTGGTGTTTCGCATAGAGCTCATGCTTCTGTTGAAGGAATTGCACAGCATTTTGATATTGAATCAAAAGCAGCCGGTTTCTTACTTGCAAAAGAGATTAAATTTTTCCATCATATTGTACATGAACCTAAGCGTCCATTTGTTTCAATTGTTGGAGGATCTAAAGTATCAGGAAAACTAGAAGCCCTTTATAATCTTGTACCAAAAGTTGATAAGATTATCATAGGTGGTGGTATGGCATTCACCTTCCTTAAAGCATTAGGACATGAAGTTGGTAAGTCTTTAGTAGAAGATGACCTAGTTCCAGAAGCTTTAAAAATTATGGAAGAAGCAAAAGCATTAGGTGTTAAGTTTTACTTACCAGTAGATGTAGTAGCAGCTGAAGCATTTGATGCAGAGGCAATTGCAAAACTTGTAACAGTACAAGAAATACCATCTACTTGGATGGGACTTGATATTGGTCCTGCATCAGCACAAATGTTTTCGCTTGCTTTAAGAGATGCTAATACAATTTTATGGAATGGACCAATGGGTGTTTATGAAATGGATAAGTTTGCAAAAGGAAGTACTAAAATTTCACATGCAGTAGCTTCTTCATTTGCTACGACAGTTGTAGGTGGTGGTGATACTGCTGACTTAGTTAGAGTTACTGGTGATGAAGATGAAATGACTTTCATCTCAACTGGTGGTGGAGCTTCATTAGAATTAATTGAAGGAAAAATTTTACCAGGTGTTAAAGCTCTTGTGTTAGAGGAAGATTAATGTCAATTATTGCTTCGAATTTTAAGACTAACCACACAAGAAAATCAACATCTTCTTTTGTGAAAGAAGTAAATGATTTTTTAGTATCAAATAAGATTTCTAATGATGTATATATTTTTCCAACATCTACATCGCTAAACTCTTTTGATACGGTTTCAAACTTAATTATTGGTACTCAAAATGCATATGCAACAAAAAATGGTTCTTTTTCAGGTGAAATTGGTACAGAACAATTAGAAGAGTTTGATATTAAAACTATTTTAATAGGTCACAGTGAAAGAAGACATATTTTAGGTGAGTCTCAAGAAGAAATTGCGAAAAAGTTTTCTTTCTACAGTGAACTTGGATACAAAATAATTTATTGTATTGGGGAACCTTTGGAAGTTAAAGAACAAGGGATTGAAAAAACTTTAGAGTTTATTTATGAGCAATTTGTTGGCATTGATACAAATTATGAAAATCTAATTTTAGCTTATGAACCTGTTTGGGCAATTGGAACTGGAGTAACAGCTACAAATGATGACATTACTTCAGTTCACTCTGCTATTAAATCTAAAATTAATAAACCACTTTTATATGGTGGAAGTGTTAAAGTAGCAAATGTTAGAGATATATGTGCTTTAGAGGGTGTAGATGGAGCTTTAATTGGAACGGCTTCGTGGATAATAGAAGATTTTAAACAAATTATTGAAAATACAAAGGATTTATAGATGTTTATGAAAGGCAAAAAAGGTGTAATTTTAGGAGTTGCAAATAACAAATCAATTGCTTATGGTATTGCAAAAGCATGTGCAGCACAAGGAGCAGAGATTGCATTTACTTATTTAAATGATTCTTTAAAGAAAAGAGTTGAACCAATAGCTAGTGAATTTGGAAGCTCTGATAAAGTTTATGCATGTGATGTTTCAAATCCTTCTGAAATTGTAGCTTTAAGAGAGTCATTAGAAAAAGATATGGGGCAAATAGATTTTATTGTTCATTCAATTGCATTTGCACCAAAATCAGGACTTTCAGGAAGATTTTATGATATTTCTAAAGAAGCATTTGATATAGCAATGGATGTTTCTGTTTATTCACTTATTGAAATAACAAGAGAATTAAAACCATTATTATCAAAAAACTCATCTATTTTAACTCTTACTTATTATGGTGGAGCAAAATATATTCCTAATTATAATCTTATGGGTGTTGCAAAAGCTGCATTAGAAATGACTACTAAGTATATGGCCGAAGATTTAGGAAAAGATGGAATTAGAGTAAATGCTATCTCAGCAGGTCCAATTAAAACTTTAGCTGCAGCTGGAATTGGTGAGTTTAGATTTATGCTTAAATGGAATGAAGCTCACTCTCCTATGAAAAAGAATGTAACAATTGACGAAGTTGGAAATTCTGGTATGTATTTATTATCAGATTTAAGCTCAGCAGTTACAGGTGAGATTCATTATGTTGATGGTGGATTTAATATTATGGGTATGCCAGCAGTTTCTTTCGATGAAGAAGGTAAACAGACAATTGCTTGGGATGGAAATAAATAGTTATAAAGCGTAAGCTTTTGACTTATACCTGCGTTGAAAAAAGAAAATTAGACACTCACATACTTTATGTATGCTCCTGCCTAATTTTCTTTTTCTGCCTTGGTCTAAGACAAAATCTCACACTTTCTAATCTATTAGAAGTTTTGATTCTGAATTTACTGAATTTAGAATTAAAATTTTAATGAATAAAGAAATAGGGAAATTATAAAAATGAATATAGATTTTAAAGAATTAGCAAACAAATATCAAACACCATACTATGTATACGATTTTGACCATATTACAGGACAATATGAAGAACTTAAAGGTGCATTTAAAGCAAGAAAATCAATTTTAGCATATGCTGTAAAAGCAAATTCTAATCTTTCAGTTATAAAGCACTTAGCAAATTTAGGAGCAGGTGCTGATTGTGTATCAATTGGTGAGGTTAAACGTGCTTTAAAAGTAGGGATTCAAGCTTACAAAATTATATTTTCAGGTGTTGGGAAAATTGATAGTGAAATAAAAGAAGCTTTAGGTCTTGGTATTTTGATGATAAATGTTGAAAGTGCAGCAGAACTTGATAGAGTTGAGAATATTGCAAAAGAGTTAGATGTAATTGCAAGAATTTCAATTAGAGTTAATCCTAACATTGACCCTCAAACTCATCCATATATTTCAACAGGTTTACACGAAAATAAATTTGGAGTTGATATTGATACAGCAAAAAGAATGTATATTCAATGTAAAAACTCTAAAAATTTAGATCCTACAGGAATTCATTGTCATATTGGTTCTCAACTTACACAGCTTGAACCAATCAAAGAGTCTGTGAAAATTGTATCTGATTTAGTAAGAAATCTTGCAGCTATTAAAATTGAACTTTCATTTTTTGATGTTGGTGGTGGTTTAGGTATTGTTTATGATGATGAAAAATTGATTGATACTAATGAATATGCACAAGGTATTTTAGAGTGTTTATTTGGTCTGGATATTACAATTGTTTGTGAGCCAGGAAGATTCTTAGTAGGAAACTCAGGAGTGTTTGTATCTAAAGTACTTTATGAAAAAGTAAATGGAAATAAAAGATTTGTAATTGTTGATGGAGCTATGAATGATTTAATTAGACCTGCTTTATATGATGCATATCACAAAGTTGAAGTGTTAAATGATAATAAGGAATTAACTGATTGCAATTTAGTAGGTCCTGTTTGTGAAAGTGGAGATTTCTTTGCTAAAAATATCAATCTTCCACAAACGCAACATAATGATTTAGTTGCAATATATTCTGCAGGTGCTTATTGTTTTACAATGGCATCAAATTATAATACAAGAAATAAAGTAGCTGAGATTGCAGTAGAAAATGGTAATGACAGACTAATTAGAAAAAGAGAAACTTTTGAAGATTTGATTTCTCATGAAGAAGAATTTATAAAATAATTAATTAGTTAATAAAAAAAGGGTAGTTATGAGTGAAGTAGGGTTATTAGAATTAAGAGATAAGCTTGACAATATAGATGATCAATTATTAAAACTAATTAATGAAAGAATGGAAGTTGTTCACCAAGTAGGAGTTTTAAAAGCACACAGTGGTGGAGCAATCTATAGACCTGAGAGGGAAAAAGCTATTATTGATAGATTAGAATCTTTAAATACAGGAAAATTAAATAGAGCAGCTATTGAAGCACTTTTCTTAGAAATTTTTGCAATATCAAGAAATCTTGAATTACCAGAAAATGTAGCTTACTTAGGACCAGAAGGATCATTTACACATCAAGCAGCTGAAGGAAGATTTGGTGCTATGAGTTCTTATGTTTCAATTGCATCTATAAAAGGAATTTTTAGAGAAGTTGATACTAAAAAAGCTAGGTTTGGTGTTGTACCTATTGAAAACTCTTCAAATGGTATAGTAACAGATACGATAAATTGTTTAAATAAGTACAATTTGAAGATCATTGCAGAAGTTGTACTCGATATTCATCATACATTAGCTACAACATGTGATAATATAAAAGATATAAAAAGAATTTATTCAAAAGATATTGCATTTGAACAATGTAGAAATTTTTTGGCGAATTTTGGCTTAGATGAGGTTGAACAAATACCTATTGAATCAACTACAAAAGCTGCTAAAATTGCTATGAATGAACCTGGAAGTGCAGCCATTTGCCCTCATGTAGGTGCAAAGTTAAATAATCTTCCTATTTTATTTGAAAATATAGAAGATAAAGATAATAATAGAACAAGATTTTTTATAATTAGTGATTTTGAAAATGGACAAAGTGGAAATGATAAAACATCGATTTTAGTAAAACTTTCAGATAAACAAGGAGCATTAGTTGACTTCTTAATTGATTTCAAAAATGCTGGCGTAAACTTTACTAAGATTAAATCTCATATCTCTGAAGGAAATTCAATATTTTTTATTGATTTTGATGGACATAAAGATGATGATGGAATAAAAGAAATATTAGATAAACACAAAGATTCAATAAAAATTTTAGGATCTTATGTGAAAGAAATACACGATATTTAATAGTAATAAAAATAGGAAAAGAAATGAATTTTAATAAAGTATTAGACAATGTATCAATTTATGAAGCAGGAAAACCAATTGAATTAGTTGTACGAGAATATGGAATTAATCCAAAAGATATTGTTAAATTAGCTTCTAATGAAAACCCATATGGAACATCACCAGTAGTAACTTCAAAAATTAAAGAAATTGCTGAAAATATGTTTGTTTACCCAGATGATTCAATGTATGAATTAAAAGAAGCTTTATCAAATAAATTTGATGTAAAAGAATCAAATGTAATTGTTGGTTCGGGAAGTGATCAAATTTTAGAATTCTGTGTACATGCAAAATGTGATAGTAATTCTAAGATTTTAATGAGTAATACTACTTTTGCAATGTATGAAATTTATGGAAAACAAACTGGTTCAAAAATTCTGAAAACAAAAGATGATGAACATAACTTAGAACAGTTTTCTTCAATGTATAAAGAACATGGAGCAGATATAATTTTTCTTTGCTTACCAAATAATCCTTTGGGAGAGTGTTTAGATAAAGATGATGTTTATGCATTTTTAGAGACTATTAATAAAGATACTTTAGTTGTAGTTGATGGAGCTTATCAAGAATATGCATCTTTTAAAGATAAGAGAAAAAATATAAATCCTAAAGATTTAATCTCTAAGTTTTCAAATTGTATTTACATGGGAACTTTTTCTAAAGCATATGCATTAGGGGGTATGAGAGTTGGTTATGGAATAGCTAGTGATAATATCATTGAAACATTATACAAACTTCGTGCTCCTTTTAATATCACTACATTATCTTTAGCAGCTGCTATTGAAGCTTTAAAAGATGAAGAATTTGTTCATGAGTGTATTGTTAAAAACTTTGATGAAATGAAAAGATATGAAGAGTATGCAAAAACTAAAGGTTTTGATTATATTGATTCATATACAAACTTTATAACAATAAAACTTGGAGAACTGTACTCTTCAAAAGAAGTTGCTCAAAACTTACTTGAAAGAGGTGTGATTGTAAGAGATTTAACAGGTTATGGTGTTAATGCAATTAGAATTACAATTGGTACAATTAGTCAAAATACAAAAGTATTTAAAGTATTAGATACGGTATTAGACAAGTTAAAATAAACTTTGGGAGAAGATATGAATATAAAAGATAAATCGCTCGAAGAATTAAAAAAAGTATCACAAGATATCAGAGATAGAATTATTGATGTTGTATCTAGAAAAGGTGGTCACTTTTCTTCTACTTTAGGAGCAGTTGAATTAACTGTAGGTATGCATAAGGTTTTTGATGCATATAGTGATCCTTTTATATTCGATGTTTCTCACCAATGTTATCCTCATAAATTATTAACAGGAAGATGGGAAGAATTCGAAACTATTAGACAATTTAAAGGATTAAGTGGTTTTACAAAACCTAATGAATCTGAAGCAGATTATTTTGTTGCAGGGCATAGTTCAACTTCAATTTCATTAGCTGTTGGTGCTGCTAAGTCAATAAAACTTAAAGAAGAAGATAGAGTACCTGTTGTTATGATAGGTGATGGTTCTATGTCTGCTGGAATGGTTTATGAAGCTTTGAATGAGTTAGGTGATTTAAAACTTCCTGTAGTAATTATCTTGAATGATAATGAAATGTCTATTGCAAAACCAATAGGTGCAATATCAAAGCATCTTTCTAAATTACTTGCTGGAAAAACTTATCAAGGCTTCAAAGAAAGAGTTAATATTTTTATTAAAAATAATATGCCCGAGGGTACAAGTTATATTGCTAAAAGAATGGAAGAAGCTATGAAACTTATCACCCCTGGTATTCTATTTGAAGAGATGGGTATAGATTATATTGGACCTATTGATGGACACAATTTAAAAGAAGTTATTCATACTTTAGAATTAGCTAAGGGAATGAAAAAACCTGTGATTGTTCATGCAAGAACAGTAAAAGGAAAGGGTTATGAAATAGCCGAAGGTCAACACGAACATTGGCATGGTGTTGGTCCTTTTAACATTGAAGACGGGACTTTTGTAAAGAAAGCAAGTGCTAAAGCTGCAACAGCAGTATTTGCAGATGCTTTATGTGAATTAGCAAATAAACATAAAAATATTGTAGGTGTTACTGCTGCAATGCCTAGTGGTACGGGTTTAAATAAATTAATTGAAAAATTTCCAGAGCGTTTTTGGGATGTTGCAATTGCCGAACAACATGCAGTTACTTCAATGGCAGCAATGGCAAAAGAAGGATTTAAACCATATATTACTATTTATTCTACTTTTCTTCAACGTGGGTTTGATCAAATTATCCATGATGTATGTTTAATGGATTTACCAGTAGTTTTTACAATAGATAGAGCAGGAACTGTAGGAAATGATGGAGAAACACATCAAGGTGCTTTTGATATTTCATATTTAAGATTTATTCCTAATATGATTGTATTTGCTCCAAGAGATAATGAAACTTTAGAAGAAGGTTTATCTTTTGCCTATACTTTACTTAGTCCTAGTGCTATTAGGTATCCAAGAGGTGCATTTACGGAAGTTGACTTTCCTGTAGTTCCTTTTGAGTTAGGGAAAGCACAAATATTAAAAGAGGGTAATAGCAAAAAACTATTTATTGGATATGGTGCAGGTGTTGGTCGAGCATGTGAAACGGAAAAACTTCATAATGAAGATATCGCTATTGTGGATTTGAGATTTGTAAAACCATTAGATAGTGAGTGTTTAAAAGATTTAGCTACAAGATATAACGATTGGTATATATTCTCTGATTCTCAAAAACAAGGTGGAGTTGGAAGTGCTATCTTAGAGTTTTTAAATGATGAAAATATTAATATAAAACTTACATCTTTTGAATATGAAGATAAATTTATAGATCACGGTGATACTAAGCTTATAGAAGAAAGTTTAGGTTTACTTCCAGTAGATTTAGCAAAGAGAATAAAATGAATGATAAATTAAGTGAACTTTTACAAAACAGCACAAAAGAAGAAATTCTGGATTATATGTCAAATAAATTAGAGAAGAGTGATGAAGCTCCATTTTGGAAAGAAAAAATCGTACCTTTTGTAGATGCAATATTATCTGTTTTATTACCTTTAGAAAAACAAAATATTTTATTTACTCCTGAGGGAAATAAAGAAGAAAAATTAACTTCTGAACTATTTTATAAATGGACTGATTTAATTTCTCTAAGAACACTTGCCTTCACTTTAGAATTAAGTAACACAAATAATGTGTTACTAAGAACTTCATATAAAAATACTAATTATAAAGAAATAGATTTAGAAGTTTTAGGCAAATACCTTAGCTCATACAAAGTAAATCTTACAGAAGAAGATCACCTAGATTTTCCAGTGGGAAATTATAATATGCATATTGGAATGGTAACTATTATTAAATCTTTATTTTAAGTATATTCAAATAAAAGACTTAAGTTTTTCAATACACAATCCCATAGCAGTACTCTCATATCCTTTAACTTCTTTTATATAAGGTTTA